>CAMYPV010000124.1 GCA_947293975.1 uncultured Ezakiella sp. | reverse complement strand
GGTCTCGTGGGCTCGGAGATGTGTATAAGAGACAGTGTTTATACTTATATTATTAATTGTACTATCGATTGAAGATATTATCTCAAAAACAGTATCTTCAATTTTTTTGTATGCAATAAATGTCTTGCAAATTTTGTCTGCAGTAATGATTATTGACAGCAAATATTTTTGGATCAAAATAATTTTTTCTATTATAATATTCGCTCTTTATTTTTCTAATAACTTTTTTAGAAAATACATTGGAGAGGCGGATATTATTTTTTTGTGTTTTCAATTTGCATCATTAGAGTTAAATAAGTTTATTATATTCTGGTGGACATACTTAATTTTTTCACTTATATATGGTATTATATTATATATAAGGAATAGCGATTATCACATTCCAATGTTTCCTGCATTTTTATTCGCAGAATTTTCAACTTTAATATCTGGAGGTATAATTTGATAAAAAATATTTTTGTTACTAAATATTATTTAAAATATTATGATAATAAGGAATGCACTTATTATTTTCCCACTCCTATTTATGATAATAATGGAAGAATTGACGATGAATTACTTACATTAACACTTAATAAGCTTGTTAAAATAATTAATGCTAAGGAATTTAATTTGATATTACTAGATCCTGTGTCTTATTCTTTAAAATTAAAAAGTAATGAAACTATAGAAGATGCTTCTTTATATATCGACTCTTCTAAATATTTGATTACAAATTATTCTGAAAAAGTTATATACAATATGGATAAAAATTCAATTGAAGCTATGCGTAATATTTCAGCTGATTTGAATATTAAGATTAATCTCTATAGTTATTTAGATTTTTGCATATCTAACTCCAATGGAAATCAGATTTATTTTATTATTGATAAAAATTTCTATTCATTCATAATTATTAAAAATGGCATTGTAGAAAAATATTTTTATGACGACAGAGTTTCTTACAATAAAAGAGCGATTGAAAATTTAAAAGTAAGAAATGAACATGCTCTTGAATCTGAAATATACGAAGAGCTTGACTTTGAGATTGCTGCATCATCAATAGCAAGCATCACTTCTATTATTAACGATCTTAGTGACTTTACATTAATACTGTCAATGTATAATGACAACGATAATATTAACGGCTATTTGAGTTCTATTGGCTTCAAATCAATTGATACAATGGATGTATTTAATCAAAATAACTTTATTATGAATTTTCTATTAAATAAAAAAACCTCAAAAAATAATACTGGACTTAAATACATTTTTCCCATAATACTATCAGCAATTCTCATTTTCGAAGTCTTTAGCATTAATAGAATGAATTCAAATATAGAGGCATTAGAAGATCAGATTAACATTGAATCAAATTTAATGTTAAACGAAAAAATTGTTGAAAATGAAAAGAAAGTTGATGAATTATCATCTAACGATGTTTATGAAAATTTTAATGAAGTATTAACAAGCTATAGGTATGTTGAAAGCAACAAAATTTTTGATACAATAGATGTAATTTCCAATAAATATAATTTAATAAAAGCGTATATTGATGATACAATGCTTAAAATAATTATAGAGTGTCCAAATGAAATTGATAGCGAGTACAAAGAGTTCGTTACAAAGGAAATTAAGAAGAATGGTATCAATAATTATGAGCTTACTTTTGAGGTGCTAAATGATAAATTTTAATAAAGATCTTGATAAGAGAAGTATTATATTTATACTAGTTTGCTTTGCTTTGTGCGTTTCAATAATTGTGTTGTATTTTACATCAGTGAAAAATCAAAAAGAAAACTTAAAAGAATTAAATGAACATTTGGACAATATTAAAGAACAAAGGCTTGATATGGTCAACTATTCTGATAATTTAGATGATAATAAAAATGAACATGATATTATATATGACAATAAAGCATATGATAATTTCTATAATTCTTTAGTAGATTTTTCAAGGCGTTATGATATTGAGTATTTGTCACTGGAAAATCATTATTCTGAAAATTCAAATGAAAACGCATATCCTTTAATTGTAGATGGAATTATACATTTAAAAAATATAAATGAATTGAGTTTAATAAGACCAATATTAAGCGATAAATTGATTAACTTTGAGTATGACGTAGATAATAATCAAGTAAAATTCAGTAGGGTTTTTATATTTGATAAACCATATAGTCAAAAGAATCTTGAAATTGATAATAGAGAATTCAACAATGAATATTCTAATCAAGATGAGTATTCTAATCAAACTGATAGAAAAGAGGATGACACGAATGATGATTTATCAGATGAAATCGAAGAAAAAAATAAATATATTTCAAAAAGTATCTTTAGTTTAAAAGACAAAATTAATTATTACGACTTTATTCCAATGAATGAAAATTTGTTTTTGGATTTTAAAACTCAAACAGTACCAATTATTAATAAGGACGGTGTAGTAATTAATGCGGTTAACAATAGTAATAAAATTGCTACTGCTTTATTAGATTTATCTTCGCTAAACTTAAAATTCTACACAGGAGATTTAAAAATCTACACTGAAAATTTTATGTTTGATAATAGCTCAATATCTAAAAAGCTATATTGTATTG
>CAMYPV010000123.1 GCA_947293975.1 uncultured Ezakiella sp. | reverse complement strand
AATTTACCTCCGTTAATTTAAATTGTGAACTGTAACTGCTTATATTTTAACACAGTAGAATTTAAAATGCAAGTGTTTTTCGTATATATGTAATAAAAAACTCCCCGAAGGGAGTTTTAACTTCTAGTTAATATTAAATCTTACCTACTAGATCGATTCCTGGTGTCAATGTATCTTCGCCTGGATTCCATCTTGCTGGACAAACTTTATCACCATGTTCAAATACGAATTGGCTTGCTTTAACTTTTCTTAATAGACTTAAAGCGTCACGACCGATTCCCATATCATGAATTTCATATGCAGAAATCTTTAGATCTGGATTGATGATAAATGTTCCTCTTAGGTCTTGTCCTTCTTCAGGTACATATACACCGAACATATCTCCAAGTTGTCTTGTTCTGTCACTTAACATTGTGAAGTTAACCTTGCTAATTGCAGGGCTTTCATCATGCCATGCTTTGTGTACGAATTCTGAGTCTGTTGAAATTGAATATACATCACATCCAACTTCTTGGAATTTATCATAGTTTTCTGCTAGATCTTCTAATTCAGTTGGGCAAACAAATGTAAAATCTCCTGGATAGAAGAAAAATACACTCCATTTTCCTCTTAAGTCCTCTTTTTCTACATTGATAAATTTACCCTTGCTATCATAAGCTGTTACTTTGAAATCGCCAATTTCTTGACCGATCATGTTTTCAATAAATAAATCTGTAAGCATAGTTCCTCCTTTATATAGTTTATTTCTTACAACCACTATATACCCTATAAATTATTCAATTAAACAATATATTATTATTTTCCACCAAAAATACTTCCCAAAATTCCGCGCATAATCTTTGTTCCAAGTGATCTTGACATTGAGTTTAACGCTGAATTTGTCATTCTGCCAAGTTGTTTTTCGAGTTCTGATTTATTTCGTTTTTGTTGCCTTAATGCACGAGATTCGTCCTGATCTTTTTTAATTTGTTCTTTTCGTATGGCTTCTTCTTGTTTTATTCTCTCTTCTTCCGCTTGCTTTTTTGCAAGCTTTTCATCCAATATTTCAAACGCTGACTCTCTGTCAATCATATTTCTATATTTTTTATCCATTTCACCAGGTATCAATGCTCTGACCTCATCATCAGGCATGGCATCAAATGCCGATTGTGGCGGTGCGATCAATGCACGCTCAGTTACCGTTGGCATTCCTTCACCGTCAAGCACAGAGCATAATGCAACGCCGCTTTCTAGATTTGTAAGCGCTTCTGCTGTATCAAATTTTGGATTTTCTCTAAAGTTTTCAGCAGTTTGCTTTATCATCTTACGATCTTTAGGCGTAAATGCACGCAAAGCGTGTTGTATTTTATTTCCAAGTTGTGACAAAATTTCTTCTGGAATATCATCTGGTCTTTGAGTTACAAAAAATACGCCAACACCTTTTGATCTAATCAATCTAATTACTTGTGTTAATTTTTCAATCAAAATTTTTGATCCATATTGGAATAAAATATGTGCTTCATCAAAGAAGAATAAAATTTTAGGATACTCTTGATCGCCTACCTCTGGTAAATTTTCATATAATTCGCTCAATAGCCATACCATAAATGCCGTGTATAATCTTGGTTTTTGGTGAAGAACCTTTGCGTTTAAAATATTAATAATGCCTTGTCCGTCTTCTTTTCTAAATAAATCGTTAATATCAAATGCTGGCTCTCCAAAGAAATAATCTGCACCGTCATTTTCCAACAATAATAAAGCGCGCTGTATAGCTCCTATACTTGCCGTTGAAATATTTCCATACTTAGTTGTGTAATCTTTTTTATTATCCGAAATATAAGATAGCATTGAACGCAAGTCCTTTAAATCCAGTAACAAAAGGCCTTCATCATCTGCAACCTTAAATGCAATATTCAAAACCCCCTCTTGAGTGTCATTTAAATCAAGAAGATTTGCAAGTAATAGTGGTCCCATCTCACTAATTGTTGTGCGTAGTGGATGACCTAATTCTCCAAAAACATCCCATACTTCAATGTCATAAGCATTTGTATGATAATCTAAACCAATTTTTTCGACTCTTGATTTAATATTTTCATTCATAACGCCAGGGCTTGCAAGCGAAAATAAATCCCCTTTTACATCCGGCAAAAATACCGGAATGCCAAGTTCGCTGGCACGCTCTGCAATTACTTTTAATGTAGTAGTTTTTCCAGTGCCTGTTGCTCCTGCAATAAGACCATGTCTATTCATCATTTCAGTTTTTAAATAAACCGGATTGTCGCCTTTTCCAATTAAAATATCCATAATACACCTCTTTTATGTAATACCCAAGATTGTAATTATTATCACATCTCAATGGGTATGTTTTAAATGGAGGGAGTTATTATGACAAAAGTATCAATTTTAAATTTAATACCAAAATACAAAGATGAAACACAAAAAGATGCAGTTGACCGCGCAGTACGACTTGCAAAATTTGCAGACCAAAGAGATTTTAGCCGTTATTGGATTGCCGAGCATCACAACAGCCCCGCCGTGCTTGGTGCAGCGACAGATGTTATGATTTGTCATATGCTTCATAACACAAATAGAATAACAGTTGGTGCAGGTGGTGTTATGCTTCCTAA
>CAMYPV010000122.1 GCA_947293975.1 uncultured Ezakiella sp. | reverse complement strand
TGCAAGATTTTTTTGTTGTTTATTAACAAAATATTTTATTATACATATTATTTGCGTGGTCAAGAATAAAAAATGCCTCACGTTATTTTATAATTTTTAATATAATAAAAATTCTTCTAAATGCCATTTGCGAGGAAATTTCGATGAGATTCGAAGTGAAAGAAATTTTGCGAATGAAGTGTATTATCTCGCTCATTATTTACACGAAAAAATTCTTCTACATGTTGTTTTTGAAGAAAAATTGATTAATTTTTGTAGGCTGAGACTTTTTGACGAGTGAGGCGTACTCAAGTGTACGTCGGAATGAGCAAAAAGTCGAACACTGCAAAAAGTCGCAATTTTAACCGCAAATAACAAATAATTTTTTACTTCCTCCCCATATCAATAACTTCATCTCCCACTTCCTTGAGGTCTTGGTCGTGGGTTGAAATCAAACAAGTTTTATTTGCTTCTTTTAGGACGGAGATGATTTTAATAATTTGCTCTCTGTTTTTTTGGTCCAAAGATGCCGTTGGCTCATCAAAGAGTAGGATATCTGCTCCGTATGCCAAAAATAATGCCAGACAAAATCTTCTGTGTTCGCCTCCCGATAGGGTCGCTTCTGCGTTTTTAATTTCTGTGTCCAGTCCTTCCTTGTTTTTAAAATACATTCCCATTCCAACTTTGTCAAGGAGGTCGAGCATTTCTTGTTCAGTCATTCTTGGATTGATATTTTTAAAGAGCTCTCGAACCTTGCCGTCAAAAGTGTTTGGAGCCTGAGGAAAGTAGGCCCAATTTTTACTCCTGATAAAATCGTCTGCCTGCAATTTGTCCCTGACTTTTATGCCGTCAGATGCAAGCATGCCTGCAATTATCTTTAAGAGGGTGGACTTGCCCGATCCGCTTTGCCCCCAAAGGACTGTAGTCTTGCCCTCATCAATTTCAAAGTTCATGCCGCTTAAAGTTTCCTTGTCTGCATGTTTGTACTTAAAATTCAAATTCTCAGCCTTGATCAAAGTATTATTAGAGTAAATAATCTTTTCCCCTTGGCTTTCAAGAGCCGTAAACTTGTCCATCTTTTCAAAGCCAACACCAGCCTCGCTCAATTGGCCAGATATATTTACCAATCTCATAACGGGTCCTATTAAAAGGTTGGTGAAGTTTGAAAAAGATAAAAGAACACCCAAGCTTGGATTGCCATTTTTAATCATAAGCATCCCGCCAATGCCATAAAGGATTGCCTGGTATGGAACCATAATTAAAACCCAGCTAGCCTGCGACCTAAATTCACCGATCACATTTAACTTCATCCTCGAGTCTTCAACCCTCTCTGCTTGCTTTAAAAACTTTTCTCCAACCTCTTGCAAAAGATTGTAGGTCCAAATCTCATCGTGGCATTTTACAGCATCGTCAATTTCCTTGAGGAGGGCCTGGCGGTTATCCATATACTGGTCTTGCTCACGACTGATAATTTTTTGTATATAACTATTTACAAATACTAATAGAGGATAAACGAAGAGAGAAATAATCGTCAACCTAAAATCGAGGGCAAACATAAAGGCAAGAATCAAAGTTATAGATATAATCGAAGAAATCATCATGGGAATGCCCGAACTAAAAGCATCGTACAAGGAATCCACCCCATAGGTCAAAAGATTTGTCAAATCAGACTTACTTAGCCTCGTCGCCTCTTCATAATGCATCTTCAAATAATGATTAAACATTTCCTTTTTAATTTTCAAAAGACACTTGGACGCCGCCAAACTAAAAAGCCTAGTGCTTAAAATCATAAAAATCGCGCCCATAAAAACTATGGCCATGTAAGTGAACTCCAAAGGCCACAGCCATTTTATCTGCCCCTTCAAAAGCACATCATCAACCAAAAGTTTCAAAGAATAGCTGGATAAAATTCCAAAAATTGTATGTATTAGAGCTAAAACAACCCCCAAAGTAATTTGCCACCTGTGGTCTCGCATGTAAGCAAAAGACCTCTTGATAATCTTAATCATCCCTTCCCCCTTTAACCTCTATTTATACCTTCATCATAACATAAGACAAAGACAAAAACAAAGGCAAGAAAAAAGCCCATCATCAAAGTGGGCCATAAATATAAATTTGTTTTTTATTTCTATTAGAATTTTTTCTACATATTATTTGCATTTAGCAAAAATTCTTCTAAATGCCATTTGCGAGGAAATTTCGATGAGATTCGAAGTGAAAGAAATTTTTTAGGACGCAGGTGTACTCAAGCGTACATCGAGGACTAAAAAATTTTTTCACGAGAATGTCGCGAAATTAACCGCAAATAAACTCATATATTCCTTCGTAGTCGTCAATATCCTTAATCATCTCCACGCCCGTCTCCATTTGCTTGATATAGATTTGTCCTTTGGCAATTTCGTCGCCGCCAATTACTGTTGTAAATGGTATGTTTTCTTTGTTGGCATAGTTCATAGAGCGTTTGACGCGTCTATCCATTTTTTCAATGTCAACTCTTAGGCCTAGTCGCCTTAGATTTTCGGCTAGTATAAAACTTTCTTTTTGTGTGTCCATTGGAATTATAAAGAGATCCACAATTGGTTCGACTTCTCCATCTGCTTTTGCTTTTAGGGCTTCGTAAATTACATCGAGTCCAAAGC
>CAMYPV010000121.1 GCA_947293975.1 uncultured Ezakiella sp. | reverse complement strand
TTATTCATATTCATCACCCCGTAAATAAATTTAAAAAATAACAATAAATGCCTTTCCTTATATTTTTATTGTATCACCAATTTTTAAAATCATCAAACCATGCTAATTTACAGGATCATTATTAATTAGATTTCTATACATAATATTTGACATCACACGTCTATTTATTATAAAATGATATAATACAATAAGAAACGAGGAGAACAATGAAAGATAAGAAAGTAATATTTTTTGATATAGACGGAACGCTTTTACCTTTTGGCGATGAAATTTGGAGCGAAAATACTGTTAATGTTTTAAATGAATTAAAAAATCGCGGCTACGAATTATTTATTGCGACTGGTCGCCACCATATAAATATGCCAAAGTTTATAAAGGAAAGCGGCATTTTTAATGGATATATATGTTTAAACGGGCAGATGATTTTTGTCGATGGAAAATGTGTGCACGAAGACGAGCTTGACGAAAAGAACATTAATGCACTCAAACAATTCTGTGACGAAAACAATTTAACCGTTATGTTTGCAACCGCAAATTATTTTCACCTCTCAAAAGAGGACAAGGATTTTGAAGATTATGTTGCAAAGTTAACAAATTACAAAATCGACCCAGAGCCTAATGCTCCAATCTTGCAAGCTATGATGTATGTAAGTCCAGATTATGACGAAAAAATCAAAAGCATAATTCCAAGCTGTGCAATTACAAGATGGAACGACAGATACATCGATATTAATGCAAGTCATGTTTCAAAAGCTGCTGGCATAAAATATTTTATGAACGAATATGGAATTTTGCGTGAGAACACAATCGCAGTTGGCGATGCGGGAAACGATCGCGACATGCTCAAGTTTGCTGGCATTGGTGTTGCAATGGGAAATGCTGATTTAAAAACAAAATCCATTGCCGACATTGTTATTGGCGAAGATGTTAATGACGGTTTATCGGATTTACTAGATATTTTAAAATAAGAAAGGAGTATCATGGCAAAAAGGAGTGATCGAGCAACTGTTGTACGTGTGGTTGCTTTTATAATTTTCTTGTATTATATTTATGTGTTATTAAAGACATCAATCTTTACAAGACTTTTTTCAAACAATTTAATGCGCGGTTTTCAAATGTTTCCATTTAAATCTCAAGCATTTTCAGTTGAATCGTTTAAAAACGCTGGCAGTATATTTTTATCAAGTGGTTTTAAAACTCTCACAGGTCCTATGTTTATGTTTTTGCCGCTAGGATTTTTGCTGCCGTTTATCGAATACCGCACAAAAAGATATATAAATATTTTGGGGATTGCAGCTGCTCTTAGCCTTGCAATCGAACTCTTGCAATATATAACAAAAACTGGCATCACTTCGATTGACGATTTCATTTTAAATCTAATCGGTGCGTCTATTGGTCTTGTTATATATCACGCATTACGCTTTGCCTTTGTGAATTCATAATGAAAAAACTATCTTTAATACTCGCATTTTTAATTCTCTTTTCGGGAATTAATTTTGCTACTGAAATAAAAACTGACGCAAGTTATGCAATATACGATTTTACAACAAATAAAATTCTTGACGGCAAAAATATCGATAGCGAAATTGCAATAGCCTCCGTTACAAAGCTCATGACTGCACTTCTTGTGTACGACGCAATTGGCGAAGGTAAATTGCAAATGACCGACTCATACAAATACACTCAGGACGAACTCGATTTGTATTTGTATGGATCTGATGTAAATATTTCGCTTGGTACAAGTGTTACAGTTGATGAACTGATGAGCTTATTATTAATACGCTCTGCAAATTCATCTGCTCAAGCATTGGCAAAAATGGTTGCCGGAAGTGAAGGCGCTTTTGTGCAAAAAATGAACGCACGCGCAAAAAATCTTGGCATGGAAAAAACGAGATTTATTAATAGTCACGGTCTTCCAATCATTTCAACCGATGATCAGAACACTTCAACAATAAAAGATCTCGCGATACTCATCAAAGAATTGTTCTCAAAATATCCAGAGATAATAAATTACACAAAAAAATCTGAACTTAATTTACCAAGGCTCGGACTTCAAATAAAATCGACCAATCCGCTTTTGGGCTACAAAACAGTTGATGGATTAAAAACAGGCACAACAAACAGAGCTGGTCGCTGTCTTATTACAACTGCGACTGAAGATGCAGAGGGCGTTGACGAAACGAGACGCGTGTTTGCATTTTTGTTCGGCGCAAAAACCGACAAGGAAAGATTAAATGTGTCGCGCGAATTGATTGACATTGCACTTGACGATTATGTGTATAAAAGAGTTATCGGCACTGATTTGGTGTTCAAGCAAGAGCTTGACCCAATTAACTTTGACGAAGAATATGTAAAAATAATTCCAGAGCATACAAGCGATCGATTGTTAAACAAAAAAAATCTCTACAAGCTCGAGGTAAAACACAATGACCCCGTCGAGGATTCGATTGAAGCCGGACAAGTCATGGGCAAATTAATACTAACCGAAAATGGCGAAGCAATTGACGAAGTTAATCTAATCGCAAAAACAAGTATAAAACGCACGCCAATGTTAAGACGCTGGTGGAAAAAGATTAAATCCTGGTTTTAAACGATTGCCTCGCTCAATATATGGGTATGTATTAATTAAGAATGGAGGTAATTATGAGAAAATTATTAATAACT
>CAMYPV010000120.1 GCA_947293975.1 uncultured Ezakiella sp. | reverse complement strand
CTCCATATCCATCAAGAATTTCTGACTCAATTAAAAAAGATACGCTAAACATTATGATTAGCATTTTAGAGGATCGAATGCGTCTTAAACTATTTGATATGAATGTAGTTTTAAAGGCGGTTGGAGGCTTAAAGACTTATGATCCGAGCATAAATCTTGCAATTGTTATGAGCGTTGCATCAAGTTATTACAACAAGCCGATTAGAAACGATGTTTGTTTCATTGGCGATGTGAGTTTGACAGGTGAGATTAGAAAGGCGGAAAGTTTGCAGGCAAAAGTTGGCGAAGCTGATCGACTCGGATTTTCAGAGATTGTAATTTCCACGAGAAATGGCGATGTAAAAACTTCAAATGCAAAGATTGTTAAATTTAAAAATATAAATGACACAATTGAATATTATTTAGGAGGTGCAAGATGATAAAAGGAAATAGAAAATTTATCCCAAGTGTGGACACGATTTTAAGAAGGCATGTTCAGCAAGTTCCAGAAGAAACCTACAGGGCATCAGGCATCAATATTATGGGCAGAAGAATCAAGAGCCTTGTGTTCTCGACAGACGTTGCCATAATCAGAAACACTAATGCAGAGTCAGTAATGGCAGTTTATCCATTTACGCCAGAGCTTTTGATTACGAAGGCAATATTGGAAGTTGCATCCATCCCTGTTTTTGTCGGTGTCGGCGGCGGTCTAACAACGGGAAGCAGATCAATAGAGATTGCCTTTCAAGCAGAGCTTCACGGAGCGTTCGGCGTTGTTGTAAATGCGCCGATGAAAAATGAAGTTATAAAGGAAATGTCAGAGTACATTGACATACCAGTTGTGGCTACAGTTGCATCACTAAATGATGATATCAAAGGCAAGATAAAAGCTGGAGCAAGAATATTAAATGTTGCTGGCGGCAAGAGAACTGCAGAATTTTTGATTGAGATTAGAAAAATGCTTGGCGAAGAATTTCCAATCATTGCAACTGGCGGTCATAAACCAGAAAATGTTTTGAAAACAATAGAAGCTGGTGCAAACTGCATCAGTTATACACCAAAAACATCACCAGAACTTTTAGAAGAGATTATGGAAAAATACAGATCAAAATAAATCAAAATAAATCAAAATATCAATCGATTTTTGTTGATTGATATTTTTTATTGTGTTATAATTTGATAAAGTGAAGGGGGATATATTATGAAAAAACTATTAATATTATTACTAGCAATTGCAATTTGCGGTTGCAAAAGTGAAGATGCAGCACTCCCAAGTAAAATTGAAAATTCAAAAATTGAGATAAACACCGATAATATTTTTGACGAGCAAAAGAGCAATCAAGATGAGAAAGTGAATTCATACAATGAGTTTATTTCAAGAAGTTATCCAGCAGTTTTTAATAATATGGTAGAATTTGGAAACTTCGTATATAGTCCATATTCATATAAGATGGCGCTTGAAGGCTTGGGAAAGATCACCCATTATTTTGATGGAGAGAATTATTTTGGATATGCCACTCATGAGAATCTCGAAAAAAATCTTCCAAATTTAAATAGCGAAACAGCAATTATTTTAAATAAAAATATGTTGGACACAAAAAGCGATGAATTTTTGCTCGCAGATTTTCCAGAAGAGGCAGAAAAACTTAGCCAAGAATTGCAAAAATCTGTGCTTGGTCACGTGCTTTTGGGACCTGAATACGAAAAATATACTGCAAGTGTTATTGTAAATGCGACAAAATTTCACGCAAAATGGGATGAGGAATTTAATAAAGCTTTTACAGAAAAAAGAGAGTTTAAAACGCTTGATGGAAAAACAGTAGAAAAGGATACTATGTATGGGAATATAAATATTATTGCAATAGATAATGAGGAAGTAAGTGTTGGTAGAAAATATCTAGAAGGCGGAGGATTTGTTTATTTTGTAGCTCCGAAAAAATATGATGCGGATAGTTTACAAAAGATTTCTGAAAAAATCCCATATTATATAGAAGAGTTTAAAAAATTTGAAGAAGAAGAAAAAGGCATCGCCACATATTATGATGCAGTTGAGTTATTTACTCCAAAGTTTAACATCTCAAGTAATATTGATCTATTAAAAGTGGAATCAAAGGCAGGACGCAGAAAAATAAAAGATCCATTTGATTTGGTGGAAGACATAATCAATAAAACTAATGAGAAGATTTATGTACAAAGTATTTTGCAAGTTGCAAATATGATGATTGATGAAAAAGAAGTGAAAGCAGAAGCAGTAACTGAAATGAAAGACATGGCTACGGAAGCTCGCCCACCAGAAAAAATATTAACAATTATGTGCGATCATCCTCATTTTGTCGTAGCAACCTCAGGTAAAGGAGTGATTAGCTTTATAGCGTTTATTGGTAAATAAAACTATATATTAAAATAAAAAAAGCGTTTGCAGTTGCAAACGCTTTTCTCATAAGAGCGATCGGTGGTTGGCCGGTCGCTTATATATTAATAAAACAAAAGGATAATATTATAATAGCACATAATTTAGAATACAAGTAACAAAAGCGTTAAAAATAGCCGTTTACAGTTTACAATCATATTACATATTATTTTTTAAATAATAAATCGCACGCTTTTTTTAAATCCTCAACAGAAATGCTTGCAAAACCTAAAATATATCTGTCGTCTGCAGTTTTTTTCTGATAAAATTGAGAGATTGGATAGATTTTGATGCTGTTTTT
>CAMYPV010000119.1 GCA_947293975.1 uncultured Ezakiella sp. | reverse complement strand
CACTTATTCTATTACAATGCCTTTCTTATGCTTTCAAATGGAACAGAGGCTAAGGTTGGCACCCTTGGCAGTAAGTATGAATTTTTCCATGAATGGAAGCGTCTTGCAGAAGAGGACCAGGGAAGTGTAGCTCTTGAAACCATGCTTCGTGGTATCTGTAAGAAGGAAAATTTCCTTGATTTATTTGAGAATTTTATCCTTTATGACCATTCTGATGGTCACACTGCAAAGATACTTGCTCGTAACCACCAATACCTCGGTGTAAACGAAGCTGTGAAGGCTTATGAGGACAGAAAGCTTAATGATGGTAAGCTAGGCGTGTTTTGGCATACACAAGGTTCTGGCAAAAGTTATTCAATGGTATTTTTTGCAAAAAAAGTGCGAAGAAAAATGGAAGGAACACCTACCTTTGTTGTTCTCACAGACCGTGATGAACTTAATAGGCAGATTAGTGATACCTTTGAGAATTGTGGACTTCTTGGTAAAGATATAAAGGCTTCTCAATATATTGCTACAAGTGGAGATGACCTAGTTAAGAAACTACAAGCAAATCCAAGCTTTATCTTCACTTTGATACAAAAATTTAATAAACCGAATGAAAAACCAATCTATCCTGATCACGACATAATTATTATGTCAGATGAAGCTCACCGTAGCCAGTATGGTATCTTTGCTGAAAATATGATGAAGTTGTTACCTACTGCTGCTCGAATCGGCTTTACAGGTACACCTTTACTTTCGAGCGATAATATTACTGCTCGTACTTTTGGTGGTTATGTATCAGTCTATGACTTTAAAAGAGCTGTTGAAGATGGTGCTACTGTCCCTCTTTACTACGAAAATCGTGGAGAGAAAATTGTTGACTTACACAATCCTGAAATCACAAATCAAATTCTTGATGCTATTGAAAGGGCTGACCTGGATGTTGACCAGCAAGATAAGCTAGAAGCTGAATTTGCAAAAGAAATCCATCTACTCACAGCCGAACCTAGACTAAAATCTATTGCCCAAGACTTTGTGAAACACTATTCTGATTTGTGGACAAGTGGAAAGGCTATGTTTGTTTGCTTAAACAAGGTTACTTGCGTCCGTATGTATAATTATGTTCAACAATATTGGAAAGCAGAAATCAAATCCTTAAAGGCAAGCTTAAAACATGCCAGCCAACAAGAGGATCTTGAGCTTGAAAGAAAAATCAAATGGATGGAAGAAACTGAAATGGCTGTTGTAATCAGTCAGGAACAAAACGAAATCCAAACTTTCAAAAAATGGAATTTAGACATAAAGACCCACCGTACCAAGATGGAAAAGCGTGACTTAGATAAAGAATTTAAGGATTCAAACAATCCCCTTCGTGTTGTATTTGTATGTGCAATGTGGCTTACAGGCTTTGATGTTAGATGCCTTTCATGCTTATATCTGGATAAACCATTAAAAGCTCATACTCTTATGCAAGCCATAGCACGTGCCAACCGTGTAAGCGAAGGCAAAAGCAATGGTTTGATTATAGATTATATTGGAATCGTAAAAGCTTTAAGAAAGGCTCTTGCAGATTATACAGCTAATGCTGGTGGAACTGACGGTTCAGACCCTACTATAGATAAGGACGAACTTATTGGTCGTATTATAGAAATAATAGGTAAAGCAGATGCGTTCTTAAGTGAAAATGATTTTGATTTAGAAATGCTTATCAATGCTACTAATTTTAGGAAACTATCATACCTAAAGGAAGCAGCAAATGCAGTATGTGGTTCAATTGAGGATAAAAAAACATATACTACCTATGCATCTGAATTGAATCGCCTAATGAAATATACTGACAGAGATGATATCACTGGTCACACACGTAAGCAATATGAAGCTATTTACGCTATTTATGCCGAGCTTCAGAAAAAGCGTAAGCACACCAATACCACTGACCTTATGGTTGAAATCAATGAAATTATAAGCGAATATGTTATGATTGAAAATCCACCTACTATGGCGCATGAAGACCCACGCAGATTTGATATCAGTGCAATTAATTTCGACCTTCTTCGCAGGGAGTTCGCAAGGGTTAAGAAAAAAAATCTTATTCTAAAGGATTTAAAGGAAGTAATCCTTGAAAAGCTTGATAGTATGCTTTTTGCTAATCCTGATCGAATTAACTACTACGAACGCTATCAGCAAATTATCGATGATTATAATATTGAAAAGGACAGGGCCGCAATTGAGAAAACTTTCATGGAATTGATGGATTTGGCAAATAAAATGAATCAAGAAGAACAACGCTATGTCCGTGAAGGTTTTAAAAATGATGAAGAACTTTCTCTTTATGATATGTTGTTCCGTGAAGATTTAAGCAAGGCGGACATCCAGAAACTCAAAGATGTGGCAATGTCACTCTTGCAGAAAATCAAAACAAAAATTGCAGAATTCGACCATTGGACAGATAAGCAAGAAACAAAGGCAGCTATTGATAATCTTATCCGTGATACCCTTTGGAAAGAATTGCCAGACTGTTACGATGAGCTAAGTATCTCTATGTACCGTCAAAAAATTTATGAATATGTATATACTAGGTATAGAGAAGTTGCTTAACAAAATATTATAACCAATCTCTCATACAATTTCGGTTCTTAAGCATAAGAAAACGACCAGATAGATGACCTGACCCCAAAAAGTTAGTTTTTAGGTCTAACTTTTGGGGGTCAGGTCCTTAATTGATCGCATTTTTAATTTATTTTTTATGCATATAAATTTAAATCCAGTCAGATGTATTTTCCTATAAGCTTACTTGCTCTTCCATAT
>CAMYPV010000118.1 GCA_947293975.1 uncultured Ezakiella sp. | reverse complement strand
GTTTGGATTAGATTTGAGCCATGTGAAGAAGACTTTATATTTGAAGAAGAAGTATTTGGAGGCGCTGTTCCAAAGAATTATTTCCCAGCAGTTGAAAAGGGAATTGTTGATTCAATGGAAAAAGGTATTCTTGCTGGATATCCAGTTGTTAAGATCAAAGCTGTTTTATATGATGGAAGTTATCATGAAGTTGACTCAAACGAAATGGCATTTAAGATTGCAGCACAACTTGCATTCAAAAAAGGTATGGAAGAAGCACATCCAGTTTTATTAGAGCCGATTGTAAAGGCTGAAATTACAATTCCTGAAGAGTACTTGGGCGATGTAATGGGCGATATGAATAAACGTCGTGGCAGAATATTCGGTATGGAACAACAAAGAGATGGAACTCAAAAGATTATTGCAGAAGCTCCACACGCAGAAATGGCAGAATATGCAATTGACTTAAGAGCGATGACTCAAGCAAGAGGATCATTTACAATGGAATTTGCAAGATATGATGAAGTTCCAGCAAACTTGGTTGATAAAATAAAACAAGAAGCGGAAACAGAAGAATAAATTTAAAAAGCCCTCTTACGATTAAGAGGGCTTCAATTTTTTAAAAGGAAGAGTTAATGGACAAAATTGCAATTAAAAAAATCGACGAGAATATTTTAAAAGTCATTTGGCAAATAGGATATACAAAAGAATGTCCAGAGTGGTCAAAGTGGAATGGGCCTTATTATCAAAGCTATAAAAAATATAATACATTTGAAGAATTTGAGTCGTCAAATATAGCAAAATTTATGCTCTCAAGCAATGTAAGATGCATTTGTTTGGGTGAGGAAGTTGTGGGAGTTATTACTCGTTACTGGGAAGACCCTGTTACATTGTGGCTTGAAATTGGAATTTTAATATATGATGAAAAACATTGGGGCAGTGGTATAGGTTCAGCCGCTATAAAAGCATGGACAACAGAAACGTTTAATGAATTTAAAAACATTGAGCATATTGGATTGACAACTTGGAGTGGCAACGTGAGAATGATGAAGCTTGCAGAAAAAGTTGGATTTAAAAAAGAAGCTCAAATAAGAAAAGTAAGATTTTGGCAAGGCGTTTATTATGATAGCGTTAAGTACGGAGTCTTGCGTGAAGAATGGAACGAAAGGTAGACAAGAGTCTATCTTTTTTTGATTAAACTAATTGGCATTTTAATTTATTATAATGTATAATAATATGTAATATAAAATTTAAAGAGGAGATAAGTATGAGAAGAAAAATTTTACTAACTTTATTAATTTTATTTGCATTTACATTTGGAATTAATGCTGCAGGCGAAAATTTTAAATTATTTATCGATGCAGATCAAATTCATTTTAGAGAGGATTTGGGTTATCCGTTTTTTGCATACAACAGGACATTTGTACCAATAAGATTTATTGCAGACAATCTTGGTTACACAACAAGCTGGGATAACGACATAAAACAAGCGACCGTTATTAATGGCGAAAATAAAATTCAATTGGGTCTTGATAAGACAGATGCAATTGTAAATGATGGGATAAAAAAACTTGATGAGAGTGGAAATATTAAAACCATTATCAAGAACGAAAGGATTTATGTACCTCTAAGATTTGTTATAGAAAATCTCGGCGCTGAGATTGATTATAGCGTAGAGGACGGAATTCATAATATAAAAATAATCACAGGCAAGCTAAAAAAAGATTTGGAAACTATAGAGGAGAAAATCAAAGAAGACTTTAAGGAAAAGGAAGTTAAAAAAGACTTTGTAAGTTATCCTGTAAACAACAATATAAGACCAACTGCTTATGTTCAGACAATAAATGGCATAAAAGCAAATATTGCGACGATAAAATTGCAACCAGGAGTCAAACTAAGAGTCGTAAAGGGCAATGACCAATTGGTAGGATCGGAACCATTTCAAAATATAATTAAAAAATACAATCCAAAGCTTGCCGTTAATGGAAATTATTTTGATGCATATAAAACGCTTGAGCCGATAGGTTCTATTATAAAAGATAGAAAGCCAATTCAATTGTTTGGAAAAGCTCCGCACATGCTCGTTTATGATGATTATAAAGTTAAATTTGGAAAGCATATAGTTTTTTATGATGCAGAATTCATCAAAGACGAAGAAAAAATAGATGAAATTAGAATTTGCGATTTAAATTATTGGGGCGATAGTGAGTACAAAGGCACAACGGCAATCTATACAAATTACAGAAACAAAGATATCGTATTAAATGCTGGAGCAGTTCTTGAAGTTGTAAATAATAAAGTAACAAAAGAATATGTTCCAAATGGACAGATAAAAATTCCAACAAATGGATATGTAATCCATTTGGTAAATGGTTTCAGAGCTGAATCACTTTTGGGAACAGATGTAAAACTGAATTTAAAAATTGATGATCACAACAGTGACGGCACATTCAATGACAAAGACGGCATCGTAAGTATGGATAGAGTAACACAGATGATTTCTGCAGGGCCAATGCTACTAAAAAATGGTGCAAATCAAGCAAGTATCGACAAAGAAGGATATGAGCAAAAAATATATAATATGAATGCACAACGCACAGCAATCGGCGTTACAGCAGACAATACGCTCGTAATAGTAACGGCAGTTGCAAAAATTGAATCGCTGGCAGAATTAATGAAATCATTAGGATGCGTAGACGCGATAAATCTTGACGGAGGAGCATCAAGTGCATTGTACGCAAATGGCAAATACTTTAAACAAGCCGGAAGACCATTAAACACAGTTTTAATAATGGAATAAAATTAAGCAGTTATTT
>CAMYPV010000117.1 GCA_947293975.1 uncultured Ezakiella sp. | reverse complement strand
GTCGACAACATCGATTCTATCAACATCATCCCTGGCTCTATCAAAAACACCGCTTTTCCATTTAACGACGACGAGCTGGATTATTTGTACAATTCAAACAAAGAGGTCAGCTTCGACGAGGAGAAAATTCTTGAAAAAGATTTGCCAGACATCGAGATGCTTCTTACTCCAACGCAGTTTGAAGAGGTGCTAAACGACCTCGACAGACTTGAGTTTGAGAGCTTAAAATACAAACCGCTCACTCCTGACGGCACGGAGTTAAAGCCTGACGGCGTGCATTTGATGGGCGAAGTCTTAAAAGACAACGGCGATTATACAGATCTTTACAAAGACCTTGAAGAGATTAAGAATTTTATAAATCTTCCGCTGTGGCAAGAAAACGCACTTCGCGCTGGATTAAACATCATTGACAACAAACAGTACAAAGAGCTGAGCCGTCTTGCAATTGAAGTCGACAAGTTTAGAGAGAGAAACATCGAGGTTATTACCGGCAAGTCGATCAACTATCCAAAGATTGCAAGGCACGACATCATCAAAGAACTAGAAGAGCTTGAGGCGATTTATTCCAAAAAAGAAAAGCCCGGCACTTTTGACATGCTCTTTAAAAAGAACAGAAAGCTCGTTATGGAAGAGTTTTCGATAAATGCAGAACCAATACGCACCAAAAAGGACGTTTCAGACGCAATTGTGCTGATGAATTACGACGTGCTTTTGGACGAATTAAAATCGGTTTACGATGAATTAATTGCAAATGCTGGCGGCGAAAATTTTGAAAATTATTTTAAAAACAAGGATTTGATTTTCCAAACGCTTGAAAGTTGCTACAATTTCAAAGACCTTTACATGCGTTTACTGCACAGGCTTGGCGACATTTTACCGTCAAAGATTATAAATGCGCACGGCCCTGCAAAGGAAAATCCAAACTCCGATATTCTTTCGTATTTTGCAAACGAGATTTACAATCTTCTAAAATTGATGAATTTATACAATGGCGAATTTTTAAGCGAGAGTGCAAAGCTCGACAAAAACATTGAGCTTTTGAGTTCGACAGACGAAATCGAAGTTTTAAACGCGCTTAAAAACGACACGATAAATCGCAAATTAATTGCATACACAGACGATTACAGAGAGTACGGCGAAATTTCTCGCAAACTCTCGATTGCAAAGAAGCGTCAGGCACTTTTGGATAAGCTTGACATTGCGCCTACGTGGAAGGAATTTTTGGACAGACGCTTCGGCGTGCATGGCGAGCGTGAGGTGCCTCAAAATATCAAGACCGCGTGGAAAGTCAAAATCTTGGACGACGAAGTGCGACGCATCACCAAAAATCCGTACGAAAAAATGCGTAAAATGCTTTCATGGTATAGAAAGTCGATCATCGACAACAACCGCGAATATGCAAAGACGCTTAGCTGGTATCATTTCTTGAAGCGCATGGACGACAATCCTGAGATTAGGCAAACTCTAAAGGGTCTTGAGCTGACGTACAAAAAAATCGGCAAAGGCACTGGCAGAGATGCAAAGGAACTCAAGATGAAGGCGGACGAGCTTTTAAGAGATGCGCAGGAATTTGTGCCGTGCTGGGTTATGACGATTGACGATTGCATCGACAATGTTGCGCTCAAACAGTATTTTGACGTAACTGTCGTTGACGAGGCAAGTCAGGCGGACATTTTGTCGCTGCCAATTGTCTACACATCGCCAAAAATCATCGCAATCGGCGACGACAAACAAACGACACCACTCTACTCGAACATTTCAAACGACAGAGTAAAGAGCTTAAGAGCCGCATCGCTGTCGGAAGATTTCCCGAATTATCACTTGATGGACTTGACCACTTCGCTATACGACGTGTTAAAAGCAAGCTTCCCTTCGTTCTTATTAAAAGAGCAATTTAGATCGGTGCCTGAAATTATCGAGTATTCAAATATTCTGTCCTATGACGGAAAAATTCTGCCATTAAGAGACACAAACGACACAAATCTAAAGCCGGCGCTTAACATCGTCAAGGTTGATGGCGTCAGGGATGGCGACACGAACAAAGCCGAAGCCGACAAGATTTTGGAAATGATAAAGGAAATCCTAAAAGATCCGGCATACGACGGCAAGACAATCGGAGTAATTTCTCTGATGGGCGACGCTCAGGCAAAGCTCATCGAAGAGATGATGATAAACGAAATCGACATCATCGACTACGACAATCGCAGACTTATGAGCGGCACAGCGGTCGACTTCCAAGGCGACGAGCGTGACATAATCTTCTTGTCAATGGTCGAAAGCCCAAGCGACAAACCGCTAAGACTCATGAGCGAGGGCGCAGAGGACTTGAACAAAAAGCGTTTCAACGTTGCGTTTTCACGCGCACGTGATCAGGAATTCTTGGTCACAAGCCTCAGCCAAAAGGATTTAAAAACTGGCGACTTAAGACAGTTTACAATCGAATACTTTGAAGAAAAACGTGAAAATTACCAACAAAATCACAAGCTCACCGCCTTTGAATCAAGCATCAAAGACGAACTTACAAAGCAAGGCTTCGAAGTCGAAACAAATCACAGTGCCGGAAAATATCCGCTCGCACTCGTGGTCAAAGAACCAAAAGTCGCAGTCATTGCACACAGCATCGACATGCGTCCCGACCGCGAAAAACTAAAACAAGAACTCGAGATCACACTTACACTTGAACGCGTTGGCTGGAAGCTCGCACATATTCGCGAAAGCAAGTATGTCTACGACAAAAAAGCCGCCATCGAAGAGTTGGTCGACTCGATAATATCAAAAAGATAGGAGCTTATGCTCCTTTTTTGTTGCAA
>CAMYPV010000116.1 GCA_947293975.1 uncultured Ezakiella sp. | reverse complement strand
CTTGACATTGCAGAGAGTGAATCCAAGTTTTGTGTACCATCAACAAGATCACTTGCTTGTTCTAAATCATAACCAGTAATCTTACTTAGATTTGGAACAATTCTCTTTAAATAATCTGTGTCAACATTAATACCAGTACCAATAGCACTAGCACCCATATTTACAGTTTTAATGCCTTCAATCGCCATGCTAACTCTAACAACATCGCGTTCAAGCGCATGCTTGTATGCCGCAAACTCTTGACCTAGTCTAATAGGTACAGCATCTTGAAGTTGTGTTCTACCCATCTTAACAATGCCATCAAACTCTTCAGCCTTGTGCCCAAAGCTTTCGATCAAAAGTGCAAGCTCGTTCATCATATCGTTTAGCAAATGAATTGCACCAAGCTTACCTGAAGTTGGATAAACGTCATTTGTAGATTGACCCATATTAACATGATCATTTGGATGTACATATTCATACTTACCAGGTTCATTGCCAAACTCACGCTCTGCAAGATTTGCAATAACCTCGTTCGCATTCATATTCGCAGTAGTACCAGCGCCACCTTGCACAGGATCACATATAAACTGATCGTTAAATTCGCCAGCAATAACCGCATCGCATGCCTTAACGATAGCATCTTTAACTTTCTCATCCATAACTCCAGCTTCAAAGTTGCTGATAGCACAAGCCTTTTTAACTTGACCCAAAGCCTTTACCATGGCAGGATGTAAATGAGAGTGAGTAATTCTAAAATTTTCATAACCCCTTAGCGTTTGTACGCCATACAAAGCGTCAGCCGGAACTTGCTTTTCACCGATTGAATCGCTTTCTAAACGAAATTTTTCCATTAAAACCTCCTAAAATGTTCTATGTTTCTACTATAACACAATTGTATTATAAATTCAAATTAATCGCATGGATTTCTACGCAAAAAATTTTAGAAAATTATTTTGCATCATAAATAAAAATGCCCCATTATCTCTCTTTAAGATCTAATGGAGCATGCATTTTTAAGAAATCTCTCAGCATTGTAGCTTTATTTATTTTTTAAATCTTCTAGATTTTTGTTAAGCCTAGTAAGATGTTTTATTATTATATAATTTTGCTCAACCATTCTTTGCTGATAACTAGCCATTCTAATTTCATACAAGGCTTCTATATCTTCTTTATCAAGTTCTTCTAATTGATAACGTTCAATAAATTCTTGTATCTTTTCTTCTTTTGTTTTTCTTTCTCCAAATAAACCCATGTAATTCTCCTTCAAAATTTATATGCCCTAAAAATTCCGTGAGCAAAAAACTCACGGATAATTTTTAGAATAAATTATACAATTGTCCTAGCGGAACCTTCTCCACTGGGTCGCAAGTGATTAGCTCATCATCAATGTAAACCTTGTATGTTTCTGGGTCAACTTTTATATTTGGCGTTTCGGAATTTAATTTCATATCCTTCTTGCCAATGTTTCTGCAGTTGTGAACTGGTAAGACAATTCTCTTTAATCCAAGTTCTTCCTTGATGCCAGCTTCATAAGCTGCATTTGATACAAATGTCATGCATGAAGTTCCAATGCCGCCACCAAGTGAAGCAAACATTCTTCTATAAATAACTGGTTGTGGAGTTGGAATTGATGCGTTTGGATCTCCTGATGGAGCCATCATAATATAACCATTCTTGATAATTTGTTTTGGACGAACGCCAAAGAATTTTGGTTGCCACAAAACTAGGTCTGCGTGTTTGCCAACTTCGATTGAGCCAATATAATCGGAAACCCCATGTGCAATAGCAGGATTTATTGTATATTTTGCAACATATCTCTTGGCTCTGAAGTTATCATTGCCATTTTCCTTGTCATCGCCAAGTGGTCCGCGTTGGTTTTTCATCTTTGAGGCAGCCTGCCATGTTCTCATTACAACTTCGCCAACTCTGCCCATTGCTTGTGAGTCAGACGACATAATTGAAAATACGCCCATGTCTTGAAGAACGTCTTCAGCTGCAATTGTTTCAGGACGAATTCTAGAGTCTGCAAAGGCAACGTCTTCTTCAATTGTCTTGTCAAGATTATGGCAAACCATAACCATGTCCAAGTGTTCGTCAGATGTATTTACTGTAAATGGCATGGTTGGATTTGTTGATGCAGGGAATACATTTGCATGTCCAGCCGCAACGATTTGGTCAGGCGCGTGTCCACCGCCAGCTCCTTCTGTGTGGAAGAAGTGAATTGCACGGCCTGCAATTGCATCAAGTGTGTCTTCGATTGTGCCGCCTTCGTTTAATGTATCTGTGTGAATTGCAACAGCAACATCATACTCATCAGCAGTTGACAAACAAGCATCAATTACAGCTCTTGTTGCTCCCCAGTCTTCGTGAATTTTTAATCCGCAAACGCCTGCTTTAATTTGCTCGATGATTGGTTCTTTGGTTGAGCAGTTACCCTTGCCCAACAGACCAATATTAAGAGGATATCCCTCCATTGATTTTAACATCGCTTCAATATGATTTGGACCTGGTGTACATGTTGTTGCATTTGTTCCATCAGCTGGACCAGTTCCACCACCAATCATTGTTGTAGTTCCGCCTGCCAAAGCGCAGTTGGCTTGGTCAGGTGAAATGAAGTGAATATGGGTGTCGATTGCACCTGCAGTTACTATTGTATTTTCGCCAGAAATAATTTCTGTGCTTGCACCGATAACAAGACCAGGATCAACATTGTCATTCATATCAGGGTTACCTGACTTTCCGATTCCTGTAATAATACCATCTCTAATTCCGATGTCTGCTTTATATATTCCAGTATAGTCTAAAATAATTGCGTTTGTGATAACAGTATCACAAGTACCTGAAGCATAACTTGCAGTTGACGATTGATTCATACC
>CAMYPV010000115.1 GCA_947293975.1 uncultured Ezakiella sp. | reverse complement strand
CACAAAAAAATCGTGGGGGTTATTCCTCACGATTTTGCTGTTTTAATTTTAATGTGAATGGGAAGCTCATCAATATTGTCGTGTAGTAGGTGAGTATTCTCCAGACTAATAGAACGAGAAATATTGGTGCGTTTTGTGGCAGGAATGCGCTAAACATTAGGTAGAACATTCCTTCTGCTCCGAAGCTGCCGCCTGGCATTGGCAGGTATGCGCTTGCCATTTGCACGCTTGAGACGGTGGCGATTGTCATAGTTACGCTTTTTAATTCGACGCCAAAGCTTAGGAATATATAGTGTGTTACTCCGTAGAGGTAAAGGAAGCTTGCGATGTTTTGCAGGGTGAGGTTTAAATAAAATGTTATGTTTTGCCCTTTAAAGTTAATCATTGCTTCGTTGAATCCGTCGACTTCGCTGTTGATTCGTTTGATACGCTCTTCGCTGTGTTTTAGTATTTTGATTTTGGTTAGAAATTTGAAAAGCGCATGCGCTATTTTTTTCACGGTTTTTGGTTTGAAGGCTGCCATTGCCATAAACATTGCAAACGCTGTGTTTAAGATAAATCCAAGAATCAAGAAATACGTAAATGCATAGCCTCCGGTGTAGAAAAAGTCGGAGTGATAGATTGTGAGCGTTAGTGCTATGATTAGCCTCGCAATGTGATAGAAAAACAGCTGCACACCGAGTATTGATGTTCCAACGCCTGTTTGCACGCCGACGCTGTTCATATATATTAGCTGCATTGGCTGGCCGCCGGTTGCAAGCGGTGTGATTGCACTAAAAAATTCACCAATCATAAAGGTTTTGATGGCGTTTCGCAAGCCGAATTTTTGCCCGAGATTGTTTGCAAGTTGCATTGTTACAAACGATTGCATCAGCCAATATATCAGCATGATTATAAACATTATCAGGAAAAATTTGGGTTCGATATTTTTTATTGCTGTTTTTAAGGAATCGATTCCGTCCGAGAAAAATATGCCAAATATCAGCAGTATTCCAGTGATTAGGATGATTCCTATCGTGTATTTTTTGTTCATATTATTTTGCGCGTATTAACTCTGTGGGATGCTCTCCTAACAAGATTATTTTATTTGGGTTTGGCATTTGATAGTTGATTTCGTCAACTTCGCCGTCGTGCGATTTGATTACGAGATGGTCGCCGTGATTTTCGTATAATGCGTCCATCTTGTTTCCCATAACATCAAAATGCACCTCGCCGTCTGATGTAAATTCGTAAGTGCCATACACCTTGCCGTTTGCGTCGAACAAATTCCATTTGCCGACAATATCTCCTCGGCCTTTTAACATAAATGATGCAATAACGATTACAACAATTACTGCACCAATCAATAAGTATAAATTATTTCTCTTCATTTTTTGGTCCTTTCATCTTTGAGGGTTTTCGCTTTGCGGTCATCTCGCTTACATAAAGTGCATAAACGAGCGTGCGAGAGATTGCAGCTGGATTGAAATAAACATCCTTGCCGCCATGGTATTGACGCATAAGTTGTTTTAACGCGTGCATTTTTTCATCCTCGTCAAGTATTTTTATTTCGCCCCTGCCCATTACGCTTTCGTAACTCATTGTGCAATAGCCAATATCTTCAAAGTATTCAAGATTATGAGCAGTGTCCATTTCAAAGCTTGCACGATTATCACGCTTAATCAAATCAACTTTCTTGCCTTCAAGTGCTGAATGAAAATACAAAATCAAATTTTCGCCATCATCACTAAAACCGAAGTTAAGAGGCAAAATATACGGATAGCCGTCATCGTTAAGACCTAGATGGCACACGTCGCATCTTCTAATAATGTCAATTATTTCATCACGTGATTTAATCTCGCGTTCCTGTTTTCTCATAAAAACTCCTAATCAATAGTAAAATCCAAAAATCTGTTGCCTTGAAACACAAGGTTACCAACGTCGCCCTCAGCGTATTTGCCATATACACTGCCCTTTACTTTAAATTCCTGACGGTTGTGATCGCCAATCTCAAAAGTCATGTAATAAGATGTGGAAGTCATATGATTAACGCCGCCCGAAACGTTGCTGCGCTTGGTAACGAGCTTTGCCTTAACAGAAATAACCTCAGCTTGATTGTTTCTAAACCAAGTGTAAATATTTTTTAAAATTATAAATGCAATCAAAGCCAATACTAGCGAGCGAATGATTACAAAAGTATCGTATCCAGGTAAGAACTGATCAAACATAATAACCTCCTACATAAATTTTACCATAAAGCCACCAATTATACAAGAAAAGCGATTTTAGGCAAAATAAAAAAAGGGTAACCACTCCCTTTTTTTATATTTTGAGGAAGAACAAATGCATTAAATAATGCAAATGAACGCGAGAGATCGAAATGCAAAAAACGATTCTCTAATAGTCTATTAAATTATAAGACTTATATGTCAGCCACCAACTGACTATGGTTATATTGTAGCACACTAAAAAGCATTTGTCAACTATTTTTAAGAAAAATTATAAAAAAATAAAAAAATCTAAAAATTATTATATATTGTTCGCTTTGCGAAATGTTAAGCACAGTATATTGTGTGATTTAGTCAAAAAAATATGAAATCACACGAGATAAATAAAAAAATATTTTTAAAAAAATTTTTAATAAATAAGCGTCAAAGCATTTTAAAAAGTCGTAGGGTCGACCGACCGCGATCTCCGTTTATACCACAAACCCGTTTGGACACTCGGCGTTGTGGTTGTTTTTTTGCGTTCGTTATGGTATTATATCTATATATATATTTATTATAAATTATTGTTTTATTATTTAGGAGGGGTTTATGAAACGTAGATTTTTTAGCGTTTTGCTTGCTGTGTTGATGGTGGTTAATTGCTTGGGTGCTTTTAACTTTTCTTTCGCAGCGGGCGATGTTTATGAGTATATTGTAGGCGTTGATGTTGGGGCGATTGATCCTGCGTTTACGCTTGCTTTTGG
>CAMYPV010000114.1 GCA_947293975.1 uncultured Ezakiella sp. | reverse complement strand
TTATACTTCATAAATTTTATCGAATAGCTTTTTGCTTTTTTCATCTATATTGTGGCTGACCATAATAATCGTTAGATTTTTATCTTTGAGCAAATTTTCTTCTATTAGCCTTCGGTTTTCCCGGTCTAGGGCGCTTGTTCCCTCGTCTATTAAAATTATTTTCTTTCCGTTTATCAAACTTCTTGCAAGGGCAATTCTTTGTTTTTCTCCGCCAGAAATGTTTGCGCCGTTTTCTCCAACAAGGGTGTCTATGCCGTTAATAAAGTTCTTAACGTCATTATACAAAGAGCTTTTAATAATGGCATCATTAATTTCCTTGTCTGAAAAATCTCCGACCAGGCAAATGTTTTCTTTTATAGTCGCATTAAAAAGATATACATCCTGGGAAATATAAGACATATTTGTGTCTAGTGCTCTTTCGCGAATTATTCCATCATAAATGACATCTCCGTCATAATCTTTGATTATTCCCATAATAATCTTTAAAATGGTCGATTTTCCGCGTCCCGACTTGCCGACAATCGCATACTTACCATTCTTTTTAAAATCCATATTTAAATTCTTTAAAATTTCTCTATCATCGTAGCAGTAGGAAATATTTTTAAGTGCCAGGCTTTCATTAAATGTTTCTCTACAAATTTTTTCACTTTTACTTGATTCAAAAATATTAAAATAGGGTTTGGACTGCATGATGAGCATTTTTGCATTGGCTAGATTTGATAGGCCATTTGTCACTCCGCCTATAAGATTTGCCACGCCTGCAAGAACTGCAACTCCAATTCTGCCATAAAGGGCCAGAAAAACGACAAGGACCTCCGCCAAAATCTGCATGGAAACGCTCACAATCCCCATAGCACACTCCAAAATCTCCGTCATATAAGATTTTCTGCAATTGGCTTCTTCACTTATATCACTTGCTTCCTTGCCTTTTTTAAAATACCATTTATCTGCAGAAAGAATTTTTAAAATGTGTACGCCATAAATCAGGTCTTTAAATTTCTTCATGGCCTCAGCTTGAGCATGAAGATTTTCTTCTCCAATTTTTTCTATACGTTTTTCAAAAATTTTCGGCATAAACCACATTACAAGGGTTGAAAAAATAGCGAATAAAAACAAATAAAAATCCAAATATAAAAGTGCCGTAAGACTCCAAATTATTTGTGCGGCTCTACCAACTAAGTTAAATATGCTTTGCCAAGCTAAATCTGAAATCTCGTCGATATTTTTTGTTATATAGGAAATGTATTCGGATCTTTTTTCTCCTTCAAAATTTCTTATATCTCCCCGGTATATAGTCTGGTAAAAATCCTCTCTAATGTCAGTATTCATTGCCTTTATCGCTCTTGCGCGAAAATATGACTCAAGCATGCAAATCAAAAAATATACAAGCCAGCCCACAAAGGAAGTAATAATCCACTTCAAAAAGAGATGCAGGTCAAGCTTGATAGCGCCATCAAATGTTTTTATCGCAAAAAACTGAACTATGACCTGCATACCCCACATCAAAATTTGCAACAAAAAGACAATTAGTGTCTTTGTTTTGTTTTTATAAAGATACTTTCTAATACTCTCCATAATCTCCCTTGTTTTATCAAAATTCTCCTTAATCTACATAGAAATACTTTTTGTAAAATAATTTTCTCTTATATATTTATGATCAATGGTTATGGTTGTCTTTGATTCTAAATATTTCATTAAATCATCAAATATTTCATAAAAAAGATTTTCATCAAGCCCTGTGCTTATCTCGTCAAAAATATATAGCTCGCAATCCTTGTAAAGAGCTCTTGCTAGCAATACTCTTGTTCGTTCACCACCCGATAAGGTACTGGAATCAAAACCAATCTTGTTTTCGGAATATTTTTCAAGAACTTCTTCTAGCCTGCAAATTTTAATTATTTGATTTAACTTACCCTCGTCCACTTTGGATTTAAAAGTTATGTTGTCAATTATTGACATATTAAACAATTTATTTTCTTGAAAAACTGCTGACAAGGATATGGTCTGATTTTCGCTTCCATCAACATATATCTTACCAGAAGTTGGCTTATACATATTGGTAATCAGTTTTGCCAGAGTAGATTTACCTGACCCTGTTCTTCCATTTATTTTTAATTTGTCGCCCTTATTTATGACCAAATTAAAATCTTTTAAAATTTGATTATCTCCGTAGTTTAAAGAAACATCTTTAAATTCTATAGTATTAAAATCTGCAATTAAATTTACATTTTCCCTCTCTATATTTTTAAAAGTCTCGTCAATTCTCTTAACAGAGTTCTTAAATGCTGATATCTCCTTTTGATTTTCTATTACATTAAATATTGGGTCAGTAATCATTGAGGCGTACAAAATAATTGCAATTAATGCACCAACTGACAAGCTTCCTTGACTAACACGCATACCACCAATAAAAATGAGAATTGCCATAATAAGATTAAACAATAAACTAACAAGTGCTTGTGAAACATTTTTTATATTTACAATTTTTTTATCCAACACATTTAAATCATGATTTTCTTTTTGAAATTCACTGGTAAAACTTTTTTCTTTGTTAAATAATTTAATGTCTCTTGCACCTACAATTATGTCAAAAAATTTATTTATAACATTTAGTCTTTGAATTTGACTTTTTTCAGATGCTGCCTCTGAGCTGTTCAATATCTTTTGAATAACAATTGTTGACACTGCAGATATAGCAATCATCGCAAACAACATAATGTAATCATATTTTATTATTATAATCGATCCAATTACAAAGCTTGATATTGAAAAACCTAGTTCAAAAATGAGAGGTATAAGTTTATCATCAAGCGATTTTAAATCATCAATTATAACATTAAAAACATTGCTACGACCAGCTTTTTCAAGCAAGTCTATCTTTGTGTTAAGAATGCTTTCAACAATTTCTTCTCTTATATCTCTATTTAAATTCAGCTCAAATTTCGACCCAAAATTAACAAGGGCAATCTT
>CAMYPV010000113.1 GCA_947293975.1 uncultured Ezakiella sp. | reverse complement strand
GATGCAGAGAATGCTCCTTTAATTTCTGCGAAAACAGGATTAAATATAAAGGATGTATTAGAAGATATTGTTAAAAATGTACCAGCACCAGAGGGTGATGATAATGCACCTTTAAAGGCGTTAATATTCGACTCATATTATGATCAATATCTTGGGGTCGTTTGTTATATTAGAGTTTTTGACGGCGTTATTAAACCAGGAATGAACATTAAGTTGATGAGTACTGGTAAAGAGTATGAGGTAACTGAAGTTGGTGTCAACGTAACATCGATGAAGATGGTTGATAAATTATGCGCTGGTGAGGTAGGATATTTTACTGCAAGCATAAAAGAGGTAAAGGATGCACGAGTTGGTGACACAGTAACAGATGCTTTAAACCCTACAAGTCATTCACTGCCAGGCTATAAAAAAGTTGTGCCAATGGTATATTGCGGAGTTTATCCGACAGAGGGACAGGATTACAATACTGTTCGTGAAGCACTTGAAAAATTACAAGTAAACGACGCATCATTAACTTTTGAAGCAGAAACATCAAAAGCTCTTGGTTTTGGTTTTAGATGTGGATTTTTAGGTTTGCTTCACATGGAGATAATTCAAGAAAGAATTGACCGTGAGTTTGATATAAATATCATTGCAACAGCACCAAGTGTAATTTATAGAGTGCATAAGACAGATGGTGAAATGATTGAAATACAAAACCCTACAAATTTGCCGCCAGTTAGTGAAATAGATTATATTGAAGAGCCGATGGTAGATGCTGAAATCATGGCTCCAACAGATTATGTAGGAAATATTATGGATATTTGTATAGATAGACGTGGTGAATTTAAAGGTATGGACTATCTTGATCAAAGAAGAGTTAGTATAAAGTTTAAACTTCCTTTAAATGAAGTTATTTATGATTTCTTTGACGCGTTAAAATCTAATACAAAAGGTTATGCGTCTCTTGATTATGAATTAAGTGGGTATCAAAAGTCCGATTTGGTTAAGCTTGATATTTTGATTAATGGTGAATTAGTTGACGCATTTAGCCTTATCGTTCACGAGAGCAAAGCTTACACGAGAGGTCGTGATATTGCTGAAAGATTAAAGGACGTTATTCCAAAGCATCAATTTGCAGTTCCAATTCAAGCTGCAATTGGCTCTAAGATAATTGCACGTGAGACTATTTCTGCTTTAAGAAAAGACGTTTTAGCTAAATGTTATGGCGGAGATATTTCAAGAAAGAAAAAACTTCTTGAAAAGCAAAAAGAAGGTAAGAAGCGTATGCGTTCAGTAGGAAATGTTGATGTTCCACAAGAAGCTTTCTTAGAAGTTTTAAAATATAAAGAAAAATAATTATAGCTGCACTTTGCAGCTTTTTTATTACATATGTTATAATAAAATTGGAGTTGATTTAAATGGATAATTTTTACCCAATATATATGTACACGCCTATGAGTGAGATGCATAACGAAATGATACCTGTTACCAGTGGTTGTTCATACAGTAAATGCTTGTACTGTGATTTAAATTATAGACAGAAATTTAGTATATTTAAGCTTGAAGAAATTGAAAAATATATTATGAATAGAAAAAACGAGCTTATTAAAATCGGTAGAGAAGCTCATAAATTTACCTTACTTGAAGGTAATCCATTATGTGTCAAGACAGATTATTTATGCAAAGTTTTTATGCTCGTAAAAAAATATTTTGAGGTAGATTATATTTCAATGTTTGCAAGAGTAAATGATGTGCTTAAAAAATCTGATGAAGAGTTGTTACTTTTAAAAAGCTTGGGTATGGATCGCATATGTTTGGGTTTAGAAACAGGGAGTGATAAGGTATTGGACTTTCATCTTAAGGGACATAGTGCAGAGGATTCATATAATGCTTGTAAAAAACTTGACAGATTGGGAATTAAATACAGTACTTATTTTATGCTTGGTATTGGTGGAGAAGATTTAATATTGGATCATAGGATTAAAACTGTTGAATTAATTAATAAGATAAACCCATTTGAAATTATTTTTGTCACAACAGTAATTTTTAAAAGAGCACCATTACGCGAGTTGGTTAAAAACAAAACATTTAAAAGACTCAGTATAAGGTCTTCTCTGGAAGAAGAAAGATATATTTTAGAAAATATTAATAATGATACAATAATTAAAGCCACTCATAAAACTAATGCTCTTCCAATATTATCAAAGTTTCCAGAATATAAGATTCAATCAATTAAGAAGATTGATGATTACTTAAAGTTGTCAGACAAGGAGTTGCAAATTAATGAAAAAGAAAAGTGGAAAGTGTGGGACAAAGAATGAATAATTTAGGAATTTATATTCATATTCCTTTTTGCATTAAAAAATGTAATTATTGTGACTTCTTAACAATTATTGGCAGTGATCAACCTAAAATAGATGAGTATGTAAGATATTTATGTAAAGAAATTATACTAATGAAGGAATATGCGCAAAATAAAATTGTTGATACAGTATATTTTGGTGGTGGAACACCATCTTTACTTAGTGTCAACAATATAAATAACATTATGAATTGCATTAACCAACATTATAATTTGTCACGAGATGCTGAGATAACAATTGAAATAAATCCAGAAACAATAGATGAAAATTGGGTTAAAGAAATTTCAGACAGTGGAATTAACAGAGCCAGTGTAGGTTTTCAAAATTCTAGACAGGAGATTCTAAATATTATCGGTAGACAAGGTAGTAATGAACATTTTATTGCTTGTATAAAATGGCTTAACAAGTATAATATTACAAATATATCTGCAGATATAATATTAGGATTACCATTAATGGATGTTGATAAAACGATTTATGATGCAAATTTTATCTGTGAATTAAATATTCCGCATATATCGGCTTATTCTCTTATATTAGAAAAAAGAACTAAGCTGTATAGACAAGTAAATAGTGGTGAAATTGTTTTGCCAAGTGAAGATTTAGAAAGGGATATATATCATAAATTT
>CAMYPV010000112.1 GCA_947293975.1 uncultured Ezakiella sp. | reverse complement strand
TCTGTGTATTTTGGGTATATATCATATATCAGGCGATTTGCGTGCAAATTTATTCGGCTTTTGGCGTTTTTGTTTGTCGCATTTTACGCAATACATTAATAGGAGGTGTTCGATGTTTAAAATTGGTGATAAGGTTAGTTATCCTATGCATGGTGCTGGTATTGTTACAGATATTGATAAAAAAGAATTGCTAGGAGAGGTTAAGGAATACTATACTATCAAAATTCCTGTCGGAGATGTTGTGGTGTCTGTGCCTGTTGAAAACGCTGAGCGTTTGGGGCTTAGGCCAGTCATTGACAGGAGCGAGCTTGATGGAATTTTGGAGACTTTGAAGGCTGAGGTTAAAAAGTGCGGCTCAAATTGGAGCAAGAGGCACAGAAATAATTTTGACAAGCTTAAGTCGGGCGATATTTTAGAGGTGTGCGAGGTGGTCAGAGATTTGACTGTGCTTAGCAAGGAGCGTAATCTTTCGGGCGGCGACAGACGTATGCTTACAAATTCGATGAATCTTTTGGTTAGCGAATTGATTTTGGCGTACGATATTGACGAGGCTCACGCACTTAATAAAATTGAAGAGTGTATTTTAGGTTAGGTGTATTATGGGAAAAAGAATTGTAAGATGGCTTTTTGCCATCTTGGGAGGAACGGTTGGCTATGGGATAATGCTGCTTGTTACCTCCCTATTTAAGTTGGAGTTTGCAAAACCGCTTTATGAAATTTTGATATATTCAGCTGTTATTATTTTATTTTTATTATTATTTTATGTTTTATCAAATGGTTTCTTTAAGTCGGTTAGGAAGTTGATTGACAAGGTCGACAGCGATATTCGTAAGCTTGGGCTTTTGGATATTGCGCTCGGCACAATCGGGATATTGATTGGTCTTGGCATTAGCTATGTGGTTGTAAATATCATTTCAAATATCAAAATTCCGATTGTTGCGGGGGTTTTGTCGGTGCTTTCTTATATTACTATCGTTGCAATTTGCGTTAGCATTGCCATGAGACGTAAGGACGACATTTCGGCGCTGTTTAAAAATTACAGAATTAAAAACATCGACATTCAAAACGACGATGTGCATTTGTCGAAGAAGTTTTTGGACACTTCTGCGATTATCGACGGCAGAATTCACGACGTTTTAAAGACTGGATTTCTTGAGGGAGAGTTTTTGGTGCCTTCGTTTGTGCTTGAGGAGTTGCAGCTGATTGCAGACTCGAGCGATTCGCAAAAGCGTGAGCGCGGCAGAAGGGGTCTTGATATTTTAAATAATATGACGCACGATTTTCCGAATCAGGTGCGTGTGTACGACACTGATTTTAATAAGAAGCAAGGCGTTGATATGCTTTTGATCGAGCTTTGTCAAAAAGAAGACGGCGTTATCATGACTAACGATTACAATCTAAACAAAGTCGCCGCTGTGCGTGACATCAAGGTTTTAAACATCAACGACTTGTCAAACGCGCTTCGTCCGGTGGTTTTGCCTGGCGAGAGCTTTGAGCTTTTGATTGCAAAGGAAGGCAAGGAAGACAATCAGGGCGTTGGATTTTTAAACGATGGCACAATGGTCGTTGTTGAGGACGGCAAGGATTACATCGACACAACGCAAAACGTCGTTGTAACGAGCGTGCTTCAAACGTCGGCTGGGCGCATGATATTTGTAAGGGTGCAAAAATGATTGACAATATGAAGGTGTGCGTGCTGATTGCAGCAGCTGGCATGAGCAATCGCATGAAGTCGGACATCAACAAGACATTCTTGTTAATCGACGGAAAGCCTGTGCTTGCTCACACTATACAGAAGTTTGAAAAAAGTAAATACGTCGACGAAATCATCGTACTTGCGCGCGAAGAGGAAATCGACTATGTAAATGAAAATATTATTCGCCCGGGCAATTTCAAAAAAGTTATCGATGTGATTCCGGGCGGAAACTCGAGACAATCTTCGATCAAAAATGGTCTAGAAAGGCTTGATGACGACGTCGACATTGTGCTGACGCAAGACGGCGCAAGGCCATTTGTGCATGTAGAGACAATCGATAACGCAATCGAGTCGGTGCTTGAACTGCGCGCGGTCGTTGTGGGCGTTCCTGTCAAGGACACGATAAAATCCGTATACGACGACGGCGGGACAAAGGTGTATCTCACGCCAAAACGCTCGCTCTTGTGGAGTGCGCAAACTCCGCAGGTTTTCTACGCCGAGGATTTAAAGCGCGCCTACATCTATGCAGAGCGTGAGGGCATCGAAGGTACAGACGATAGCTCGCTCATCGAAAAGTACGGACTCGAAGTCTCAATGGTCATGGGCAGCTACGACAATATAAAAATCACTACACCAGAGGATTTGGTGCTTGCAAAATTATTCGCGAAGAGTTTAGGAGAACAAAATGTTTAGAATTGGACAAGGATACGACATTCACATATTTGAAGAAAAGCGCCCGCTTATTTTGGGCGGATTAAAGGTCAGAGACAACTGGGGACTCTTGGGACACAGCGACGCGGACGTGCTTGTGCATGCAATCATGGACGCGCTCTTGGGAGCGGCGGGCCTGCGTGATATTGGATATTATTTCCCGGACACCGACCCAAAGTACAAGGACATCTGCAGCATGGATTTGCTTGCGATGGTCAAGGAGAAATTGGACGACAAGGGCTACACGATTTCAAACATCGATACGATTATCGTTGCCGAAAAACCAAAGTTGAAGGAATTTATTCCAGAGATGATATTAAATATTTCAAGCGCGCTTGACATCGACAAGGATCAAGTCGCAATCAAAGCGACAACCAAAGAGAAAATGGACGCAACCGGCAAAGGCAAATCGATGGAAGCGTACGCAATCTGCCTCATCACAGGCTAAACGCCCCCACACAACACGCGTGTGTCTAAAGTTGCGTTATGGACAAAACGATACAAAACCGGCGTAGAGGAAACCACCGTGTTTCCAAACGGTTTTGTATTCCTCAAAATATGCAATGTATAAAGGCAAATGTCACTCGCGGTCGGTCGACCCTACAA
>CAMYPV010000111.1 GCA_947293975.1 uncultured Ezakiella sp. | reverse complement strand
GCTCCACCTTGGAATAATAAATGGACAGCAGAAACAGCCCTGGAATCCTTAACAGATATTTCAGACTTTCCAAAATTTTTTGGCAATGTGATTGTTGATGGAAATAAAATAATTGGTGGGATAATTGGTCATATAAGAAGATATTCAAGTGAATCAACTTTTTATATTGATGAGTTTTTTATTGCTGAAGAATATAGGGGGACTGGTCTTGCAAAAGAACTTTACCAAACAAGTATAAAAGAATTGCAGCAAAGAGGTATAAGCGGTGCATTTTTTACAACTCTAAAAAATTCTCGAGCCTATAATTTCTATGTAAAACAAGGCGCCTGGGATTTGGAAGATTCAGCATGCTTCTACCACAAATTTTAGTAGCTTTGCTTGCACTTTTGTCTCTGGGTGTAAAAAATATCCACACCTAGGACCAAGTTTGCCAGCATTTTTATCAGCCAATGTTGCAGATGTTTTAGTTAAAAACTTCGGTATTAGTGGTATAGATAGTGTATAAGGAGATATGGAAAAGTTTTTTCAAATAGCTTAGGAGATGAAAATATGGCTGGAAAATTACTAATGATGAGGGTCTATGATATAGATGATACTTGTAAGGGCGTGAGGATTTTGGTCGATAGGCTTTGGCCAAGAGGAATAAAAAAAGAAAGTTTGGAGCCATTTGAATGGGCAAAGGAGATTACACCATCCACACAAATAAGAAAATTTTTTGACCACAAGGCAGAGAGATTTTCAGAATTTTCTAAACTTTATATGGAAGAGTTGGAGGGAAACCCTGAGGCGGATAAATTTAAAAATCATATAAAAAATATTTTAAAAACTGAGAATGTAATTTTGTTATATGCTGCTAAGGATCTAAAGATCAACCATGTCCAGGTTCTAAAAAAATATTTGGAAGAAAAATCTGATAAAAATTAATATAAAAAAATTTAAAAAGAAACAAAAAAATTTGGCGTAGCTTTCCGCCATTTTTTATTTGCAATATAAGTCTTGAATCAATGCCAAAACAAATACAAAAAAATGAAACAAGAAGCAAAACCAAACTTGAATCGACACATCTATTTACATAATTTTTGACATGTGATAAGCTTATTACAATTTATATTTGCTGGAGGTGGTTGTATGATTAGGCGGGCTGAGTTTTTGGATGTGAGTCGGTTGGTGGAGATTTTTGATTGAGCTTCTGTCCCAGATATGATACAATATCTGTGACAAATGAGGGTTGTTATGAGTTTGTATGTTGATAAAATATTTGTTATATAATTATATTTTAAAGACTTAACCCAAGGACTTGCCTTGGGTTTTCATAAAGTGATTTGATTTATTGCCAATTTTTTAGAGGTGTATTATGGCGGTTTTGTTTAAGAAGGTTTTTGTGACGGCTCGTGATTCGATTGTTAATGAGCTGGTGAAGTTGTCGGAGGCCTGGGTTGAGGAGAGGTGTTGTCCGGGTTATTATAAAAATGATTTGTCGGAATTTATTGATCGCGATGTTTATGTAGCGGTTGAGGGGGATCGTGTTGTTGCTTATGCTCTCGGTCACGTGAGCGTCCAAGAGGTGGAGACTTCATACAATAAGATTGAAGAGAAGGCATATGAACTGGATGAGCTTTATGTTGCAAGCACGCATCGCAATCGTGGGATTGGGAGAGGTATTTATAAATTTTTAGAGGATGATTTGAGCGATTGTGTTGATGTAATTAAGGTTATTGCAGTGTCAAAAGAATACAAAGGTCTTCTAAAATTTTATATTGACGAACTGGATTTGCAGTTTAATCATGCATTGTTGATAAAAAGAATGCACTGATTGTTATTGGTTTTAATAAATTTACAACGACATTCAAAAACGATAGAGTTATGATCTATCGTTTTTTGTTTCTCTTGAAACATTTTTAGAACCTTCTTTTTGAACTATTAAGAAATTCTTAATAGTTGCTTTTTCTTGCAATTCATCGGCATAAAACATTTTCATCTTCACATCTATTTACATAATTTTTGACATGTGATAAGCTTATTACAATTTATATTTGCTGGAGGTGTTTGTATGATTAGGCGGGCTTGTGTTTCGGATGTGAGTCGGTTGGTGGAGATTTTTGAGAGTGCGAAGGTTTTTATGCGTGCGTGCGGCAATTTATCGCAGTGGGCAGATGGCTATCCGGCGCGCGAGGATTTTTTGAAGGACATTTCGTCGGGCAATTTTTACGTGCTTGAGGTGGACGGCGTGGTTGAAGCTGGCTTTGCGCTTGTGCCATCGCCTGAGCCGACTTATGAGTACATCGACGGGGCGTGGTTGACGGACGGCGATTATGTGACGATACACCGCATTGCGTCGTCGGGCGCTGTGCGTGGTGTGTTTGATAAGGCGGTTGATTTCGCGCTTTTATCACACGATGTTGTACGCGTGGACACACATCGCGACAACGAGCCAATGAAGCGCGCCATAATGCGCCGAGGTTTTAGTTATTGCGGCGTGATATATCTCGCAAACGGCGACGAGCGATTGGCGTATGAAATCGTCAAACACGCGTAACGTCGCAAACCCGTTTGGACACACGGCGCTCTTCACACACATGAAGAACGTTGTAGGGTCGACCGACCGCGAGCGACATCAACCTATACACATCGCAACGCCGTTTATACCGCAACGCCGGTGGAAACACGGTGGTTTCCTCTACATGCGGCGTTACGACCGATATGCTTTACAATTACATTTATATTCATATATATTATTATATATTTGTACATTTTTCTACATTTATTACAAAATAAATAAATTTTTTATTTTTTTCATAAAATTTATAGTTAGCCATTGATAACCTTTTTAGTTTCGTGTATAATTATCTCTGAGCGTGTTTGTGTTTTCACAAAAATTTTGCTCGTGGAGGTATTATGAATAAGAAGAATTTTTTTGCGGCTCTTGTCGCGGCGCTTATTTTTTTCAATGTGATACTAAGCGCAAATGTATTGGCGTGGGGTGGTCCAGAGCTAGATAAAGACGGATATTACACTTTA
>CAMYPV010000110.1 GCA_947293975.1 uncultured Ezakiella sp. | reverse complement strand
GCTAATGCTAATGAAATAATTCTTTTCATAATTCCTCCTAATGATTTTCATTACATGAATCTCATGCTTTTTATAGTATAGCAAATGTTTTTATAATTTACAAGCGTTAAAAATTATTTTCTTCTATTTAAATTCTTCGTACATAAAATTGGTGTTGTAGTAATAGTCAAGTGAGTTTAACCATATACTTGTTTGCAAAGCTTCTTCGCTCTTTGTTGGAATCATTTTGTCTGCTATTTTCATATATGATTTATTAAAAATTGAAACATCTGGAAATTCGTTGTTTTTTATTTGCATATATCTTGGCCCCTTTAAGCCGAGCATATTAAATACATGTGTAAACAAATATTCCGAACTCATCGTTGGCCCGTCGCCAACAAAATCAAGCCCCGTCACGCTCTTCGCCTTATCGTTTGCCCATATAATATAAGGCGTGCGATATCTGTTTAAATATCCGTCAACGCTGTCCGGACTTACATCGATGCCCATAGACTTAAAACCGCAATCGTTTTCGCCCAAATATGGATTGTGATCCCCAAATGCAACCACAATTACAGGCTCATCATCTGCTTTTAATTCTGACAAAAGTTTTTTAAACGCGTCCGAACTTTGTCTAATGCCATCAAAATAATTGTTGATTGAATTAAATGTTTTATCGTCGAGTTCTTTTTTATCAATATAATTATACGGTGCGGGAGTTTCTGGATATGGTCCGTGATTTTGCATTGTAACTGTCATATTAAAATAGGGTTTACCCGTCTTTTTCTTCTCGTTATAATCCTTCAAAATGTGCTTGAACAAATCTTCGTCTGGTCGAGGATAGATTTCAGATTTATAATTGTTGAAATAATTTTCGTCGTAGAAAAATTCGTCATAGCCCAAGTTTTTGTTTGCAGTTACTCTGTTGTAAAATCCACCCATATGCGGATGCATAGCCGTTGTGTTGTAGCCTTGCGACTTTAGATACCACACATAGCTATTTACTGGACGATTGTAAAATGGCTGATTGTAATTGCCCGTCAGAAATGTACGCTCTGTATGCACAGTTCCACCGCCAAAAACGTCAACCACAATGCTTCCCCTAATGCTATGCTCTTTCACATAATCATTTGAGTCATAAGGATATTTTTTAAAATCCACATTGTATTTTGAGAAATCATTGTAACTCTCAAACATTATTGCAATGATATTAATCTTTTTGTCCTCAGGCATCGGCGCATCTGTGTACTTTTCAAACATCGCCTTTGCATATTTCTCGTCATAGTCCTCAGGCTCAACTGTGCTTAGCTCTTTAAATGAATGCATAAACGAGTAAACCATGCCATGCGCCTTGTCGCTCTCAACTGTGATCCATTTGTTAAAGCCCTGTGCCTTTGCATATTCACGATTGAAATAGAGTTTTTGATTGGTGGTGATTTTAAAGCTTGCAAAAGTAATGACAAGCACAATCACCGACACATATAGCCTTGACTTGCCCTCGAGTTTTTTATTTCTAAAGCGATACAATCCAAATGCAATCACAAACAAAATTATTGCAACCAAAAATATCGACCTTGGAAAATGCAATTTAAAATCATTTGCAAGCATCTTTGTAGCTTCGCCAAACAATGTAAAGTCAATTACCTTGAAGACTTCTTGGCGATAGTAGATTTTTGTGACATTTGTAATGCCCATTGCAATTACCAAAACTGTTTGAATTAAAAACGCTGCCCAAAATCTTTTTGTAATGCAATACAAAATTGCAAGTACAGAGAAAATCGGCAAAAAGTTTAGCAAAATTACAACTGGTGCTTTGATAAATCTCATCAAAATTCCAAATTCAATATTGGGCTGAACAAACAAAAAACTGACAAATGTAAGCCCAAGCGCCAACACAACTAATATAATTGCATCTATTAAATAATCTTTATATTTAAACATATAAACCTCCAATTCGAATTAATTATATATTTAATGGCATTTTTTGTCAAAATTTTGCACAAAAAAATCACGCAAGCATAGCTTCACGTGATTGTATTTTTATAAACTTTGTGCTGCTGTCAAATAAACTAAGTTTACGATGTCTTCGATTGAGCATCCTCTTGACAAGTCGTTTACAGGAGCTTTTAAGCCTTGTAGTATTGGGCCGAGAGCTGTGTAACCGCCCATGCGTTGTGCAATTTTGTATCCGATATTTCCTGCTTCGAGTGATGGGAAAATAAATACATTTGCGTGTCCTGCAACGCTTGAGTTTGGAGCTTTTTTCTTGCCGACTGATTCAACAAATGCTGCGTCAAATTGCAACTCACCTTCAACAACAATGTCTTCGCCGGTTTTTTTGATGATGTCATAAGCTTCAGTAACTCTTTCAGTTTCTACACTCTTTGCGCTGCCCTTTGTTGAGAATGAAAGAAGTGCTACCTTTGGCTCTTTGATGCCAAATGTTTTTGCAGTGGCATTTGACATAATTGCGTTTTCTGCGATATCTTCAGCTGTTGGTGCGATATTAATTGCGCAGTCAGAGAAAATATATCTTTCGTCGCCCTTCATCATTACAAAAACTCCTGAGGTTTTTTTGAATGGTTCTTTCATCTTGATAATTTGAAGTGCTGGACGGACTGTGTCGCCTGTTGAGTGGTTTGCACCACTTACAAGACCATCAGCCTTTTTCATGTAAACCATCATTGTTCCAAAATAGTTTGCGTCTTCTCTTAATAATTTTTTTGCACCTTCTTCGTCGATTTTGCCTTTTCTTCTTTCTACAAATGCGTCGACCATTTCTTTGATGTCAGATTCATCAGTTTTTATAACATCAAGGCCTTCAATATCTTCGTTTTTTGTAAGAACAATTGGTTTTACAATTCCTTCTTGTTTTAAAATCTTTGCAGCTTCGCGAACTCTTTCATCTTCGCCTTCTGGTAAAACAATTGAAACATTTTTACCTTTTAAATTTTCTTTAACTTCTTTAATTAAATCCATAATCTTCTCCCTTCATTTAATAACATTGATCCATTCTTCTAAGTAATCATAAACATCTTCACTTATAATCTCGCCCGGCACAACCACAGGCAC
>CAMYPV010000109.1 GCA_947293975.1 uncultured Ezakiella sp. | reverse complement strand
CAGGAATAATGGTAAGACCCATGTCAACCCCGTTGCGACCGCCCTCAAGCAAAGAATTTATAGCCCTCGTGCCAACACTACCAGTACGCACAACACGAAGCTTTCTATCCTCAAGAGCCGCATAGTTAAGCGCACTATCAGTAGTACCATAATACTTCTTGGTAAAAGTCATCATAATCCTAACGCTCACAATAGAACCAATAATCGCCCCAATATTACCAATAAGCGCCGCCTTTATCGAGCCTGATAGCTTAAGACCCATCATGGTCGAAGTAATAATCAAGCCCATCCCAAAAGACGTACCGATATTGGTAAGAGCAGGCAACTGATATCTCTTAAAATATCTAGTGAAATTCTGATCCTTAGCAAGCGACAAAATCGCAGGATTGTCAGACATATAGCATGTCAAAACGCCAAGGCTCGCAGCACCCGGCAAATCGTACACAGGCTTCATGAGCTTCGACAAAAACTTGTCAATCAGCGCAATAACACCAAACTCGCCCAAAATACCCGACAACGCACCGGCAACAACCGCAACGCCCATAATGTAAAAACACACATTCATAATCATGCTATAAGCCGAACTCATGATAGTGTTAATCATATTAATAACACCCATGCGATGACCAATAGCTCCAAAAATACCCACAAAAACCACAAGGAAAATAAAAACCTCGCGACTAACAGCAGGAACTAATTTCTGTTTATCATCCATAAACTCACCTCATTCTTATATTTTAACAGATATATAATAATAAGTAAACAAAAAATAACAGCGCGAAAATAAAAAAATAGAAAAGATAATTACAAATGATTTGCAGCCTGCAATTTATTGAATGCAAAACCTCCATACAGCAAATTATAAAAAAATCCCCCAACATGTGGGGGAAATTTCTACATATCTTTTTGTGATACCTTGCATACATACTCAGGATTAGAAAATATTACACATATATGGATTTATTGTAGATCATGGCTGCACTTGGAAAATTGCAAGTGAAAACATCATACCTATACAATTGATAATGTAACCATAAAATGATAAAATATAGACATTACATAAAAATTCTAATTGATAGGAAATAAGATAGTGTATATTGTAATTAGCACAGAAAATATAGGGGGGGATGGGGATTATGAAGACAATATATTTTATTTCAGGTTTAGGAAGTACTGAAGAGTCTACGCAATTATTAAACACTGAGTTAAAAAAGCATGGATACGAGATAAAATTTTTGGATATTCCGGGGCAGTATTCAAATGTGAACGTTAAAATAGTTGATAAAAAAGATTTTGTAAAATGGTTGAAAAACAGTATTCCAAAAGATTCTATTGTCATGGCTTTTTCAATGGGCGCCGATTTGGCTCTCAAATTTAATAAGGAGATAAATCCGAGCGAATTAATTATTCTGGATGGGGGTATCATCGGTTATGACTTTGAAGACAGAAATTTAGAACAGGAGATACAAGAAACAAGAGAAATTATTATCAACAATAAGTTGAATATGAATCCTGATACTATATCAAATTTAATGTCAATTATAGCTGACGATTATAAAGATATTTTTGAAGTTAGTCTACATTCTCGTGTTTTGTTTTTAGTTGCGGACAGTCCAAATTATGCTTTTGAATATAAAAAAGTAAAAATTGACAAATACTATGAAAGTAATCGCGAGGATATTACTATTAAAATTATTAAAGATACTACCCATGAAATTTATACTCAAAAACCAAGATATGTGTCCGAACAAATTGCTGAATGGCTCAACAGCGAAAAATAATATAGAAGTTTTGTATTGTTCCGACAAACCGTATGTATAGTTCCGATTGAATAAATATTTTGTACTTATTTTAATAATTCAAACTCTATAAACATCGAAAGAGAAGTGATATTATGTCAAAGACAGTAATTTTAGGGTGTTCATCATTAAAAGATTACATCGATGAGGCTCAAAGAAAAGTTAAAACGAATTATTCGGTATTTTACTTAAACCGTTTGTATCATAGAAACCCAAAAGAGATGCGCGAGCATATCATTGACACGCTAAAGACAATGGACAAGGACGTTGACACGATTTTGGTCGCCATGGGTTACTGTGGCGGCTCGTGGAATGACGTCAAGCCTCCGTGTAGACTTGTTATGCCAAAGATAGACGAGTGCGTTTCGCTTCTTTTGCAAAAAACAGATGAAGTAAAATGCAATCTAAAAGAGCCGGGCCACCTATATGTACGCGAAAAAGATCCGATGAAAGAAAATTTTCATGCGATTTTTGATAAGCTTACACAAAACTTGGACGAAGAGACGAAAAATCGCTACCACGAGGACTGGAAGAGGTATTACCACGAGATAGACATTATCGATACAAAAATTAATGACTGCAAAAGAGCAGATTACGTTCGCACCGTCAAGGAAGATGCGGATTGGCTTGATGCGAAACTTGGTTTTGTAAACGGCGGCACATATTTATTGGAAAAGCTATTCTCAGGCAGATGGGATGAGCAGTTCATCATACTAGAAGCAGAAGAGAGCTTAAGTGATGAATTTAATAAAGATATAAAGCTTTGATCCTATACCAAGTGTCGAAATCCAAAGAAATTAAAAATCAAAATTATATACAAGAAATTTTAATTAGGGAGCATGTCTATTTCTAATAATTGGAGTTGACAACGTACTAGATGTCTTAACAGCAGATTTTCCTAAAATAAATATTGAATAATACATTAAAAGGCGATAGAATCAAAATCTATCGCCATTTTTATCACTTTTAAGTAAAAACTACTCCTTAATCAATTTTTTGTAAACTTTCTCCACTTCATCAGCCAGATTTTTGTACGCCATATCACTTCTTGAGCAAGCACCCTCTATAAGTAAGTCAAAATCCTCTTTGATGTACTCTTCAAGCTCTTTATCAGAAAGAATTTCCTTAATGTCAGCACCCACTTCTAAACCATTCTTTTTTAATAATTCATAGAGGTTATGCGCATCCATCTTTTCAAGCTCAGCCTTTGTATAGCGGTCTTCATCCTTATTTGCACAAGCAGCAAATGTTAAAACTATAAGCATCAAAGAAAGAAGAAAAGCAAT
>CAMYPV010000108.1 GCA_947293975.1 uncultured Ezakiella sp. | reverse complement strand
TTTAAATAAAAAGGAGATATTATGGATCCACAAAAATTTACATTAAATAAAAATTCTAATATTAAATACGTACTTGCTGTTATGAGCGGCAAGGGTGGCGTTGGCAAGAGCTTGACCTCAAGCCTTATCGCAACGCATTTGAACAAATCAGGCCTAAAGGTCGGCATCTTGGATTGCGACCTCACAGGCCCAAGCATTCCGGAAATTTTCGGCGTCGAAGATCCTGCAAGAGGCAACGAGTCCGAACTATTTCCGTTCATCACAGAGCAAGGCATCAAGATCATGAGCATGAACTTGCTCTTGCCAAACAAAACTGACCCAGTCATTTGGAGAGGTCCGGTCTTAAATAATATTTTGAGCGACTTCTGGACAAAGATAAACTGGGGCGACTTAGACGTGCTTGTGCTTGACATGCCGCCGGGAACTGGCGACGTTCCGCTTACAATCTATCAAAGCTATCGAGTTGACGGCGTAATTGTCGTATCGACTCCTTCAAAGATGGCAAATGTTGCAGTCGACAAGGCGCTTGAGATGGCTCTAAGGCTTAATCAAAACGTGCTTGGCGAAGTGCAAAACATGGCTTATTACAGATGCAAAAACTGCGGCGAAAAAGAATATCTGTTTGGAAAATACGACGAACGTCTCGACCTTAAGAGAATCGCCGAAATTCCATTCGACACAGACATCGGCACAGCTGTCGACAGTGGCAACATCGAAAACATCGAAGTGTACGAGTATTTTCAAGTTGCAGACTATGTAAAAAATCAAATTAAAGAGGACTAAAAAATGAAATTTAAAGAAATTTATCTTGCTGCCGGCTGCTTTTGGGGAAACGAAAGCTATTTCAAAAGAGTCGTCGGCATTAAAGACACCGAAGTCGGCTACGCAAACGGCACAACAGATGTCGCAACTTACGAAACAATTCGTGCAACCGACCACGCAGAGACATTAAAAATCGTCTACGACATTTCAAAAATATCGCTCGAAGAAATACTTTTGCATTTCTTTAGGATTATCGATCCGCTTTCAGTCAACAAGCAAGGCGGCGACCACGGCAGACAATATCGCACGGGGATTTATTACAAAGACGAGGCTGATCTTCCAATAATAATGAAGGTATACAATTATTATGAGAAAAAACTCGGCAAACTCGCGGTTGAAGTGTGTCCGCTCAAAAACTTTGTCGAAGCCGAAGAATATCATCAAGATTTTCTCGACAAAAATCCGACGGGCTACTGCCACATCAATCCGCATTTGGCTGACGAACCGCTGATCACTGGCGATTACAAAATGAAATCAGACGACGAACTCAAAAGCGAACTCGACGAACTCAGCTACCACGTTATGCGTGAAAACGGCACAGAACACGCCGGCACAAGCGACTTAAACAACGAATATCGCCGCGGAATATATGTAGACAAAATCACAAAAGAACCGCTGTTTGTATCCGACACGAAGTTTAACGCAGGATGCGGATGGCCAAGCTTTTCAAAGCCAATCCTAAGCGACAACGTCGTCTACAAAGAAGATACATCTTACGGAATGCACCGAATCGAAGTGCGCTCAAAAGCAGGCGACAACCACCTTGGCCACGTGTTTAACGACGGCCCACTCGACAAAGGCGGCCTAAGATACTGCATCAACGGCGCCGCAATCGAATTCATACCATATGAGGAAATGGAAGAAAGGGGGTACGGCGAATATCTGCCGCTAGTATAATGAACGCAAAAAGAATTATAACAATCATCAGCTCGCTGTATCTAATAGGAAGCACGCTCTTGTGGCAACTAAGCGACAAGGCAAACATCAATAAAATGGGCAAATCAATCGTCTTAATCACATACGCTGTGATGGCGCTTGTAATGATAGTGTTGAAAATCACAAATGGTAACGGCTACAACTTCAAACGCCCGGCATTTATAAACCCAATCGACCGAGCAAAAATTTACAACCGCGCAACGCCAATCGTGCTAGTCTTGATCGCAATCGGCATCGCACTTAGCCTAATTGCATTCAAAAACCAAAACTATATGTACGACTTTATCGCACTTGTGATAGTCCTGATAATAGCATGGAATGCAACGATCATAATGGGCGACCGAATCGAACAAATCAAAAACCACAAATAACGCCAAAAGGCGTTTTTTTGTTGCAACAAAAAAAGATGTCATTTGACATCTTTTTTGATTCTAAACAACGCAATTGCATTTGCAAGCAATATTATGCACAACAATACTGCTGTGGTTGTTTGGATTTTTGTTTGCCATCCTAAAACTTCGCGCATGTCGTATTGGAAACGCGTGAATTTGCCCGCAATCGCGGCGAACAATATGGCGATGATTTCCATTTTAAAAAACAATCGCTCGGGTTTTGTTTTTAACACTAATAAAATCGCCGCGACTATTAACGTCGAGAAAATCACAGTATGATACGAGTGTACCCTCATGTCGAGCCATATATTCAGGCTTACAACTGCAGATAGCAACAGGCCTACAATAAGGCCCGTTACGATTTTTAGGTATAATTTTGAAAAACTATTCAACCACTTCATAGGTAATTACAACTGGTTCCCCATCAAGAGGAAGGTTTTTCATATTGCCGCGGAATTCAACTGTCTTTGTTTTTTCGACAGAACCGTATGGATATGAAGCGTTACTTGTAATACCAACTAAACATGAATCAAGACATGTGATGCATCCAGTGTTTTTTGTATTTGCATTGTCAAGATTTCCTGTGAATCTAATTTCGATAGGATTACCGTTTGAATCTGTGATAACATCGTTGATGTCCTTGCCAGTTTCTTGGTCTTTCCATGTGAAAGTTAGTTTCAATTTTGAACCTTCAGTCAAAGTGGTTTCTGCATTGTCCTTAGTCATATTGTTGCCAGGAACTGCTCCGATATCAAGAAGTGCTTGATGGAAGTCAGCAGGCTTTACAAATGATCTGAAGATTGGCTTGTCAGCAAATTTTCCACCTTCTGAAACAACAGCGTGTCTTGTGCTGTCTGTCAAATATTTTCCATTTACAAGAGCTAAAATCTTAATAGTCTTAGCTTCCTTGTCGACGACCATGCCGTTTGTCTTTGTAAGACCAAACAATTCAACGTCGTCACTTACAACTGTTTTTTTGCCGCAACCCACAATGCTAAAAGCAAGTAAGATTGCCAAAATTACGATAAATTTATTTTTCATAATTCCTCCTTATACTATG
>CAMYPV010000107.1 GCA_947293975.1 uncultured Ezakiella sp. | reverse complement strand
CGCCTGGCAATGATGGTTTGTATGGTTCATATGGTTGTGGTACATACGGTTCAGGCGTTGGACTTGGCTCTGGCTTTGGTTGTGGTTGTGGTTCTGGTTGTGGTTCTGGTTGTGGTTTCACAATCTTCTTCCACTTTGCAACCAATGTGATGTCCGACTTAATTTCTGTGTCGAAATCAAATTTATTGCTTCCATCAAACCATCCCAAGAACTCGTGTTCTGCTTTTTGCGGTTTTGTTGGCTCGGTAACTTTCTTGCCGTCCTCAACCTCTACAACTTTCATCACGCTACCGTCCACAAACGTAACCTTGTGCATTGTAATTTGCGGAGCCGGCTTTTGAACCTTGTTCCACTTTGCATAAAGCGTTGTATCTTTGTCAAAACCTTTTGTTAGATCAGCTTTTGTCGTGAACGCTTCGTCCTCATACCAATCATCAAATTCGTACTCGTCTTCACCAATTTTAACCTTGTGATCAAATTCAGGTTCTTCTAGATTTTTGCCTTTTTCAATCTCGACAACTTTGTTTTCCATAGTCGCTTGTTTGAAATCGAAAGTGACATTGACTTTAACGCGTTTAATTTCCCATACAGCTTTGAGCGTGATGTTATTTGTAATCGTTATTGGGAATGTTGCTTTTGCTCCATCGATTTGCCACTCAACAAAATCGTATCCGTCTTTTGTCGGTGCAGTTGGTTCTTCAAATCTTTCTCCCTTTTTAATGCTTACACTCGAGACTTCGCTTCCGTTATCTGCATCAATTGTGATGCTAAAGCTTGGTCTGTTGTCGTGCCATTTCCATGTTCCAACGAATTTGTTTTCGCCGTCAACAACTGTCAACTCGCTTTTATCATAGCCTTCAAACGTCCATTTGTCGTCGCCATCTATGATGTCAGCTATACTTGGTTGCGTTGGTGTAACCTTATCGCCCACCAACTTTTCAACTGCAACTGGTTTTAAGTCGTTTACCGCTTTTGGCAATGTCTTTGAATTGTCCGATGATACAAATTCATAGGAAACGAATATTTTTTTGATCCACTTTGCGTAGATTGTTGTGTTCTTTGTGATTGGTTTTGTGAAATCAAATGCTGTTGTGTATCCCGCATCTGCGAACCAACCTACAAATGTGCTACCTTCTTTTGTTGGGGCTTGTGGCTTAACTACCTTTTGATTGTAATCAACTGTTGCATCAGAGATATCTGTGCCTTCAAATTTTACTGTTAAGGTCTTAATCTTCCACTTTGCATATATTATTTTTCCTTCTTTGATTGGTGCATTGAAATCAAACTCTTTTGTAAGCTCTGCGTCAGCGTACCAACCCACAAAATCGTATCCCTCTTTTGTCAGTGCAGTTGGCTCTTTTAATTTTTCGCCATGCTTTACATTTTCTTCACGAAGTATATCTTCTCCGTCAACAAACACAACATTGTATTTATTTACATCCCACTTTGCGTAGATTGTTGTGTTTTTTGTGATTGGTGTTGCGAAATTAAATTCTATTGCGTATTCAGCATCTGCGAACCAACCGGCGAATGTGCTACCTTCTTTTGTTGGTGCCTGTGGTTGAGTTGCCTTTTGATTGTAATCAACTGTTGCATCAGGAATATCTGTGCCTTCAAATTTTACCTTGAAGCTCTTAACCTTCCACACAGCTTTGAGCGTGATATTGCTTTTAACTGTTATTGGGAATGTTGCTTTAGCTCCGTCGATCTGCCACTCAACAAAATCGTATCCGTCTTTTGTAGGGGCAGTCGGTGCTTGCAACTCTGTGCCATGTTCTACAGTTTTTTCATCAAGCTTATTTTCGCCATCCTTAAACACAACATTGTATTTATTTATATCCCACTTTGCGTAGATTGTTGTGTTCTTTGTGATTGGTGTTCCAAAATAGAATATATCTTTAAATTCAGGATCCTTATACCAATCTAAAAACTTGCTTCCTTCTCTTGTTGGATTTGTTGGCTTTTTGACCACTTTGTCATGATAAACTTCAACATCTGGTAAATCTGTGTTTTCAAATTTAACCTTATATTTATTTACATCTAGATAGAGATTAATAAATATTTTATCAGCAGTAATCATGTCTTCTTCTATTATTATTCTACCTTCATCAAGATTAAATTTACCAGAAAAGTTTTTCCTACTGTTGTAGTATTTTAAGAAATATTTGCCCTTAAAATCCTGATTTAATTTCGTTTGTACAGCTGTTTTGATCGCGTCTGTTATATCATCACCAAGTTTAACATCTGTTAATACATTATCATCAGTAGCAATATCAGATTTATCTTTATAGTTTAAATATATTAACTTTACACTACAGCTCATTAACTCACGCTTTACATATATGGTCTTGTCTTCTTCAAATACTATATTGTATAAACTATTTTCGTTGATTAAATCAGTGAACTCCTGATCATAAGCGTATATGGTATTATAACCCTTTTTTGTAAGTTTACGAACTAAAGCGCTCACGTCAGAGTATTTCAACTTTCCATCATCATCGACCGTCATTTTTTTATACTGGTCTTCGATTTCAACACCTTCAGGATATACAAATGTAACAACAGGTTTTTGCTTTTCAGGCACGTCACTCAACTTAATTGTCGTTGTATTCTCTGCTATATCTTTTGCGGAGATTTCAAGTGCTTGCATATTATCTGCATCTGCATTGAGCGTTTGCAATTTTTCATTGGCTACGGTGTACTCGTAGATTGCTTCTGTGTTGTCTATTTTGCTCTTTGGTTTGACAACCGTGTTGCCGATTTTAACTTCGCCGATTCCGTTTGCGTCCTTGACCTTAAAGCTTATAGTGTTTGCACTTATCTTTTTGTCAAGAACTTCTGGAGCTGTGTTGTCGATTATAAATGGAATTTCAAATGACTGCAATTCATAATATTCTGGCTCTACAATTGTTATTTCGCCATTTTGATTTTTCATGCGTTTAAGAGCGTCTTTAAACGGCTTTGTCTCGATAACGTATGAGTATTTGCCATCAGCAAGCTTAGAAATATTAATACTATTCATTACGTTATAGCCATAAAATAAATATCCTACAATCTTATTAGTATCATTAATATCATATATTTTATAAGGTCCTTCAAAAGGTTTTGTTTCAATATTATTAACCTCTATAAAAAACTCTGCAGGTGCAATTTCGCTATCGCCATTTTTTATATAAGTTTTAAATTTGCCAGCTCTTAGAGCAACAATGTA
>CAMYPV010000106.1 GCA_947293975.1 uncultured Ezakiella sp. | reverse complement strand
ATGTACGACTCATTCGAAAAAATTCTGCACTTCGCAAAATCCATCAAATTTTCTACACAATCTAAATTGAAATGAATTTTGTGACTTTGTAGTTGGCGATTTATATCGCCGAATCTACGCTGTCGGCTCGTCTCATTTAGCCGTTCGTTATGTTTTATCTCAAACTTAACTAACAAAGTAAATTATACAATGCGTTCACATTTTTGTCAAGTTAAGTTTTCTTAACAATTTATCGTTTTGCAATTAATATTTGCGTGTGCTATTGGCGTACACACACGCCTATGTGCGTGCATGTGCGTGTGCCGTCATTTATGCACGTTGTTTTTGGGCGTAATTTTTGATATATTAATTTTTATTATTATTTATATATCATTTGGGGTATAGTTAATATAGATTGGTGGGTCATGCTCACTTTATGGAGGTTTTTATGAATTATGTTGATCATTTAAATAATTTTGAGATTTTCAAGATGGCGAATGAGTTGGCGTGCGAAATTTATCCATCCGAATTTGAGGAGAAGGAAACTCGCGACATGCTGATTGATTTTAAGGATGTTTTGAGAAAGACTCTTAAGAACAAAACCAAAATTATTTCGCACGAGAAGGCAGATATTTTACTTAAATATATGAATCCAAAACGCAAGTGGCCTTGGAGCAGGCTTGAGACTTTTAATGTTATTTACGAAATTCAACCAAATTTCGAGGTGTTTTCAAACTTGCTTGAGGCAAGCTCGGTTGATTTGCAAAACACAAATGAGGAATTAATTTTTAAATATTTGATTGTAAACGAGGTTTACGATCGCTCGGTTTTAAGATTTTTGTTCAAGGTTTATGATTTAGATTTGCCAAATTTGTGCGAGCCTTTTGTGGATTCGTCCGAGGATTTATTTACCGAAGATGATTTAAAAACCGCAAAGAAAAATCTAAAGTCAGGCGACTTTAAGATTACCGAGGCTCCTTTGTTTGACAAGGGCGACGACTTGCTAGACGACGACATCGACCTCGACGACATTGACATCGACATCGATATTGACATCGAAAACATCGACGATATTGAAAACATTGACGACATTGATGACATTGACGACTTGGGTGATATTGACGAAGAGTTTGACGAGATTGAACTTGACGAAGAGTTTGAAGAAGATTTTGAAGAAGAAGTTGAGCCGAAAAAATCTGGCAAAAAGAAGAAATAGAGAGGTATTATTATGAACGATCAAAAATATGCAGAGTTAATTATCAAAGAGGCGCTTGCCGTACAAAAGAGAGAGCATCCAATTTTGTGGATCAATGCAAACACAGAGAACTTGCCTTTTGCAAGGGCTTTGGCAAAGATGGCATACGATTGTGGGGCAGCTGAGGTTAAGGTTAATATAAATGATGAGGAGCTTTCAAGGCTTAATATGGAACACATGTCCGAGGACAGATTGTCGCATTTTGGCGAGTACAATCTTGACGAGAGAATGGACTACATCAAGGACGGCGTAAGTTTCATTTCGATTACTGGTTCAAACCCTGACTTGTTTAAGGGCATTGACCCAAAGCGTTTGCAACTTAGAAGCCGCGCATCAAGCAAGGTTATGCAACCTGCAATGAAATACACGATGAACGACATCAACTCATGGACTGTTGTGGGTTATCCTACAAAGGCTTGGGCAAAGAACGTTTTCCCAGATCTTGACGAAGACGAGGCATACGACAAATTAAAGCAAGCGATCTTTAAGACCGTGAGACTCGATCACGACGATCCTGTTAAAGCGTGGGAAGATCATCTTGAAATGCTTGGTCGTCGCGGAGAAATTTTAAACCGTTTGCAATTAAAATCACTTCATTACAAGACTCAAAAAGGCACAGACTTTACGCTCGGTTTGCCAGAAAATCACATTTGGGTTGGCGCTGAGAGCAAGGACGACAAGGGTTACAGATTTTTACCAAATCTTCCTACCGAAGAAATCTTCTCGGCTCCACACAACAAAAAGGCGGACGGAATTGTTTACGCAACAAAGCCTTTAAACTTGAGTGGCACACTTGTTGAGGACTTCTGGGTTAAATTCGAAGGCGGCAAGGCAGTTGAAGTCGGTGCCAAAAAAGGCGAAGAGCAATTAAAAGAGCTGATCACTCGTGACGAAGGCGCATGTCGTCTTGGCGAGGTTGCACTTGTAAGTGTAAAGAGTCCTATAAACACATCGGGTCTAATTTTCTACAACACACTGTTTGACGAAAACGCAAGCTGTCACTTGGCACTTGGTGCTGCATACCCAACATGTGTAGAGGGCGGCGTTGACATGAATGACGAAGAACTCGAAGCTCACGGCATTAACGATTCGCAAATTCACGTCGACTTTATGATTGGCGATGAAACGCTTGAAATAATCGGTACAGACAAGGATGGCAAAACTCATAAAATCTTTGAAAACGGAGATTTTGTAATATAGGAGGAAATATGAATTTTTACGATAGATTAAAAGAAAATTTCAAAAGTGAAGCTCGTTACGGCGCAATTGAATTATTTAATGAAAACGCAAAATTCGTATTTAAAAATATGTGGGTGAAGGTTTTAATTTTAACCTTCGCCCTAACTTTAATACCGATATTACCGTATCTTATAAAAGGCGATTTCAAAACAATAATAAGCGAGGGCGTAATAAATCTGTTTGAGCGAATGGACGTGCAAAATTTCTCGCCAGCATCGGTTAAAATCTCGGGCGTAATCTCGGCTCTAATCACATTTATCGTGTTTATATTGCAATCGTATTTTAACTACGATTATTTTTTGACAGCACGCAGGCAAAAACTTGAAAAGAGCGAATACGCAAGCAGATTTTTTAAGGGCATATTAAAACTCTGCGGAGCGATTGTAATTTTCTTTGTCGCAGTGTTTGTAATTACACTCATAAGCTTGCTATTGATGATTGTTTTAAAGTGGCTCATGATTGTTGTTATCTATTTTATCACGATAGTTATGGGTATGTTTATGAATCTTGTTACTCAATCGATATTTGACGATCCGAGAATTAACTTTGGCGACGCGTTGGCACGTGCAAAAGAAGTAATATTTAAAAAAGAATACATCTTAAAAGTATTTTTTTCAATGCTCTTATCAATTCTTGTAGGCTTTACGATTAACAGCGCGATTTTAATACTGCCAGAATCATCTCGACCAATTGCAGTCATCATCGGTTCGCTTTTAAACAATCTCTTTGCTCTAATCGTCTCGAGTTACACAACTGCTGCGTTTATTCAAACAAGCGACCATGTTAAATAC
>CAMYPV010000105.1 GCA_947293975.1 uncultured Ezakiella sp. | reverse complement strand
TTAAGAAAGCTGGAGCTGCTGCAAAGATCAACGCTCCTGTGGTTCGTGTTACTGTTGGTGACAAGAATAATCTAACCGCTGCTGAGAAGATGGCTGTTGAAAAGGCTGTTCGTCGTGCTAATCAAAATCTTCCAGCTGATGTAACGATTGATGTTGCAGATGACGGTACTGTTACTATTAAAAAGGGTAATGATGTTCTAGGTATTATCCCTGGTAGTAAAACTGTTGTTGAGGAAATTCGTAGTGGTGGTCATTTCTATGAGCCATCTCCTGGATATCTAAACAACTATATTCCTAAGCGTGAAGAACCTAAGAAGGTAGAGAAGAAAGAGGAGCCTAAGAAGGAAGAAAAGGCTGAGCCTCGTCGTCTTGAAGCTTTCAGATGGTATGTAAGGGGTAATGAACACGGCGAGTTTATGCCTAAGAAGGGTATGACTAGAGCTGAGGTTGCTCAAATTTTCGTAAGAGCTTTGGGTTATGACAAGACTGATGTAGGTTCAAATGTTGTTGAGTTTAAGGATGTTAAGACTAATGCATGGTATCATGACGCTGTTGTTAAGACGGCTGCTGCTGGCATCTTTAAGGGTAGCGATGTTGGAACATTTATGCCGACTCGTGAGATTACAAGGGCTGAACTTGTTGCAACTGTTGCTAGATTCCAAAAGCTTGATACTAAAGCTGGCAATACTATGAACTTGCCTCAAAATCACTGGGCAATTGCTCTTGTTGAAGCTGCTTATCAAGAAGGTTGGCTAGACATTTACGAAAAGGGTCTTGTAAAATTTGACGCTGACGGCGTTATTACAAGAGAAGAAGTTGTTACAATTTTAAACAGAGCTTTTGGCAGACAAGCCGATGCAAATTATATTGACAACAATGCAAGTCGCTTGTACAATTTCAAGGATGTTGACAAGAGCTTGTGGAGTTATTATGAAATTCTAACCGCTGCAAACACTTATGTTGTTGGCGATGGTTGGGCTGATCATAGTAATGTTGACAGTAATTATGAAATTGACAATGTTAAATGGGATATGCCTCTTCTAGATAATGATGTAGTTGAACAAGTAAAATTCCAAAGATAATTTTAAAGCAACCGCGTTTTGTGCGCGGTTGTTTTTTTGTGCCATTTGTTTTTGAGTACTTCTTTTGGGGTATGTAATTTAAGGGAGGTTTTATGGAGAAGTATTTTATTGTTGAGGGCATGCACTGTGCTGCGTGCGTTAATCGTATAGAAAAAGTTCTCTCAAAGCTTGATGGCATCAAAGAGGTGAACGTTAATTTGTCGACTGCGAAGCTGAGGGCGGTTTATGATGAAAACCTGTTGTCGGCTGATGACATCATCGAGAGGGTTAATGGTATTGGCTTCAAGGCGACTCTTGAACTTGAAAAGGATCCCGCAAAGGACAGGCAGCGCAAGATTGACGAGTACAATAATTATAAGCGTTTGTTTGTGGTGTCGGCGATTTTTTCTGTGCCATTGTTTTTGGTGATGTTTTTTCACATGGCTGATGTGCATGTGTTTTTTGGCGAGGCGATTTGGCAGTTTGCACTTGCGACTGTTGTGCAAATTTATATAGGCAGAGTTTTTTACAAAGGCGCGTACCTCAGTGTGCGTGGCGGTGCGATGAATATGGACGTGCTGGTTGCTCTTGGCACGAGTGCGGCGTATTTGTACAGCATTTACAATTGGATTGTTGGCGATCCGCATCTATATTTTGAAAGCTCTGCGATGATTATTACTCTTGTGCTTTTGGGCAAAACTTTGGAGTCGCGCGCAAAGGGCAAGACGAGCGAGGCACTTTTGAAGCTGATGGACCTTGCGCCAAAGAAGGCGACTGTGGTTGTTGACGGCAATTATGTGGAAATTCCGGCGGATGATTTGAAGATTGACGACATCTGCCTCATAAGGCCTGGCGAGAGCGTGTCGTGCGATGGCGTGATAATTACGGGCGACACTTCGATTGACGAGTCGATGCTTACGGGCGAGCCTATTCCTGTTGATAAGGGCGAGGGCGACGGCGTTTTTGCCGGCACGATTAACGGCAGCGGTTCGATTACGGTCAGGGTTTTAAAAAATCCATCAGAGACTGGTCTTTCAAAGATTATCAGCATGGTTGAAGAGGCGACAAACAAAAAAGCTCCTGTGCAGAGGGTGGTTGACAAGGTTTCTGGCGTGTTTGTGCCGAGTGTTCTTGTGATTGCTGCGGCAACTTTTGTGGGGCATATTGTATTTGGCGGAGATTTTCGCCACGCGTTGATTTCGGCTGTGAGTGTGCTTGTGATTGCGTGTCCGTGTGCGCTTGGGCTTGCGACTCCGACTGCGATAATGGTCGGCACCGGCAAGGCTGCAAGCGAGGGCATATTGATCAGAGACCCCGAGGCGCTCGAGAACGCTCATCGTGTAAATGCGATTGCGCTTGACAAGACCGGCACAATTACCGAGGGCAAGCCAGTTGTGACAGAAATTATAAATATAAATGGTTCCGAAGATGAAAATCTTGATTTGATTTATTCGATGGAGTTAAAGAGCGAACATCCGATTGCAAAGGCGATTGTGGAGCATCTTGACGGCAGAAAAATAATTGACGGAACTCTCAGCAATTTAAGTGGCAGAGGCGTTTTATTTGACGCTGACGGTAAAGAGTATATTGCTGCGAGCTTTAAGCATTTGGAAGAGTTGGGCGTGGACCTAACTGAGACCAGAAAGAGGCTCGAGAGTGGCAGAACTTATGTAGGCCTTGCAAGCGGCGGAGTGCTTTTGATGGCGATTTCGCTGATGGATAAAGTTAAGAACGATTCGGCGGCTGCGATTAAGTCGCTACACGACATGGGCATCAAGACTGTGATGCTAACGGGCGACAGCAATTCGTCGGCAGAACTCATTGCGCGTGAAGTCGGCGTCGATGATTTTAAAGCGGAGATTTTGCCTGAGGATAAGCTAAAGATTGTGGACGAACTCAAAAAGACTTACAAGGTCGCAATGGTGGGCGACGGCATCAACGATGCGCCTGCGCTTGCGGCGGCTGACATTGGCTTTAGCATGGGTACTGGCACAGACATTGCAATCGAGTCGGGCGATATCACACTTGTACGCGGCGAACTCACACTCGTTGCAAGGGCGATTGATATATCAAACAAAACCATCAGGACGATTAAACAAAATCTGTTCTGGGCGTTTATATATAATATAATAGGAATACCGATAGCATCACTTGGACTTTTAAACCCAATGGTAGGATCGGTGGCGATGGCACTCTCAAGCGTGAGTGTTGTAACAAACAGTTTAAGATTAAGGA
>CAMYPV010000104.1 GCA_947293975.1 uncultured Ezakiella sp. | reverse complement strand
CAATAACTTCAAAATCATAAACACCAATATCTAATAGAGTTGTGCTCTTTCCTTCGCCATCTGTCAAATAAAGTGTATCTTCAACAACTTTGCCATCTTTATTTGTAAATCTAACCTTTAAGCTGTCAACTGGTGGCATTTCACCAACCATTGCAACAACAACATTTGATCTGTTACGTTTATTTGTTGAAAGGTCTTCCCATCTTACTTCTACTTCTGTTTCTTTTCCTGGTTCTACAAATACCTTATATGATGGATTTTCTGATTTAAATTCTTGAGCATCAGTTTTAGGATATAATGTGTATTCTCCAGGTGTTACATTGGCAATTTCTAAATCTTTAACTTCAATTTCTTTGCCAAGTTCATCAACTAATACATATTTTGCGTTTAATTTTGCTTTGTTTTCATCACTACCAATAAATCCTTCAAGGATCTTTACACTTCCCTTATCTGGAGATTTATCTTCAATAAAGAATCCTTTCCACTCAGCTTTTTCATTTTTTAAATCTTCATTAGAATATGGTTTAGATGTTATAGGGTTATTGTGTGCAGTATACTTATCAGTGTCGTAGTTAATTAACTTAACTGTATAGTCGCCTGTAGGTGCAGCAATCCAGAAGTCAATCCAGAAATTACCTTTTTCTGCATATACAAATCCAGGTCTTGTTCCATCATTCCATCCATTTGCTGTTGAATCAAAAATTGAGATACCTGTTTGATTGTGTGTAATTTCGAAGAATTTTTCAGGATTTTTTAATCTTAATCCATTGCCTAGTGGTTCAAATTCATCATCAGTAAAGATATCAAAAACATTTTGGTTTTGATTATCTGATTTTACGAATATAGGAATTTGCCACATTTCCCAAACGGCTTGCATCTTAATGTATTCCCTTTGACCTGCTTCTAGATTTACAACAGCATTGTTGTTTTCCATGTCAAGTTTACGGAATTTATTATATCCCTCGGCAACAATTGTGTATTCACCAGCTGGTAATTGTGCAAAATATTCTTTAAATGCCCATTCAAGTCTTCTATAAAGTTGATATTTATTACCAGATTTATCAATAGCAAATACCTTGATTTCTCCTGGATAATCTCCTGGCCAAATAACTTCTACGCTTAAGTTAGCAAAATCATTTGTATCAATCTTTTCAAATTTAATTTCAACATTTGCAGTTTTGTTTGCATCTGTGATTTCAAATTCATTTGATGGACTAAATTCATATTTGTATGAACTTGGAATATCCTTAAATCCAATTACATATCTACCATTTGATAGATTTTTCATATCTGCAGGAGTTTTTGAAATTTCTCCGCCATCCATAACTTTGTAAACTTCAACAATATTTGTTGGAATGTCATTTGGATTTAATTTATTAACTTTTGTTAGATTTAATTTTCCATTACCTGTTTCAAGATTAATATCTTTAACTGTTATATTTCCAGCCCAGTCAACAACCTTGAATACAACTTTAGATTTATCAAGCTTGAACTTAGGATTTGCATCGCCTTCCCATTTCCATTCACCATCTTGACTTGGAGCAAGACCAAACCACCAGTCATCGTCTTGAACCATGTATACACCATATATACCTGATGCATCATCTTCTACGCCTTCAGCTTTAATTGTTAATTTATTTCCAACCATATCTACTGTAGCGTTTTCAATTGTTGGGTTGACAGTGTCAACTAAAATTTCTTTTCTGATAATTTGCTTTACGTCCTTAAATTCACCAGGAGCAACTTCAACATCAATATAATATCTACCATCTGGCACTACATTTCCGTTTGAATCTTTTCCGTCCCAGTTCCAAACGTTTTCAGTTAAAGCAAAAGATTTTTGACCATTAACTGTATTAACAGCTTTACGTCCTTCTTTTCTCCATGTGTTTTGGATAAATTTAACTTGATTATTTCTTGCATCAAAAACTCTTAAACCAAAGTTAGTATAGTTTCTTAAGAAAACACCTTTGAATTTAACAAAATCTTGATAACCATCTGCATTAGGGCTGATTGCAAAATTATTTGTAAATTCTGACTTATCAGCTGTTCTACCCAATGTATCTTCAAAGCCTGCACCATTTGCAATATCTTTTCTTTCAATAATGAAATGTGTGAAGTTTGCATCTTTTTCGTTTAAATTATTATCAATAATTAAATTTTGATACTCTTGCCATAATGTTTTTTCTGTAGCTAAATCGAATTCATCGATGAATTTTTCAATTACTGGAGCCTTTGTATAGTCTCCTCTAAAACCAATAAATGGAACTGAAATTTCTTCAAAACCTTTTTGTCCTTCAACAGGCTTTAAGAATACAAAACCATCTACAAAATAACCATTAGGAGCAAGTGTTTCATAACCATTTGATTCAAAATCAACTTTTTTTGTAAAGTTTGCGCTTCCATTTGCACTTACTTCAACTTCTCCAATCTTTGTATTTGCTAATAATACATCAGGCGTCATTGTATTCTTTCCGTCTACAATTTTGTCGGTTTGAATTTGTGTATAAACTTCGTATTTAACAGCTTTATCTGCAAAGTTTCTCAAGTTTAAATTAATTTCAACAGAATTTGATGAAATATTTTGGAATTCAATTTTTGATTTTCCATTTGAAACATTGTTACCATTATCAGTAACGAATACAAAATTATTAGCTGTTAATTTGTCTAAATTCATCATACCTGCGCCTTGCCATCTTGGACTGTAGTATAAGCTTGATGAACCAGGCATTTTAATAGGATCAGCAGTTAGCATTAGAATGCTCTTTGCATATTCAAATCTATTATCTATTGCACCTAAATTTAACTCTTCTAATCTCTTCATAGCAACTGCAATACCACCTGCAACGTGTGGTGTTGCCATTGAAGTACCGCTCATATATCCATATTTATTATCGTTTAATGTTGATCTAATATCTCCGCCAGGAGCTGTAATTTCAGGCTTCATTTCAAGGCTTGGAGCTGGACCCCAGCTTGAGAAACTTGACATTTGACCCTTAACTAGTGATTCAAAATTAGATGGCATATTAGTAATTTTAATCTTATTTGGATTTGCATCTTTAATTTTATCTAATGCTGTCTGACTTATAAAATAAGCTGGAATCAAATTATCATCTGTGGACATTGTGAATAAACCTTCACCAGCTCTTCCATCATCACCAACGATTACTGCAATAGCTCCTGCTTCCATAGCCATTTTAATTTTTTCTGTAAAGCCATTTACGCCTCTTTGAACAACTGCAATTTTTCCATTTAAATCTAATCCATCATATTCGGCATTATCTTTACTTACACCAACAAATACAAATTCATATTCTTTGTTGTATTCAAATT
>CAMYPV010000103.1 GCA_947293975.1 uncultured Ezakiella sp. | reverse complement strand
CATCATTTGAATCTACATCAGGACTTAGGGCCTTGAGTGGGAATTCATAGAAGGTGTCCAATTGGTTATTAGAATTAAAATAACTATCGTCCCGAATGATTGATGGGTCTGTGTTAAACCGCAAAGGATACTTGTTGCGTTTGTAATGGAATTGTAGATAGCCGTTTTGTTCAAATTCTTGACCTCCTTCTTTTACATCTCCATAATCGTCTGAATCGCTATAGAAGTGTTGTATAAAGTCTAGCTGACCGATAGGTAATTTTATACCATTGGTGTTATAGTATGTCCCACAATTGTTAGGGGTTATTTCTTCACGCTCGTCGTTTAGTTCATCAAAATCATCTTCAGTCAAACGGCCGTTTTCCTCGCTTCCCTCTGCGATACTCGGCCATTGTTTTTTAGGGTCATAGCCATAAGGTGTAAAGCCTGTAACTGTCGGATATCTGTGTCCATAGTCCAGGCCAGCTGTATCTGCCTTGGTTCTTACAAGGTCGTAACGAATGATGGTTTCGCCGTCCTTAAAGCCGTCCATCCAAAAGTCCATGTGGTGAGGGATGGAAGGATGATCCTGCTTGATGCCGAAGGAAAGGATTTTATAGTCGTACCACTTTAAATCTATGCTTGTTCCGTCGCCCTTATCTATCTTCTTAGTATAGCCGCCCTTATCTGTATAGTCAGTCATGTCCAAGAATTCATCGGCATTAAGTCTATATGGTGGTGTGTCTAAGTGAAGTGGCCAATATGGTACATTATAGTTTGGTCCCCAGCCAAAAGATTGGTAGCCTGGAGTAAAGCCCTTAGTTTGCTTAGCATCATTTGGCCACTTATACATAATTTCATTAAATCTCGCCTTGTAATGGTAAAGATTGCCAGGACCGCCCTTCATTACTGCTTTGCCTTGTTTTTCATCATATCCCCATATTTCAGGGTAGAAGGTATTTCCTTTAGGCTGAGCATTGGACTTGGTAAAGTAGAGCTCATATTCTTGTCTGTCGTAGTAGATATTGTAAACAGTCTTACCTGTTGCATCCACAGACTTAACTAGGTTTACATTTGCAGGGTCCTTGTTTTGCTCGTCAGTTAGTACTTTATTGTAAACAAAGAATTTATTTAGATAAAGATCTTTGCCACGATTAAATTTTTGGCCAGCCCAAATTTTATTTAGACGAGTTTGATTAAGGTCTGGGAATTTTAACCCTTTTACAGGTTCATTATCTAGGTCTGGTCTCATGCCTGTGGCTTGGTCTTTATATACACGAGTGCCCATATACTCATACTTATCTGCTAAAGAAGCACCATCTGCGTGGTCTGCCTTTTCTGCCCAGAATTGTACTGCATAGTCAGCCTTTTCCTTGTCCTTCCACACAGCTGTGAAAGTAACTTTCTCTGCTGGCATAACCAAGTTGGCATCAAGATTTTTGATAGCTGATCCAGTTGCAACTTTAATTATTTCATTTGCCTTAAATGTTCTTTCAACACCATTTAAAGTGCCCTTTAAATCAACAGATGGCTTCCAACCTTGGAATTCGCCGCCTACTTTTGTAGGAATATCGGCATCTGCAATTTTAGGCATTTCTTGTCCATAATAAAGTGTACGAGTTGGAAGAGCTGTGCCGCCTTGTGTGTCAAAAACTACATCGTAGTTGGCTCGGTTGTAACGGTATTCTAAGATAAATTTCTCAGCATTTTCTGGAACTTGCATATTTATATATTCAGCTTCTGGAATAAAACCTTTAATCTCGCTGTCATCCAGTGGCTTCACTTGCATAGTTGATCCAGTATTACCTCTTTGAATATCATAGCGAGCATGTTCTTCATCTGTACTTCCATCTGGATTTGTGTACTTAGTAAAATCTTCTAGGTCTTGGAAGACGTGTTTGACTTTAATACTGTTACTTTTAGCTTTGTAGTCAAACTCTTGCTTGTCAGAATATCTAAAGCCGTTAATTTTATCTCCTGTTGCATTTTTTCCATCTGCAGCATTTTTAACAGTATTATAGTCGATTTTAAAATTCTTTTGTCCTTCTGGCTTTTCATAGCCGGCGAGGTCAGGTAATTTTATAGTTTGATCAACCTTTTTTTGTTCATCTGCTGTGGCCGCTGCACCTACACTAGCAATGTATGGTTGGTAGTCAATATAATATTTTTCTCCTCTTTGTACCTTATAGTCAGTACGCAAAGTGTAGATAGCTGGCTGGTCTGGATTTTTTATTAAATCCGCAGCCGTTTGTCCGTTTTCAAGCTTTGCTGGCTTAACAGGTGTCAGCTTGTTTACAAACTTAGCCTTATCATCGGTTAATTTTTCATAATCAACCTTAGCCAATAAGCCAACGGGCATAGTTGTTACTAGCATCAGCAAAGCTAGAACTAATGTTAATAACCTTTTATAAACCAATTTTCTCCTCATTCGATTCCCTCCTCAATTATATGTCATCGTATTTTTTTATTGTTCTTGTACAAATACCTGTAGTGGTACTGATGTTATCATCATATTGCTTTTAATTCTACTTAATTAAATTTTATCACAAAAACTTTGGAATTTCAAGTTTTTACACATTTCTTAGTTGATTTGTACAAAAAAACAGCACTTTTTTTAGTGCTGTTTAAAATGATTATCTTGTTGCTTTTATGACTGCATCTATAACTGCATCTGTTGTTATGTCAAAGTGCTTAAATAAGTCTGTGCCTTTGCCACTTGCACCAAATGTATTGATGCCGATTTTTTCTCCGCCGTGCGTGTATTTGTCCCAGCCAAATGTGGACAGTGCTTCGATTGAAATTGTCGGCACATCTTCTGGTAATACACTTAATCTGTAATCGCATGTTTGATCTTCAAATAGATCCCACGATGGCATGCTTACAACTCTTACATCAATGCCTTGTTCGTCAAGTTCCTTTGCAGCATCAATAGCTACTGAAACTTCAGAGCCAGTTGCAATTACAATCGCATCTAGTTTATTTGTTTCTTTTCTTGCAATATATGCACCCTTCTTTAATTGTGTTGCATCAATGTCAAGTGTCGGAAGTTTTTGTCTTGTGAGAACAAGTGCTGTCGGTTTTTTGTTTTCAATTGCAACTTCCCATGCAACGACAGTTTCGTTGTAATCAGCTGGGCGTATTGTCGTGAAGTTGGGTATCGTTCTTAACATTGCGAGTTGCTCAATCGGCTGATGTGTTGGCCCATCTTCGCCAACTCCAATTGAGTCATGTGTTAATACATATATTACAGGCACATTCATAAGCGCAGACAATCTCATTGCCGGCTTCATATAATCACTGAATACAAAAAATGTCGCACAGTATGGTCTTAAGCCACCATGAAGAGCAATTCCATTTGAAATCGCTGCCATTGCGAGCTCACGAATTCCAAAATGAACATTTCTCGGTGAGTAATCATCTTTTGAAATATATGCTTCGCCTTTAATTTCAG
>CAMYPV010000102.1 GCA_947293975.1 uncultured Ezakiella sp. | reverse complement strand
GTATAGTACAGCCTGCTGTCCAGGTGTGACGCTTTTTACATAATCATAGGTAATTATTACTTTATCATCTTCAAAGTGTACTTTTACATTATTGTCTTTTTGTCTGTAACGGAATTTTGCAGTGCAAGATAAATCTCTTTTGATAAAATCTTTTACAGGGCTTGAGAATTTTGATGCGATTAATTTGTTTGAATATAGATGTGGATTTTTTTCACCTTGACAAATAATCAGTTCATTTTTCTCTAAATCCTTGCCACATACAAACCAAGGTTCGCCAGCACCTCCAATGCCTAGACCTTTTCGTTGCCCGATTGTATGAAACATCAGGCCGTTATGCTTGCCAAAAATTTCGCCATCAACAGTGACAATATTTCCTGGATTTGGCTTTAAGAACTGCGAGAGGAATTCGTCAAAATTTCTTTCGCCTATGAAGCAAATTCCGGTTGAGTCTTTGCGGTTTGCATTTGGAAGATTGTGTTTATTTGCAATTTCTCGCACCTCAGGCTTTGTAAGTTCACCAACAGGAAACAGTACATTTTTAATTTGATCATTTGAAAGTGCGGATAAAAAATATGATTGATCTTTATTGGTATCGACGCCTCTCAACAATAATGCGTTGTTGTTTTCGTCATGACCTATGCGTGCATAATGTCCAGTTGCAACATAATCTGCGCCGAGTTTCATTGCGTAGTCTAAAAACGCTTTAAACTTAATTTCTTTATTGCACATTATATCTGGGTTTGGTGTGCGTCCTTTCTTGTATTCTTCAAGAAAATAGCTAAAGACTTTTTCTCGATATTCTTTTTCAAAATTTACAGAATAATAAGGAATGTCCAATTTTTCTGCAACTTTAACAGCGTCCTCGTAATCGATTGCTGCTGTACAATGCTCGTCGTCTTCCCAGTTTTTCATGAAAATTGCCGTCACATCATAGCCTTGTTCTTTTAATAATAAAGCGGCAACTGCAGAGTCAACGCCTCCTGATAAGCCAACTATTACTCTCTTCATTTTATATCACCTAAAATTTCTATAGTTTTTTCTATTTCTTCGAATGTATTTTTGTAGCCGAAGCTAAATCGTATTGAATGTTCGGCTCTTTCTTTATTGTAAATATTCGTCACAACTCTTGATGGAACATGGCTGCCTGACTTGCAAGCGCTGCCAGAAGACACACATACTCCGTGCATGTCTAGATATGTCAGCAAGAAATCCGTCTTAAAATCTTTGAAATATAAATTTAAAATATGTGAAGTTTGTGAATTTAAATCTGCATTAACTTCATAATTAATTTTTGAATTTTCAATTGTTTCTAAAAAATGTTTTTTAAGACTTGAAATGTATTTGCGTTCATCAAACATTTTCTCAAGTGATTTTGCAGCAGCAAATGCTCCGATTGTGTTTCCAGTGCCACCGCGTTTTCCATGTTCTTGATCACCAGCAATTATCAGTGGGTGTAAGTCGCGATTTGCATACAAAATGCCGAAATTTTTTGTCGCACCAATTTTATGACTGGACGCGACAAGTGAATTACATTTTATATTCTTGACATCAATATCAATATGACCAAAGGCTTGAACGGCATCAACGTGATACCATATATCTGGTCTATGGCTTTCTAAGTAGCTGCCGATTTCATTAACTGGTTGTATTGTTCCGACTTCGTTATTTACATATTGAATCGAAACAAGCTTTGTGTTGTCATTAATATTTTTTATAATATCATCCGGATTTATAATTCCACTTTCATCGACAGGCACAAAAACAGTTTTATCGCAAGTGTTGTTTACGATTGACGAGTGCTCGATGGTTGTCGTTAAAATCTCGCAAGGATTAAACATTCTAAGTATTGTGTTATTTCCTTCACTTGCACCTGAGTTAAAATAAATGTTTTTTTCATCAGAGTTTAAGTTTTGAGCAATAAATGACCTTGACTCTTCAAGTATCCTTTTTGCCTGACGACCATAAGCGTGTGTGGATTCAGTGTTTCCATCAAACTCACCCAAGTTATTATAAATGTATTTAAAAATATCTTCTCTAAAAAGAGATGTCGCTGCATAATCAAAATAAATCATATTTTTATTATAGCATATTTTTTAAAAAATTTTAAGTCTGTGCTATGAGTTAACAATTATTAAATGTGGTATAAATACTTAGTCATAAGCTTGAAAAACATATATAAAATATGTTATACTGTTTTTATTATTGAAAGGAGACTGACGATGAGCGTTAAAATTATTGAGAAAAAAGATAACAAGGTTACATTCGAATGGACAATGCCTTGGGATGAATTTAAAGAATTTGAAAATAAAGCGTATTTAAAAGATAGAGGCCACTTTAGAATTGATGGCTTTAGAAAAGGTAAAGCACCTAAACACATGATTGAAAATTTCTACGGTAAAGGCGTATTTTATGAAGAGGCTTTAAACATCGCAATTAGCGAAAAATATGAGTCACTTGTAAAAGAATTAGACATTAGAGCAATTGGATATCCAGATGTTAATGTTGAAACTCTAAACGAAAAAGAAGATGTTGTTATGAAAGTTACAACAGAAGTTTATCCAGAAATTGAAATCAAGGAATTTAAAGAATTAGAAATTCCAAAAATTGAAGAAGAAGTTTCTGAAGATGCAGTAAATGCTGTACTTCAAGATGAAAGAAATAAAAACCAAAGAGAAATTATTATCGAAGATAGACCAGCAAAGAAGGGCGATCAAGTAATCATCGACTTTGAAGGTTTTGTTGATGACAAGGCATTTGAAGGCGGCAAGGGCGAAGACTTTGAATTAGTTTTAGGCAGTGGACAATTTATTCCTGGATTTGAAGATCAAATCGTTGGTAAAAACATTGGCGACGAATTTGATGTCGTAGTAACATTCCCAGAAGAATATCACGCAGAAGATTTAAAGGGCAAAGAAGCTGTATTCAAAACAAAGCTAAAGGGAATTTCTGAATTCGAATTGCCAGAACTTGATGATGATTTTGCAAGCGAAATTTCTGAGTTTGATACAATTGAAGAATTCAAAAATGACATCAGAGCAAAATTAGAAGAAAATCTAAAAGAATCAATTGCAATTAGAGAAGAAAATGCGGCAGTTGATGCTCTTGTAAAATTGACAGATTTTGAAATTCCAGAAGCAATTATTCACAATCAACAACACAAAGAACTTGATGAATACAAATATAGATTACAACAACAAGGTGTAGACTATAATTTGTTCCTACAATACACAAATCAAACTGAAGAAGACATCTTCAAACAATTAAAAGCTGTTGCAGAAAAACGTGCAAGAGCAAATATGGTTCTTGAAAGTTATGCAAAGAAAAAAGGCTTTGAAGTAACAGACGAAGATCGTGAAGCTGCAATTAAAGACGCAGCAGCAGGCTTTGGTATGGAACCTGAAAAGTTCTATGAAATGGCAAAATCACACGACATTACATTTATGGATCAAGGCATTATTAACAAAAAAGTTGTAGAAGATCTTATGAAAAATGTTAAGAGAGTCGAAGTGAAAGAAGAAAAAGAAGAAAA
>CAMYPV010000101.1 GCA_947293975.1 uncultured Ezakiella sp. | reverse complement strand
AAAGAAGAAAAAGAAGAAAAGCCAAAGAAAAAGACTACAAAGAAAAAAGCAGAAGATAAAGAAGCTGTAAAAGAAGAAAAGCCAAAGAAAAAAGCTGTTAAGAAAGAAGAAAAAGAAGTAGAAGAAAAACCTAAGAAAACAAGAAAGACAAAGAAAGAAGAAAAAGAAGGAGACGATAAATAGATGGCTTTAGTTCCTATGGTCATTGAAAATACTGGTAGAGGCGAAAGAAGCTACGACATTTTCTCAAGACTTTTAAAAGAGAGAATTGTTTTTGTTACCGGTGAAGTAAATGACGTTATGGCGGATCTTGTAGTTGCGCAACTTTTGTTTTTAGAAGCTGAAGATCCTGAAAAAGATATTCAATTGTATATAAATTCACCTGGTGGTCAAGTTACTAGTGGATTTGCAATTCTCGATACAATGCGTCATATTAAGCCAGATGTAAGTACAATTTGCATGGGCATGGCAGCAAGCATGGGTGCAGTTTTATTAACAGCAGGCACAAAGGGCAAGAGATTTGCACTACCAAATGCAGATGTTATGATTCATCAACCACTTGGCGGCAGTCAAGGTCAAGCCGAAGATATAAGAATTCAAGCGGAAAAAATTCTCGAAACAAGAGAAAGATTAAACAAACTCCTTGCAGAATGCACAGGTCAAGATATTGAAACTATTAGACTTGATACAGATAGAGACAAATATTTAACTGCTGAGGAAGCGGTTGAATATGGTCTTATCGATAAGGTTTTGTATCCAGAGGTAAAAGGTGGCAAATAAAAAGCATTGTTCATTTTGCGGCAGATCGCAAGATGAGGTAAATTTTATTGTTAACGGAATTGATGCGTGTATTTGTGATGACTGTATTAAATATTGCGGAGACATTATAAAAGAGGAGAGCCAAAAATTTGATTTTAATCCTGAGGCGATGCTCCTAACTCCAAAGCAAATTAAAAGCCGTCTTGACGAATATGTTATTGGTCAAGAGGAAGCGAAAAAAGTTTTGTCAGTTGCAATGTACAATCATTACAAGCGCGTGTTTAGACAACATGAGTCTGATGTGGAGCTTGATAAGAGCAATGTTTTGCTTGTTGGACCTACAGGTAGTGGTAAAACATTACTTGCAAAGGCAATTGCAAATATTCTTGAAGTTCCATTTGCAATCGCAGATGCCACAACATTAACCGAAGCTGGATATGTTGGCGAAGATGTTGAGAATGTAATATTAAAACTCGTGCAAGCCGCAGATTACAATATAGATGCTGCAGAGCGTGGAATTATTTATATAGACGAGATTGATAAGATTGCTCGTAAAAGTGAAAATGTAAGTATCACTCGTGATGTAAGTGGCGAGGGCGTACAACAAGCCCTTTTAAAAATCGTAGAAGGCACTGTTTCGTCAGTCCCTATGCAAGGCGGCCGCAAACATCCTCAGCAAGAGATGATTCATGTCGACACATCAAATATTTTGTTCATCGTTGGTGGAGCATTTGATGGTTTAGAGTCTATTATTGAAAAGCGTCTTGGCAAAAATGTAATTGGATTCAATCAAAATCACGAAGTTAAAAAAGATATGAAGACGGGCGAATTGTTTAAGATGATGGAGTCACATGATCTTGTAAAGTTTGGTCTTATACCAGAACTTGTTGGCCGTTTACCGGTTCATGTTAGCTTAAATGATCTTGACGAAGCGTCTTTGATTAGAATTTTAACTGAGCCTAAAAATGCACTTGTAAGTCAATACAAAGAGTTGTTTAGACTTGATGGGTGTGAGCTCGATTTTACAGAGCGTGCATTAAAAGCAATTGCAAAGGAAGCTATCGAGAGACAAACAGGCGCAAGGGGATTAAGAAGTATTATGGAAAAAGTAATGCTTGAGTATATGTATGAACTTCCAGAAGAAGAGGGAGTAAAGGATATACTGATTGATTATAAAAATAATAAATATATTGCTAAAACAAATTTAGACAAGTAGAATTAACATGCACATAATGTGCATGTTTTTTTATGCAAATTTTTGGAAAATTTTTTTAATGTGTGCGTGTTATTTATTGCGTATGAAAGCGAGTGTCATATTTAAATTTGAATTATATGGGTCAATCGTGTATAATACTTTTATATAAGGAGAGTTTTATGATTGTCTTAGAGAATTTAAAAAAAGAATACGAAAAAGGCGTTGCAGCTCTTGATGATATTAATTTAAAAATTGCCAAGGGTGAGTTTGTCTATTTGATGGGTCACTCTGGTGCGGGCAAATCTACTTTGACAAGATTGTTATTAAAAGAGATTGAACCGACAGAAGGCAAAATATTTTTGGATGGTGAGGACATCACTTATGTTTCAAGACGCAAAGTGCCTTATATTAGAAGATATATCGGTACAATATTTCAAGATTTTAGAATTTTAGAGAAAAAAACTGTATATGAAAATGTAGCTTTTGCTCTTGAAATATTGGGTGTTAGAAATAAAGAGATTAGACGTCGTGTGCCAATAATACTTAGTCTTGTTGGATTGAGCGACAAGGCGAAGAATTTCCCGAATGAATTGTCGGGTGGCGAGAAGCAGCGTGTGGCAATTGCAAGAGCAATTATAAATGAGCCGCACATTTTGATAGCTGACGAACCTACAGGTAATTTGGACTTTGAGACGAGTCTTGAAATCATGCAAGTTTTAACAGACATCAACAACAGGGGCACAACTATTTTGATGGCGACACACGCAAAGGATATTGTAAAATTATTGCCTCACAGAATAATAATGCTAGATCATGGCAAGGTTGTTACAGACACTGCCAGAGAAAGTGATTCAATTGAAGATATTGAAAAGCATGACATTGGTAATAAAAATAATATTTGTGAGATTGAAGAGCTTACAGATCAAGAAAAGCAAGATTTGAAAGATGAAGTTTTTAACAAGGATGATGCTGAGTTAAAAGAGGAAGAGGTACAAGATGAAGCTTAGATTGTTAACAAATATAATTAAACAAGGCTTTCAAGGTTTAAATAGAAATAGATCGATGAGTATGGTTAGCATAGTTTCAATTGCAATCGTGCTTGTAATTTTAGGTCTTGTGCTGGTATTGGTTTTGTCAATCAATCAACTTGTCATGAATTCAAATCAAAAGATGGATCAAATTGACATCTTTATCGAGGATCGACTTGAGATACCTGACATTGAAAAAATGGCAGATGATATTGCAAATATTGGTGGCATAAAGAGCATTAAGTTTAAATCACGCGAAGAAGGCTTGAAGGAACTTAAAAGTTCGTGGGGTGAAAACGCTTGGTTATTGGATGATTATGACGGTGACGAAGATAAAAATCCGATTCCAAATGGTTTTCAAATAAGAGTAAATAATCTTGAAGATGCGCCTGCAATTGCAAAGAAACTAAACAATATGGAAGGCGTTTGGAAAGTAAATTATTTTGCGGATGAAATTGAACAGATGCTTAAAATTTCACGCTATATTCAATTTGGTGGTTTATTTATGGTAGGTTTTTTGAGTTTGATTTCAATATTCTTATTATCAAATACAATTAGACTTGCTGTAAACTCAAGACGTGCAGAAATTTCAATTATGAAAT
>CAMYPV010000100.1 GCA_947293975.1 uncultured Ezakiella sp. | reverse complement strand
TCGGTTTTTTGGAACTGCAGCCCTGCCCAAGAGAGCGAGTGGTAACGATGCTCGATTGGTATGCAGCGACTCACGCAACCTGTTGTTCAATCGTTTGACTGAAAGGAAAAACGATTGAGTACAACAGTCTGAGGAAACGGCGTAGGTCGACTACGCCTCATTCCTAAAAAGCCTCAAGCTACAAAAATTCATCAATTTTATCTAACAAATCATATCTAAATTAGAATAATAAAAAATAAAAGCAAGTGCATTTTGTGTACTTGCTTTTCTTGTATATAAAATGATGACTGATAAATATTTAAACGCATAAAAATAGCTCCACATAGTGGAGCTTTTTTAGTAGCTATTTAAAATGTTTTCAAGCATTTCAATGTCAAATTTGCTGTCGAGCGATTTTGCACAATTTCTATAAATTTCCTCGGCGTATTCCTTGATGAAATCCTTATGCTCGTTTTCGGCGACAGTGTAGATGATCTTAAGCCCTTCGATGAGCGTCTTTGCAACCGATGGATCGGATTTGCCGCTGCTTATAATTTGATACAGCGAACCGTGCAGATCATCTCTAAAGCTGTTGCCGTTGTATAGAACCTCGGCGTCGTCATTCTGTGCAAGCACTGTGTGATGCGCCTTGATGCGCGCGAGCTTGCTTAGCAAAATCGATATGCGCGTAATGCAGTGTCGAGCGGTGTTCGGATCTTTTGTGCCGGAACTCAGCGCATTCATCGAAATCTCCACGAGCTTGTTGATGCTTGCTCGATAGCTTGATACCGACGAAGCGTTGTCTTGAATTATAAAGCAGTTTGCGATTGTGTCGAAATATTCTGTGTCCTTGTCAATTTTTTCCTTCGACAAAATCTCGCCGATATAGTATCCGTCAACCAAATACTGCCCGATTTTTGCAGTCGCCACGAATTTGCAATTGAATTTGTCGATGATGTTTAAAATCCCATCGCCATCAATTCCGTTTAGATAGCCAGTTGCAAGCGACTTAACGCGATATTTGTATTTAAAAGGTTCGTAGCGTTCAAACTCAATCTCACGAACTTTTTCTATCTCTTCGTCAATTATTTTCTCAGCGCTTTGGTACAGGCTCTCGATGATTTTGGAGCTTTGCACCGACGAAATTATGCCGAGCGCAAAACGCACAAACTGCGCCATGCAATAAATCGAGTAGATAATGCCGATTGAACCCGCAATTACCTGATGATCCAAAAACTGATCACGCACCAAAAATAGCGCACATACGCAGTAGAAGAATCCGCCTACATAAACGCCAAGAAGCTTCATCGTGAAGGTGTTGTTGATAAAATTCTCGATATAGCTTGCGGTAAATGACGAGGTAAAATAAGTGCAAACCGTTAAAATTGTCGAAAATGTAAAGGTCGAAATCGTTAATAGCGATCCGCTGAGCGTTATAAGTAGTGAACCAGAGCGATCCGCATCCATCATAAAATATTTTGGCAGATAATTATGCACAAAATTAAATTTAACATCTATCAAATAAACTGTAATCAAAAGCACAATCGAATAGATAATATATCTAAACAGATAAATTGTGCCGTGGTTGTCGTTCCACCAAAGTTTAAAGCGCGCCTTCATATTACCACTCCAAAACCTTGACGTCGCCGTCTTCAATCACCATGCAAGAATGCGAGCCGTCCTTTGGGATTGTCGTTGAGCCGGGATTTAAAATGTGAAGCGTCTCGGTCTTTTGATTGACCTTGACATGCGTGTGGCCAGTTATTAGGAAGTCGGCGAATTTATCCTCAGCCATCTTGATGCGGTCGCACTCGTGTTCTCTGTGGCCATGCGTCAGAAAAAATCTCATGCCGCCAAGATCAAGCACGCGGTAGTTTTGACTGATGTCATGCCCCGTCACCATCTCGTCGACCTCTGAATCGCAATTGCCCTTTACAAAATAAATATTGTCCATCTCCTTTAAATGCGCAGCCAACGCCTTCGGGTCGTAAGTGCCAGGCAGGTCGTTTCTCGGGCCATGATAAAGCACATCTCCCAAGTGCAAGTAGCAATCAACAGGACCCATCAGTTCGAGCGCCTTCAAAAAATCTCTGTATCCGCCGTGAGTGTCGCTTAAAATTCCAATCCTCATAAAATCCCTCCAAAAGTATAATACAATAAGTATATTACAACAATTATAACACAAGTCACGAAGCTCTTACAAGCACAAAAAAAGCAACCACAATTGGTTGCTTGTAATTACTTTTCGATAGCTGCTCTTGCCTTTGAAACTTCTTCCTTGCTGTTGCCAACAAGTAGCACTGTCAAATCGCCGACTTTAAATTTTTCGGCATTCTTAAGTTTTTGAGCCTCTTCAGGCAAATAGCTTTCATATAATTCAGTTTCATTCTTCAAATACTCGTCAATCTTCTTGTCAACCTCGTCATTACCCTTAACAACAAGAATTTGATTGGTGTTAAGATTTGTTTGAGGTGCAAGATATTTAAGCTCTGTAAAATCCTTTGCATCAATCGACATCAAAAGATTAAGCATGTCCGCATCAGCTTCTTCCATTTGCGAAACGTCCATATTTGACTTTGCAATGTCAAATACCTCGTCACAAGAATATACTCTCTTATCAGCATTTTCATCATTTTTTTTGCAGCCGCCAATGCCAAAAGCAAATAAAACGGCAATTAAAATTGTAAATAGTCTTTTCAATCTATGCCTCCTTGAAGTTTACTTGAATAAATTTTAACCAATAACGATAGAAGTGTCTGTTTAAATGCACACCGTCGCCCCCGTAAAAATCAGGGTGCGCAACCAAATACGGTCTCAAATCGATAAATGGAATTCCCAATTCCTTGGCTAGCTTTTGAAGACGAGTGTTAAAAATCAAAATCCTGTCGTTGTGAATGCGAGCCATCGCTTTTTTGTTCGAAGCGTCTGCCGGCAAAATGCTTGTAATAGCAACCTTCGCCTTTGGAGCCACGCGATTAATCTCCTCAATCAACGAACTGTATTTTTTGATAAACACATCAGCATCACTAACATACATCGAGTCATTCATTCCCAACATAATATAAATGTATTTAGGATTTTTCTTCTTGATCAATTGAATCTTAGTATTAATGGTCTTCTTAACATCTTGCCCAATATCAGCAATGACGTTTTCCTTGTTTACATGCTTATAATACATTAAACCATTAGAAATACTATCTCCAATAAATAAAGAGTCCTTAAAGACCTCCTTAAAATCCGTGCCATCTGACGGATCTACATCATAATTTGGACCTGAACCCTCGCCTGAATTTACAATATTTGCTTTTTTAACATTTTGTTCAGCGGATTTTTGGTTCATCGAATTCTTATGCACCGACTTCTTCAGTACAACTCCATAAACCTCGAGCAAATCAACACTATCTTTGATCTCTTCGCCCTTTGCTAACGCTTCATTAACAAAACGAGTCTTAGAATTATGAATCAATAACAATATAACTAAAAGACATAGAGGACCTAATTTCCACGACTTCTTCATAAAAACCCCCTCTATAAAAAAATGGTCGGGGTGAAAGGATTCGAACCTTCGGCCCCATGCTCCCAAAGCACGTGCGCTACCAAGCTGCGCTACACCCCGA
>CAMYPV010000099.1 GCA_947293975.1 uncultured Ezakiella sp. | reverse complement strand
AACTTACATAATCAAGACCAACTTGTGCAAAGAATTCTATAGAATCTGGGTCACCGCCAGCTTCTCCGCAAACACCAATGTGAATATTAGGATTTGATTTACGTCCAAGCTGAGTTGCCATATCTATTAGTTTTCCAACGCCTTCTTTATCTAATGATTCAAAAGGACTTACCTTAAATATTCCACGATCAATATATTCTGAAATATATTTTCCACTATCGTCACGGCTAAATCCAAATGTCATTTGAGTCATATCATTTGTACCAAAACTGAAGAAATCAGCTTCAGTTGCAATTTCATCTGCAAGTAGAGCAGCACGAGGAACTTCAATCATAGTTCCGATTTCGTATTTTACAGAAGCATTTTTCTCTTTAAATACTTCTTCGATTTCCTCAACAATTTGTTCCTTTACAAACTTTAACTCTTTGAGATCACCAATTAATGGAATCATAATTTGTGGAATTGTATTTCCGACTTCTATAGCTGCTTCTATAATTGCACGAGTTTGCATTCTATAAATTTCAGGGTAGCTGACTGCAAGTCTACAACCTCTATGACCTAACATTGGGTTAAATTCTTTTAATTCTTCAACTCTTTCTAATAGCTCCTCATAACTTACACCAATTTCACTAGCAATAATTTCTATATCTTCATGTTTAACTGGCAAGAATTCATGTAGAGGTGGGTCTAATAAACGAATTGTAACAGGTAAACCTTTCATTGCTTCAAAAATTCCTACAAAGTCAGATTTTTGATATGGCAATAGTTTATCAAGTGATGCTTTTCTATCTTCTACATTTTTTGCAAGAATCATTTTTCTAACATTTTTAATTCTGCTTTCATCAAAGAACATATGTTCTGTTCTTGTCAAACCAATACCTTCAGCACCAAATGATCTAGCGTTTGCAGCATCTTTTGGATTATCAGCATTAGTTAGAACATTTAGTTTTCTAAATTCATCTGACCATTGCATAAATGTTTCAAAATTACCTGAAAGTTGTGGCTCAATCTTTTTGATTTCACCGATATATACGTTACCAGCAGTTCCGTCAATTGAAATGATTTCGCCTTCTTTAATTTCTAAGCCATTATGTGCTTTAATAATTTTCTTAGCTTCATCAACTCTAAGTTCTGAACAACCGGCAACACAGCATTTACCCATACCTCTAGCAACAACAGCAGCGTGAGATGTCATACCACCTCTTGCAGTTAAGATGCCTTCAGCTAGAACCATTCCATCTATATCTTCTGGAGAAGTTTCTTCACGAACAAGAATTGTCGCAATACCTTTTTCGTGCATTTCTTTTACAGCTTCTGGACAGAATACAACAGCACCACTTGCAGCACCTGGAGAAGCTGGCAAGCCTTTTGTTACCAATGTTTTATCCTTTAAATCAGATTCGTCAAATTGATAGTGCATAAGTTGATTTAATTGACCTGGTTCAACCTTTAACAAAGCTTCTTCTTTTGTTAATAAGCCTTCTTTAACCATATCAACAGCAATATTTAATGCAGCCTTACCAGTTCTTTTACCATTTCTAGTTTGTAAGAAGTATAATTTTCCTTCTTCAATTGTAAATTCAACGTCTTGCATATCTTTGTAGTGTTTTTCAAGGCTTTCAATAGTTTCAAGGAATTTATTATACACATCTTCATTAACATCTTTTAAAGTTTCAATGTCTTTAGGAGTACGAATTCCTGCAACAACGTCTTCACCTTGTGCATTCATTAAGAATTCACCAAATAATTTATTTTCACCATTAGAAGGACTTCTAGAGAAGCATACGCCAGTACCGCTTGTATCTCCCATATTACCAAATACCATTGATTGAACATTAACAGCTGTACCTAAATCGTCATCAATTTTGTGAAGTCTTCTATAGGTTTTTGCGCGTGGATTCATCCATGATCTAAAAACAGCAATTATTGATAGTTCAAGTTGTTTTAACGGATCAGAAGGGAAGTCTTCGTTAATATATGATTTGTAAATTTTTTTGTATTTCTCAACTAATTTTTTTAAGCCGTCAATTGAGATTTCTTGATCAGTCTCAACATTTTCAGATTTTTTTATATCTTCTAATGCGTCGTCATATTCATATTTAGGAATTCCCATTGCGACGTCAGAAAACATTTGCAAGAAGCGTCTGTAACTGTCATAAGCAAAGCGTTCATTGCCTGTTTTATTGGCTAGAGCTTTTACTGTATCATCATTTAATCCGAGGTTTAAAATAGTATCCATCATACCAGGCATAGAAAATACAGCGCCTGATCTAACGGAAAATAGCAAAGGATTTGTTGTGGATCCAAATTGCTTGTCAGTATGTTTTTCAATTTCTTCGATTCTTTTTAATGCTTCTTCCATTAATGATGGCGGAAGTTGTTCATCATTTTTATAAAATGCCTTACATGCATCGGTTGAAATTGTAAATCCAGGAGGTACTGGAATACCTAATATTGTCATCTCCGCAAGGTTTGCACCTTTACCTCCTAATAGTGAACGCATCGAAGCGTTTCCTTCTTCAAAACTATAAGTAAATTTTGACATTACTCCTCCTTAAAATCAATTCTTTTTTTGATAAACTCTGAAGCTTCTTCTACACTAAACTCATCTAGATTTAGAATAGGGCATCTAATATCATCATAAATACTACTTGCATATTCCAATTCTTGAAATATTCTCTTGTCACTTGAATAGTTAGATTCAAGTCCAAGATATTTTTCTCTGGTTTTGCGTATGTTTTTTAAGCTTTCAACTGAACGTACAAGTCCAAAACATTTTCGTCTTGGCAAACTCCCAAATATATTTAGATTAACTTCAGGAACCAACGGAATATTCATTGCTTTTATGCCAAAGTAACCCAAATAAAAACAAAGAGGAGTTTTTCCAACTCTTGAAGGGCCTAAAATAATACAATCGCATTCATCAAAATGTTCAAGTATTTTACCATCATCGTGTTGAAAATTAAAGTTGATTGCATCTAAAATCATAACTCACCTCTTTCAGATTTATTATACTACATAATATCATATAAATCAAAGAAAATTGACTTATAATTCTATTAAATTTGTAACTAAAATTAATTCTGCAAAAATTGACAAAATTGTGAAAATGTGTTGTAATATAGCTATGCAAAATATTTGTTAGGAGAATAAAATGGATAATAATTTTATTGATGAAAGTCATGAAAAAGACGATAAAAAGAAGAAGATAAAAATGGAAATTATTGAATGGATAAAATCACTTGCATTTGCATTTGTAGCAGCGCTGTTAATAACAAAATTTATATTTTCTTTTACAGTCGTAAGGGGAAATAGTATGCTACCTACTTTGCAAAATGGTGATAGATTAATTGAGTTGAAAATTGATAAACTTTTTTATAAATACTCCAGAGGTGACATTGTTGTCATTAGAGATAAAGCAATCACAAATGGCGATTTTTATGTTAAGAGAATTGTAGCAGTCGGAAATGACAATATAAAGGTTACAAACGGAAGTGTTTATATTAATGATAAAATTGTTAATGAAGATTATATTGATAATATTTTTACAGAAGGAGAATTAGAATATACATTGGCAGATGATGAGGTATTTGTAATTGGCGACAACAGACATCCAAATGCAAGTAAGGATT
>CAMYPV010000098.1 GCA_947293975.1 uncultured Ezakiella sp. | reverse complement strand
CGATATTAAATCGTGCAAGCCTAAATGCACCTGAGCAAATATAAAATATTGTACCAACTCCACCGACAATTTTAAGTGGGCCGGTTAAATTCATAAATAAATATGTGTAAACTAATATAGCTGGTGCTGCTCCAAAACTTAAAACATCTCCCATGGAGTCCATTTGAACACCAAGCTGCGAGCTTTGATTTAATTTTCGTGCAACCTTACCATCATATCTGTCCGCAATGCTTGCCAAAATTATAAATGCCATTGCAGTTTTAAATTTTCCATTCAAGCTCATCAAAATCGAAGTAGCCCCTGCAATCATATTACAAAGCGTTACAAAATTTGCTGCATTTTTCTTTAAGAATTGCTTTTCGTTTTTCATTATTGACTCCTTATGTTATAATATAATTTAATTATACAAGAAATAGAAAAAACTATCAAGTTGGAGGTTGACGAGTGAAGTTTATCATAAAATTTTTAAACAATAATTTCATCAATAAATTATTTAATAAAATTGTGAACGCAAAATTTTCAAAAATTTTTATTCCTATATTTAGAAATCATTATAAAATAAATACCGATGAAATTTTGCAGCCACAAAAATTTAATACACTCAACGATTATTTTACAAGAGACATCGACCTATCAAAAAGGCCAATGGGCAATGCAAAATATATTTCCCCATGCGATGGTGTGGTTACAGCTGCTGGTAAAATCTCTGAGCAGAAATTTTTTAATGTTAAAGGAAAACTCGTCGATGTAGATACACTTTTGGGCAAGAGTGAAGATGTAAAATCTTTCGCGGTAATTTATTTGTCCCCACATAATTATCATCAGTTTCACGCAATTGATGACAATAATGCAATTGATATTTACAAAATCGGATTAAAAAGCATCCCTGTAAACAATTTGGGTTTTAAAATGGGAAATCCTTTTTTGGAAAACTATCGCATCATAATGGAAACCGATAAATACTTTTACATTGCCGTCGGCGCGACAAATGTAAACTCAATTGAGCTTTCAAAAACAAATTTCAAAAAAGGTGAACGAATCGGTGAATTTAGATTTGGTTCGACAATTGTATTGTTGTTTAAAGATGATGTTAATAACATTAAGCTTGGCAAAATCAAAGTTCGTGAAAGCTTGTGCGATTAAATAGTTGATTATTTTATTTAAATCTGTTAAAATAGCTATGATATACCCTATGGAGGAAATGATGAAGAAAAAAAATATAGCGAAAATTTTAATAGCTACAATATTATTTACAGGCTGTAATACATTTAATAAAAAGCCAACCGATCCTATCAATCAACCAGCAGTAATAGAAAGAGATGAATCGGTCAAGGAATTACCGTACGATCCTGTAAGTCTAATTGAATATATAAATCAGAATATCGAAAAAGTTGACAAGGATAAAAAAGAGCTTTATTTGTTTACTCTTGAAGACACTTTAATTAGTAATTTAAATATTGTTGGCGGAGTCGTAAATTCAGAAGAATTTAAATCTGCTCTTGCTTTTTTAAATGACGGCGAAACTTTAAAAGATTCAGACATTGACTCTATCAAAGATGATGCTATCAAGAATGAAGTAATTAAAATTTATAATATGTATTATGTAATCAACAAATCTGGAGATACTTTGGTTCCAAATCTTAACTATAATAAATTTTTAGATCTTATTAAAGATAATCAAGTATTGAAGGAATATTATTCTATAAAACAAGAAGAAAATGACAATCCAACTTTGTTCAAAGGCGTTATGCAATTAAGTGCAAAGGAGCTTCTTGATAGAATTAATACTATTGAAAATTTTATTGTTAATCATAAAACTTTTTCTAGAAATACAGATTTCATTTCAAGATACCAATCGTGGCTATATGTGCTATTAACTGGTACTACTTTGAGTCCTATTGTTGATGGCAATGGAAAGCTCATCGACTCCTATCAGGAATTATCTGAAAAGTTAGAGCCAAAGACAATTGCTGATCGCGCATTTTTAGATGGAGTATATATTATTAAAAAGAAAGCGTCTTTAGACGATGAAGTTTTGGGAGAACTTCGTTCTGTTGTAAGAGATGCAGTTTTTGAAATTAAAGACAAAGTGGAGATGAAATAATGAAAAAGTTTAAAACTTCTTTTTCTCTTGCGCTAGTTGTGTTCTTAGCCTTTTATTTGTTTGCAATTGTTAAAGGCGCGGAAAATCCATACGCAAAGATTTTTTCGAAAAATGAAAGCAATGATATAGCAGAGAATAATATCGAAAATACAAAAAATACAGGAAATACCGAAAATACATCCGAGAATAATACAGAAGAAGATAACAAAGCCGAACAGATGATTGATGATGAATTCTTCTTTTTATTATTTGGTACGGACTCGCACAATATTGACGAATCTAAAGGCCATAGATCTGATACGATGATTCTAACCAAGGTAAATTTTAAAACCGGCGAAGTTAGAATGATCAATCTACCAAGAGATACTCGTGTTCCTGTTGCGGGTCACGGCTTAACAAAGCTAAATCACGCTCACTCATACGGTGGCACGCAGCTTTTAATGCAAACAATAAGAAAAGCTTTTAATATTAATCTAGATTATTTTGTAAAGGTCGATTACACGCTTGTAAAAAATATTGTTGATGCAATTGGTGGAGTTAAATTTAACGTTCCATTTAATATGAATTACTACGATCCAACCGATAAGCCACCGCTAAAAATTAACATTAAAGCTGGCGAACAAGTACTTGATGGCGATAATGCTGTTAAGTTTTTAAGATACAGAGGTAATCAAGGCGATGTTGATAGAATTCCAAGACAACAAGCATTTATAAAAGCTTTTATGGAACAAGCTTTAAGTTTAAAAAACATCGGCAAATTGCCAAGGATTTTCACAGAACTTAAATCAAATATCAGAACAAACTTTGGCGAAAAACAAGTTTTAGAAGCTATTGTTAGCTTGCCAAAGCTTGATTTAAACAACATTTCAATGGGAATGATTCCTGGTAATGCACCGACTATTAATGGTCAAAGCTACTGGGTATATGACAAAAATGCAACTCAAAAATTATTTGAAGAAAATTTTGGAGAATATTTGAATGCTAAATAGAAAAAACGCTCACCTCTACTACAGCCATAGGCTGACTCGTAGGGGTGATTTTGAAAATTATAGAATTAAAACTATCGAGCCTTGTGGATTATCTGTTGGTGACTTAGATATAAAAACTGAGTTTTTAGGGCGCAAAATTTTCCCTAACTATATTAATGCAATTACAGGCGGCACTGAGCTTTCAAAAAAAATAAACAAACGTCTCGTTAAAATGGCAAAGTTTTTAAATGTGCCAATTATGACTGGATCTTTAAATCCATTTATTAAAAATGATTGCTTTGTAGGATTTGAACCATTTTTAGACTATGATTTTGTAATTGCAAATCTAAGCGCAAGAAATTCAATCGATGATTTAAAAAAAGTTTCTAATAAATTGCAAACGCCGTATGTATCACTACATTTAAACACAATACAAGAGTGCTTCCAATTTGCTGGCGACACTTCATTTAAAAACGAAGCAAAGAATATAGAGGATGCTGTAAAAATTTTTGGAGATAATTTAATTATAAAAGGCGTTGGTCAAGGTTTTTCAAAAGAAAGCATACACATTTTAAAAGA
>CAMYPV010000097.1 GCA_947293975.1 uncultured Ezakiella sp. | reverse complement strand
CAAAACTCATACGATGAACTTCCTGTTGGCGGATATTATAGAGAAGATCCATTTTCTCGCCGCAACCCAAGATATTCATCAGTAAACAGAGAAGAAACTGTAGGTCTTACATTTAGGGTTAAAGTTCCAGAAACTGCAAAGGCTGGAAGCTATCCTGTAACCATAAACGTTTCTCTTGACGGTAGATCTGTTGGTCAATTTACAACAACAGTTCGTGTTACAAGAAATGGTAAAGCTGCATATTCAAAATTGGATTTAAGCGAAGTTACAGTTTTTCCAAATCCACACGATGTTGCTCCAGGAAAAATGGTTGTTGCAACTATTAATGTAAAAAATAACACCGAATACCCTGTTTATAATGCTGAAGTTAGACTTGACGGTATGGATAAAGATGGCTTTACACTTTTAAAAGATTTCAACTCTAGAAATATCGAAGTATTAAATCCTGGTGAAAGCAGATCATTTGCGTTTGAACTTGGCTCTGCACCAAATATTAAACCTGGTAACTACGAGTTTAAAGTCAGCGTAAATTTCCCAAATGAAGCAAAAGAAGGCGAAGCTTCAAACACTAAGAGCTTCTTCTTAACTGTTGGTTCAAATCCTGACCAAGCATCTGCACTTATTATTGAAAATTTAAATGTTCCTACAAAAACAATTTTCCCTGGAAATCAAACAACTATTAGTTTTGACCTCGTCAATAAGGGACAATCTGTTGCAGAAAGAGTTTATATTAAATCTTCTGTAGAAGGAAGCGGACTTGTAAGTAGATCTGTCGGACAATTTTTCGAAGAAAAAATTGCTCCTGGCGAAAGAAAATCATATAAGTTCACATACTTCGCTACTCCTTCAAGCACAACTCAAAACTATCCTATCAAGTTTAATATTGAATACTATGACACTTATACAAACGCTGACAAGCCTATGGTAACAGAACAAGTTGCTGGAATTTTTGTATCAAATCCAGAGAAAGATAGCGATGGAAAAGATAAAAAGCCAAGCACACCAAAGCTTATTATTCAAAAGTATTCATTTGAACCACGTTTACCAGAAGCTGGAAACGAATTTGAATTAACTCTTAATTTCCAAAATACAAACTCAAAGAAAGAAATTAAGAATATTAAAATTACCCTTTCAAGTCTTGAAACTTCAAACAATCAATCAAACAGTGCTGGTTCAAATATTTTTACACCGGTTGATTCATCAAACACATTCTTTATTTCAAGTATTGCTCCAGGTCAAACTGTTGAAAAGAAAGTAAAAATGTATACAGTTCCAGACGCACAAGCAAAAACATATCAAGTTCAAGCAAACTTTGAATACGAAGATGATGAAAACAACGAATATAAAGCATCAGAAAACATTGGTATTCCAGTTGTTCAAGCTTCTCGTCTTGAAATTGGAGAGATACAAACACAAAATAATTTTAACGCTGGTGATGGTTCTCCTTTAAGCGTAACATTTTATAACACAGGAAAAGTTACTCTATATAATATGATGGTTAGAGTTGAAACTGATGACCCATCTGTGCAAATTCAAAACCCAACATACTACATTGGTAACTTTGTCTCAGGATCTACAGAAAGTCATGACGCTCAAGTCAACTCAATGGAACCTGGCACCAAAAAGGTTAAATTAATATTTAGTTATGAAGATTCAACTGGTACAAAACAAGAAAAAGTTGAAGAAGTAACTTACGAAGTATCTGAAGCTCCTCAATTTGATCCAAATCAAATGGGTCCAGATGGAATGCCTGGAGATATGCCAGGAATGGAACAAGAGGGCTTTATGGCAAAAGTTAAAAACATTGCTTCAAAATGGTATACTTGGGTTACTCTAATTGCTCTTGCATTAATTGGTTTTATGATTGCAAGAAAAATGCATCATAAAAAGCGTGACAAGGAGCTGACACTAGATGAGTAATATAGACTTATTATTAATGAGTCTTGGAAATTTATGGCGTAGAAAACTAAGAACCGTTTTAACTATTCTTGGTGTTACCATAGGATGTGCGTCTATTGTTGTTATGCTTAGTCTTGGTCTTGGTATGAAGGCTGCAACAAATCGACAGCTTGAGCAAATGGGTGCACTGGATATAATTGCAATTCAACCCTACCCCAGATATAATGACAAAACTGGACAAGCAAAAGATCCTGCGCCACTAAACGAAAAAGCTTTAAATACAATCAAAAAAATCGAACATGTTAAGTCAGTTCTCCCCATGCTTGAAGTTAAGGATGTTTATATATATGCTAAAAAATACACAACTTATGCTCAAGTTGTGGGTGTTGATCCAACAGTATTAGAAGACTTTGATATGAATCCAACTTGGGGACGTTTATTAACTGAAAACGATTCAAATGCTGCTATCTTTGGCGGAGGCCTAAAAAGATCATGGTATAACCCTTCAAAAAGAAACAGCGGTGTAATTAGTAATAGCGAGTCACCAGTCGATCTTCAAAAAGATAAAATTGAAATGAAGATTGGACAGGTATTTTCAAGCGAAGATGACACTACGAAGTTCAAAAAAAGTTATAAAATTACTCCAATTGCAGAATTGCCTGAGGAAGATTTTGAATACGGATATAATATATTTGTAACAATGGAATTTGCCGAAAAGTTAAATCGTGAATCAAAAAAATTCCGCGATCAAAATAAAGCTGAAGGTGGATTTGACTATAGTCGTGGTTCAAATTTGAGTAAGTTTACAAATATATATGTAAAAGTTGATGACATTAAAAATGTTAAAGAAGTAACTGATGAGCTTGAAAAACTAAATTTCAATGCTCAAAGCAAATTAAAATACGTTGAGCCAATGATTAAACAAACTGAAGACCAGCAAAAAATTCTTGGCGGAATTGGTGCAGTAAGTTTACTCGTTGCTGCAATCGGTATTGCAAACACAATGGTTATGAGCATTTACGAACGTATCAAAGAAATTGGTATAATGAAAGTTATTGGCGCAAGTGTTAAGGATATCAGAAAAATCTTTCTAACCGAAGCCGCATTGATTGGATTATTCGGTGGATTTGTCGGTATTGGATTTAGCTATGCAATTAGCGCAATCATTAACTACTCTGCTTCAAAACCAAATCCCGACGGTATGGGTATGGGCATGGGAATGGGTATGATGGGTGGCATGATGGGAGATGAAGCCACAAAAATCTCAATCATTCCTTTTTGGTTAGTTATTGCAGCACTCCTATTTTCAAGTTTAATAGGTCTTGTTAGTGGTTATTATCCAGCAACAAAAGCAACGAAGCTATCCCCTCTTGAAGCTATTCGAACTCAATAAAATATTTAATTTAAAAAGCTGCTAAATTTAGCAGCTTTTAATTTATCAATTTTACATCATATATGTCTCTTATTGGTATTTGAATTCCATTTTTCATTAATATTTTTTCATCTATTTCATCATATTTTTTTATATTACCATCAATAATTTTGTATTCTCCGCCCATTTTTTTCTGATCTTTCACAAAATAGATTATTTCTACTTTTTGCTCAGTATTACTTATTGCCAAAACAATTTTTCGGTTTAATAATTCTAATTCATCTTCGCTTAACTCAATTTTTTCGTGAGTTAGTCTAGATGCTTCGCTTATAGATGCAGCATGCCCTGTAAGCGCTGCAAACGGCGCAAATTGAGCTGCTCTATTTAGAATAGGCATCTTTGTATGGTTTTTTGATTCTGGGCGTTTTAAATTAATTATATCGCTATATTTATCATTCATGACTTATGCCCTCCTAT
>CAMYPV010000096.1 GCA_947293975.1 uncultured Ezakiella sp. | reverse complement strand
AGGTGCTGTATTGGATCACAGATCCAGATAGTTTTATGATATTGTTTGACAGTAGTATTGGCTTTATCGACAGACTAAAGATGGCATTTCAAGGTGGATTGGTATTTTTAGGCGGACTCATCGGAGCAATAATAGGAATGTTTATATTTCTAAAGCAATATAAAAACTTAAATCCATTAAGAACAATCGACATCTTTGCAATTGGTATGCCAATTCTACAAATGTTTGGCAGAGTGGGATGTTTTTTTGCTGGTTGCTGCTACGGAAGAGTTTGTGAAAATTCTCCATTTGCAGTTATTTTTCCAAACACAGGACTTGCTCCAGCAGGCGTGCCAATTTTACCTACGCAACTTTTTGGCGTTGCAGGGAACTTTATAATTGTAATGACATTACTACTATACAACAGAAAACCAAGAAGAAACGGTACAACGTTGGGCATATATCTAACAATGTATGCAATAGGTAGATTTATACTCGAATTCTTTAGAGGGGATGAAATTCGTGGCATATACTATGGAATGTCAACATCTCAATGGCTAAGTATACCGATATTATTATTAGGATTATTTTTCTTATTCAGAAAGGGACAAAAAATTGAAGCGAATACTACTGACATCTAGATTAATAACAGAGGACGATCACCACAAATACATCAGATTGCAAAACGATTATGCAACCGCAGTCGCAAGAGCTGGTGGACTTCCGATTGTTGCACAAGTTACATCAAATGAAAAAATTATAGATGAATATATAAAAATTGCAGATGCAATTATCTTTACAGGTGGGGAGGACGTCAATCCAAATATTTATGGTGCAGATTTTCATCCAAGCGTTCAGGGGATATGCTTTGAACGAGACGAATTTGAGATCAAATTATTAAAAAAAGCAATTGATAAAAAAATTCCCGTACTTGGAATATGTAGGGGAATGCAGCTTATAAATGCAGCCATGGGCGGAGATTTGTATCAAGATATAAATAGCGAAGTGAAAGCTTCATCTGGTCATTCATTTTCAAAAGATTTGTCACGAGGCATATTAAAAATAAATACAGCGAAAGGCTCAATTGTAAACAGATTGTTGGGTGATGAAATTCTTGTAAATCAATATCATCATCAATCCGTCAAAACAGTTGCAAAAGACTTTGTTGCAACATCAAAAAGTAGAGACGGAATCATAGAGTCTATGGAATACACCGGGGATTTATACATCAGCTGCGTGCAGTTTCACCCAGAGGCGATGATTGATTATGAACCAAAATTTTTAGACATTTTTAAGGATTTAATCGAAAGAGCATGAAATATGTATTAATAACAGGCGCAAGTGGGGATATAGGCATTGATATATTAAAATCAATTCTATTAAAGACCGACTTAAACGCAATCGCAATGTGCAATCAAAACTCAGATAGATTAATTGAGTTAAAGAGCAAATACAATTCGAGAGTTGAAATTATAAAATGCGACTTCAAAGATCAAAAGCAAATTGCAGATGCAAAACTTAAGCTCTCAAAATACAATATACATTCAGCGATTTTTTGTGCAGGTATAAGTAAAATCCAGATGATAAACAAAATGTCATCAAGCGAAATATCCGACATCATAAATGTAAACTTGCAAGCTCCAATTGAACTTACAACCACAGTATCTGACATAATGGTCAGAAATAAATTTGGCAATATTATTTATATATCGTCAATGTGGGGGATAGACGGAGCGAGTTGTGAGTCTGTATATTCCGCTTCAAAAGCAGGGCTTATAGCTTTTTCAAAGGCACTGTCAAAAGAGCTTGGGCCATCCAATATATGCGTCAATACAATAAGCCCAGGCTTTATAGATACAAAGATGAATTTAAACCTAAGCGAAAGCGACAGGCAGGAATTTATAAAAGAAATCCCACTCATGCGAGCGGGAAAAGTAAGCGATATATCCAATCTTGTGTTGTATTTAATAAGCGATCAAGCAAGATACATCAGTGGGGCAAATATTAAAGTCGACGGCGGATTTATTTAGACAATTTAAATCTAATCGACTTAATTTTAACTCCATGAGATCTAAAACGCTTTTCATAATGACTAATAACTTTTGTTGGTGCAGAATCTTCGGATTGATCGAGGATTTCTCCACCAATTTTTTTTATATAATTAATAGTATCAAAATATAATTCATCATCATCAGTCCTAAAATCTACAACAGAACCATCTTTTAAAACTTTTTTGTATTTTAAAAGCCTTAAAGGATAGGTAAGCCTTCTGTGGTTTTGACGATTCTTTGGCCAAGGGTTAGGGAAGTGTATAGTAATAGAATCAATCTCCCCGTCATCAAAAATATTTTCAATGCCGTCAATCTCTCTTGGAATTATAATAACATTTTTTAAATTAAGCTCCTCCAAAGATTCAAGAGCGTATATCAAAACGCCAGGCTCTCTGTCCCACAGTATATAATTAATATCAGGATTTAGCTGCGCCATATGTAATGAATAATCACCACTGCCACAGCCAATGTCAAGATGTATTTTATTGTTATTATTAAAATGCTCGTGCCATTTACCCTTAAACTCCTCGGGCCAAAACAAAGCCTTGCCAGAGTCATAAAGCTTAGGTATTGCAGACCATTTTTTGCGCATCCTCATTTAATCACCTCAACTATGAATTATAATAAATAATGCATCAATATGCAAGTGTTAGAACCAACTAACCAAAATTCTTTAAAAAATTTTTAAAAAAATTATTGCACAAAACATAAATAACAAGATGACCAGCACACAGCAATAGGCGAGAGTATATGAATAGCAAATATAAAGTTAGCCTCTGCAAACATTGGTATATAGCCATTTTGCTTGACAATATATTATATTATGGTATAATGTATATAGAGCTAAAGGCTCAAAGAAATATATAAGGAGGTATAAAATGGTTTATCATATTACAGATGAATGTATCGCTTGCGGACAATGCCAACCAGAATGCCCATCAGAATGCATTTCAGAAGGCGACGTATACTCAATCGATGCAAGTGAATGTATTGGTTGCGGAAACTGTGCAGACGTATGTCCAACAGGTGCATGTGTACCAATGGAATAATTAAATCTACATAGTCCACAAAATTAACCTAAAACGCCGAAAGGCGTTTTTTTAATACATAAAATTATAAAAACACAAAAATTACGCAACAAAAAACTCCCCGAAGGGAGTTCTTTGTTTGCAATTATAAAACTTATTTCATTATATCATCTGGTAAAATCATAGTCCATGTTTCTTCAAGAGTTCCTTTAACTCTACGATATTCGTGACTATTTGCAGCTTCCATAATTTCGCAATAAGCCCAGTGATTTTGGTCGATATCAATAAAGTGTTTTAAGTCCATCTTAACAGCACTCATACCTTCCAAAGTAACACCGCGATTTGCGTATTTGTTTAAAATCTTTGCAGCCTCAGCTCTTTGAATGAAAGCATCTGGCTTAAATGTTCCGTCTAAATATCCGACAATCAATCCATTGCCATATGCTTGATTGATAGCTGCTTCAAATTCGTGGCCTTTAACATCAGCAAATGGAGCAACTGCATCGTTTTTCTTGTCGATATAGAACAAAGCTCTTGCAAATTCAGCTCTTGTAATTGCTTCGTTAGGGCGGAAGTTACCATCTTTATCAGCAAACATTAAGTTTAATTTTACAACAGCATTAATAGCTGTGTTGTACCATGCAGATGGAGTATCTTTGAAATTAGGTTTGCTATTGTCGGTCATATCTAGGTTAGCCAAACGAGCAATCA
>CAMYPV010000095.1 GCA_947293975.1 uncultured Ezakiella sp. | reverse complement strand
TAACAGTATCACAAGTACCTGAAGCATAACTTGCAGTTGACGATTGATTCATACCGTCTCTAATGGATTTGCCACCACCAAATTGTGATTCATCACCATATGTTGCGTAGTCCTTTTCAATCTCTATGATAATATCTGTATCTGCAAGTCTAATTTTATCACCTGTTGTTGGGCCATACATCGCACCATATTTTTGCCTAGAAATTTTGTATGCCAATTATGCTTCCTCCTCGCTATCTATATTTGCGTAGCCTTTTTCAACGATACGCTTCATTGCTTCATCTCTTTTAATATCATGAGTTACACCATTTGTAAGAGCGTTAAATCCAATCACCCTTCCATTACCTCCAATATCAATTAATTGAACTCTATGTGTTTGGCCTGGCTCAAATCTGATAGCATTTCCTGCAGGAATATTTAATCTCTTGCCAAATGCTTTTTTGCGATCAAATTTCAAATATCTGTTCACTTCGAAAAAATGAAAATGTGAACCAACTTGAACGGCCCTGTCTCCGACATTTGTAACTTCAATTTCAATTGCTTCGCTACCTTCGTTTAATATGATGTCTTCGTCTTTATAAAAAATTTCTCCTGGTATCATAAAAATCCTCCTACACAATTGGTTGATGAACAGTTACAAGCTTTGTGCCATCTGGGAATGTAGCCTCAATTTGCACATCCTTAATCATCTCAGGAACGCCTTCCATTACATCATCTCTTGTTAAAATCTTCTTGCCAGCTTGCATTAAATCTGAAACAGTTTTTCCATCACGTGCCATTTCATAAAGCTCAGCACTTATAAGTGCAACTGATTCTGGATAATTTAATTTAAGCCCACGTGCCAAACGCTTTCTTGCAACTTCTCCTGCTGTAAAAATCATCAAGCGTTCAATATCCTTTGGTACTAAATGCATACCCTTCCCCCTTTTTCAATCAAATAATCAATAATATCCTTTTCGCATTCAATTAAATCTTGGCCCATCTTGCCCAAAATTCTAATTTGAATATCATTTCTAAAAGTACGGCTTGCTCCACCTCTTAGTCCTCTTTTTTTGTTATGTCTTTCAATTATATCTCTAATATTAGACATGTTTTCATCATTGTTAAAATTAACAACAACCATCGACAAGAAGTGATCATAGCCTTCCATCATACCAAGCTCATTTAAATTTTGCTCATAAGGTCTTACAAGATTTTTCTCTGTATAAATCAACTTTTCGTCTAGCTTTATATCAAGTGAAGTCTTGTAACTTTTAAATTCAAAACATTCTCCCCTGCCAACTCTTCCGGCAACAAAACAGTTTGAAAAAATAAGTCTTGCGTCGTCCTTTAAATCAATCGACAAAGTTTCTCTAAAATCTGAGTCCTTGTACAAAATCATAGGTAACAATTTGAAAATAAAATCTGAACCGCCTTCACCAGTGATTTTCACATCACGAGTTGCATGCCCACCGTCAGGCATTTGATACACCTTTTCGTATGATTGAGAGCATATCAAAACCTTTGAGTCTTTCTTTGCATAGAACTCTTCTTGCTGTCTATCGCCTTCAAGTATTCCTGGGCTTGAACTCATAATCATAACCTTAGAAAAATCTCTATCACGAAAAGTGTGCATAACCATAAATGGCGGCGATTTATAAATATCTTTTAAAACAGTCTCGCCATCTTTATTTTCAAATTCCATATATAATTTGCTTGGTCTTGCAAATGTTTTTTTCATTATTTTAAATCTTCAAATAAAACTTGTTTTCTAATCCAGTCATATACCTTGTCAAGACCGTCGCCGTTTTTAAGATTTGTAAATATAAATGGAAGATCTCCTCTTTGTGCTTTTGCATCTCTTTCCATTCCGTCCAGATCAACACCAACGTATGGAGCCAAATCTTTTTTATTAATAATTAATAAATCAGATCTTGTAATTCCAGGGCCACCTTTACGTGGAATATCTCCGCCTGCTGCAACGTCAATTACAAATATAGTTGCATCTGCAAGGTCTGGACTAAATGTTGCAGACAAATTGTCTCCACCACTTTCTATAAATACAATTTGCAAATCTTTAAACTTCTTTGCAAGCTCCTCAACAGCTTCCAAGTTCATAGAAACGTCATCTCTAATTGCTGTGTGAGGGCATCCACCAGTCTCAACGCCTCTGATTCTGTCAGAATCCAAGATGCCTTGATGCTTCAGAAAGTTTGCGTCTTCTTCTGTGTAAATATCATTTGTAACAACTGCTACATTATAATCTTTTTTGAATTCTTTTACTAATTGTTCAATTAAATGTGTTTTGCCACAGCCGACCGGACCTGCGACACCAATTTTTACATAATCCATAAATCCTCCTAAGACATATAAAGCCTTGAATATAATATTTCGTGTTGCATCGAAGCAACTTCAACCCCAGGATAAGAAGCAAAATAATACTCCTCGTCCAAATCTTCAATATTAATAATTAAATCCATAATTAAATCATGCACTTCGTATAAAATTCTCTGTCCATCAAATTGACTCATTGGAATTGTTTTTACAGCATTTGTAACCATGGCTTGAGCCATATTAAATGCGAAGCTTAAAAGGCATGATCTCAAATCGATTTTCAAACTTGCAGTGATTAATCCATAGCTAACTGCGTGATGAATAATAACATCCTTATCTTTATGATATTTAATACAATCATAATATCTCTTTGGCATATCAATATTCATCTTATCAACAGTCGATATAAGTCTCGAACCCAACTTTTCAGAAGCAGATCTTAATTCTTCTTGACTTTTTGCTGCCTGCAATCTAATGTTCAAATTTAAAATAGCATCCAAATCATCTTCCAAAAAATATTTATAAGAAAGGTATGCCGCAACCAAATCGTTGTAATAAAATGTCGTCGACAAATAATTTATCAAATACTCTTTGGTATCCTCTGCATTTTTAATTAGATTGTGCAAAACATAAGTCTCTAAACCATATGAATGAGAGTAAGAACCGATTGGAAACTGACTGTCATTCAGCTGTAGTAAGATAAGCTCCTCTTGATATTTATCTTTATTCATGGTCGTGGTGATGGTCATGATCATGGTGATGGTCATGGTCATGATGATGATCATGGTCATGATGATGATCATGGTCATGATGATAATCGTGGTCGTGGTCGTGACCTACAGTGCCACCTTGTGGTAATATCGATATCAAATTATTCTTTGGCAATAATTTAGTCACCTTTTTATACATCGTTATATTTTTAATATGACTTAGCATCTCCTCAATTGTCTTTTCATAAGGAGTAAGCAAAGAAGTCCTGTCATCACTCCAATAAAGTTTTGCATGGCGATTTCCTATTACATAAGAAACATTAACCATAGATTCCATGTCAGGCATGTGAACAGACAAGCATTCCTCTTCTTCGATATTTATCGCATATAAAACATCACCTTCTTTGTAAATAATGTCACCATGTTTTAAGCCACTTACTCTATCTTCCTCAGAGAGCTTTACACCAAAATCTTTGCCATCAAATTCAAATCTTTGAATTCTTTTGTGAGCGTGATCAAAAGGCATATCAAGCCAATTGATTTTTAAATTATCATCCTCTAAATCAAAGACATTTCCAATAATTTTTTCAATAATCATGTACTCACCTCTTTGTATAATATTAATATCATAATATCACATATACACCTATTTTTCAATATTTTCAGCGATTTAACAATAATTCATATACTACTTCAACAAAAAACACGCTCGATATTTTATCAAGCGTGTAATCTTTAATCCAAATCGT
>CAMYPV010000094.1 GCA_947293975.1 uncultured Ezakiella sp. | reverse complement strand
TGAGACTTTTTGACGAGTGAGGTGTACTCAAGTGTACACCGGAATGAGCAAAAAGTCGAACACTGCAAAAAGTCGCAATTTTAACCGCAAATTTTTTTATTCGTCTTCGATGACAAAGCCCGTAACCCTCGCCTGTATCGCCAACTGTGTCCTATTTGCAAAGCCCGTCTTATCCAGTAGATGTTGTATATGAGTTTTTACTGTATTTAGGGATATGTTTAGGGTTTCTGCGATTTCGTCGTTGCCGACTCCTGTGGTGAGGAGGCGGAGGACTTGGATTTCCCTGGGCGTGAGTTCGGTCGACTTGACCATGCCGAGAGCCACTTCTGGAGTTTCTGTTGGGTAAACGGATTCGCCTGCAAGTGTTCTTTCGATGATTTCAAGTATTGTTTCCTTGGAGACTTCCTTGTACCAAAAGCTTTCTATGCCGATTTCTCTGGCCTTATCCATCCATGATATTTCGGGCATAGAAGTGACGGCGATGATTTTGAGGTCGGGCTTTAATTTTTTAATTTTTTCTGCGGCTTCCAGGCCGTTGGACCCATCTTGCATTAGTATGTCCATTATGACCAGGTCCAGCTTAGAATTTAATACATAGGTGTCTGCAAACATGGCGGTGTCCACGCAATAGGCCACCTCATAGTTCGGACACTGGCTTATATATAATTTAAACATTTCGCGTGAAACGAATTGGTCGTCTACTATCATAATTCTATAAGTCATAGTTTCCTCCTTTTGGCCAGGTCAGGTCTAAAATGAAATGGGAATCCGATCCTATTTTCATTTTGCCGCCGCAGCTTTCGATTATCTGTCGAATATTTTTCAGGCCGCCTTTTTCTATTATGGGCCCATGGACAATGATGCCGTCGTTTTTTATCCTGCAATTAATATTTATGTCGTTCTCGCTTAGGTCAATCCAAATGTTTTTGGCCTGACCGTGGCGGATGGCGTTGTTGAGTGATTCGTGTACGATCTTTATCAGTAGATTTAAATCGCCATTTTCAGCCGGCAACTTGCCATCAAGCTTTACCGTGACCCCAATATCTTTGGCAGTTGAAATGAGTTTTTTAAATTTGTTTATGGACTTTGTGGAATCTGGATCTTCGTTTGTTTCGTCCAGCATGACCAAGCTCTCCATCCAAAGATTGATGAGCTTGTCCCGGTCCTCCTTGGTCTTTACATCCATGTCCAGATAGCGCTTAAAATAAATTAGCGACTGGCCAATCTTGTCGTGGATTTTGATCTTGGCCTGCAATATTTCCTTTTGCCGGGTGTACTTGCTAACATTTTTTTGGTAGTCTTTTAGGCTTTCGTTCATCTTTTCAATGAGCATATTTTTTTCTCGAATCTTTTGATAGAGGGCCCACTCCAGTGTAATGTCGTAGGCCAGGGTCTCTCTCACATTGTCGTGGGGGATAATTTTTACTTGCCAAACCCTACCCATTGCGTCGACTACTAATGGGTCTCTTTGCAAGATCCGAGAGCCTGCCTTTATGTTATTATCTTTTATGTTTTTGGCGCAGACCAGATCGTTTACCAGCATATTGCCAAAGACCGCATAGCTGATGTCTTGCATCATCCTGTTTACAAGAAGGGGAGTCCCGTCCATCTTTGAAAAGCAAATCCCGTCCGGCAGGTTGTCCATGCTTTCCTTGACTGAGTTTTTGCCTATGGTGTTGCTAGAAATTTTCAAAAAATTTATTGCGAAAATAAATTCAAAGACAATTAGCAAGATGTCGTAGGCGATAAATGCGTACAAGGGCAGGTCGACAAAGGGCTTGACTAGAAAAAAATATCCGTTTCCAAGCTCTGCCAAAATCTGTATGGGGAAAATGCTTAAAATCAAAATGATGACCATCTGTAAAAAATACTTGGAGAAAACTTTGACAAAAGCCATCTCAACAAGGGCTTTGATGGCCACAACCAAGATGCAAGTGTTTAATATAAACAAAATGGCCAGTTGGTAGGTGTTTAGATCTAAAAGAGTCATGAGTCCCTCCTTTCTAGGCGAGCGGATAAATTGATTTCATCCTTGCCAATGCTTTCGCTAATGGAAATGCCGATTTTTTCATGAGCTTGGCCGTATTCGTCCAAGAATGATTTGGCCCTGGCACCAGTAATTTTAATATGGAGCTCGGGGACCTTATTTATTCTTTTCAAACTTACATATACACAATCGACGCCTGGCATGTAAAACTCAAGGGCGTATTGGAAAATTTCATAAAAGGCCAGGCATACTCTGGCATTATAGATGCCGGCAATATCCCAGTCCAAACTGGTCTTTAGCTTAGTCAGGCTCAAATAATCCAGGGATTCGCTAAAGGCTAGTCTGAGCTCGTCCAAGTCCAGAAGTTTTTTGTTTTTGGTCAGTAAAAATAAATTAGAATATCTCTTTATATAGACGTCGATAAAGCAGGCGTGCTTAAGTTTTTCCTCAAAGGCATCCTCGTCCTCGGGCAGGTTCATCAAGATGTTTCTCAGTTGGTCAAATTGGGGCTTGAGCCGCCTTTGCAAGTGGTCTCTGATCTTCCTTTGCTCTTCCACTTGAACCATCTTTTTCCTGAGGGCGTTGTTGGCCTTGAGGATTTCGTTTTCATTTAGCATTTCCTCGTTTAATTCGACCAAGTGTTTTTTTAGGGCATTAAAATCGCTGAGATCGACAAACCAAAAGGACTTGCCTCCTTGAATATTGGCACTTTCAAGTATGGTGTCATCGTCAATTAGAAGGGGACTCCCAAGAGCCTCGTCTATCATCTGAGGACTTACATCAGGGCCGCCATCGGATGCCAAAATAATTTTTCCATTTTTATCTGCCAGGCCAATTTGAAGGGACGAGAGCTTCATAAAACGCTCGTAGCCCCTGTTGGATGGGATGAGGCGGGTAAAGACCAAGGACTCTATAAAAAGTATGATCATAAGTATATTAAATTCGGCACTTTTAAAGGCGATTTTAAAATAATAAAAGAAAGGTGGCTCAAAAATGTATAAAAAAGTGTAGGTAACTAGTATGGCCAAAGTTGTAATGGGCAAAATAATTGGCCAAGGCGACCGCATGTGTCTGGTCGCGCGTATAGTGGAGTAGAGAGAAGCCAAAGTCAAGGTCAATAAGTATATTACGATTATATAAAAACCCGGCTTATAAGTTTCGACAGATTGGGGGATGTCGGTTGCAAAGATCAGCGAGTGGCAGTCATTGGTCAAGACCAAGAGAACCAAAAGCTCTGTCGGAATCCAAAGTAGCTTCCACCATTTGTTAGTCGATTCGCGTTCAGACTTTCCAACCAAAAGAGTGGTTTGAAAAACCAAGTGCACAACATTGATGGAGAAGAAATAATAGAAATAGCGGATGTAGGCGACGGCGGTTGGATTGTTGTAAAAAATTTCGTACTTCAAGGTTCTGGCGCCAATGTAGCCAATCAAAAGAGCCGTTATCATCCTAAAGAGGCGTTTGGATTCGGTCCGAAGAATCCTTGACTCCATGTTGGCAGCCCAAAGGATAATCATGGTCGTATACAAAAAGAAGACAAGGGCATTTACCGGAAAGATGACAATATTTAACTCGTCCATCAGGTGCAAGGCTGCAGCCAAGAGGACAAGAACAGTCGAAGTTGAATAAGTAATAATATCCCTGCGATACATGAGAGGCCTCCTTTCAATAAAATACAATTTGCGGTTAAATTCGCGAAAAACGCTTGTTTCGAAATATTTGCTCACTGCGGAGTACCATCTGTACACCTCATTCGCAAAATTTCTGCACTTCGTGTTTTTCATCGAATTTTCCT
>CAMYPV010000093.1 GCA_947293975.1 uncultured Ezakiella sp. | reverse complement strand
CTCTAAAAAAGATGTGTTTTCGTTTTTAGGATTTACATTTACATAGCTAAAAGGGTATCCACCAATAGTAAAATTTTTATTTTCATTAACAAAATTAATTAAGTCATTAATGATGTTATAAAATTGATTTACAGCAATAATATGAATATTTCTTTCGGTATGTCCATGTTCAACTAATAGATTTAAATATGACATCACTAAGTTTGGGGAAATATTTTCTAAGTCAAGGTATAGTGGGAATGATTTATCGATAAAATCTAATGATAAATTATCTGCGGTTCTTGGTTTTATGTAAAAACCAGCAAATCCATCTGTTATAGCTTTATTTACCTGTGTTTTAAAATCTGAATAAGCTTCCTCTTGTGATTCAACAGCGTAGATATTAGAAATATCTTTTAAGAGTATACGATTTATATTTGAAATTGTCAAAGTGTCGTTTAAAACAAAAGAATCAAAGTCATCGTCAGTTACATATATAGAGGTTGTAACACCGTCAAAGAGTCTGTACTCGTCGAAAGCTTCACCATAATGTCTTTGAAAACTATCAATAAAACCTGGCAAGACGTATTTATCAGTTGCATCAACTTTTATTTTACCATTGATGTTTTCTTTTGTTATTTCATCAATTTTGCCGTTTTTAATACCAATATTATATTTATCTAAAAAACTACCGCTTGAACTATCGTAAACACTTCCGTTTAAAATAACTGTGTCAAATTCTTTTGCAGCCATAGTTTTTTTACTTAATATTATTAATATAATAAAAATAAAATAATAAATTCTTTTCATCAAATCACCAACCTTATTATACATTATAATCGCGCAAAATAAAAGACAAAACGGATAAAATAAACACATTAATACAATTTGCAAGAATAAATTTAATATTTATGATATAATGATTAAAGGAGGTAGTTATGTCGCTATTAGTTGAACTTGCACCACGTTTGAGAATTGAATATATCAATGATGAGTCAAAGCGTGATGTTAGACTTAGATCAAATTGTGTTAGAAATATTTTAAATAAATACCAGGAGAAATGTAGCATTTATTTGGCAGCCGGTGGTAATATAGGTGAGGAGATAGTAACTATTTTAAAGCATGAGGGTTCAATGATTAAGCATATAAAAATAAAAGACGATGCTAAGATTGAATCATTTATCAGGTCAGGAAACCAAGCAGCTACTGGTCAAGAAAAAATGCATAAACTTACATTTGATGATATAAATTCAATAAGGAGAGAATTTATATCAGCGCTTTATAATGAAGACTCTGTTTTATTGCCAATTTATGATATTGAAAAAGATTTTGCGCTGGATTTTTTAAGAAAAGTAAACGACTATCATAAAAGTTCTGTAGTATTTGGTGATGAAGCTATTTTTGCACTTCAAGAAAAGCCTACAGCAATAATTTTAACTAAAGATCAAGTAATTGATTATGCACCATTTAAAATTGTTTCTGACTATGAGCTGATTAATTTTTCTTATAGTTTAACTGAAGGAAATAATACCAATATGTTAATATTAAATGATCATAGTCTATTATTTTATTATGAAAATATGTGCTTAGAATATGATTGTGATAAATATGATGTTGATATGATAATGTTTGCATTTTTATTTGCGATAGAAAACAATCTACCACAAAAAGATTGGCCATATTTTGTTGCAGCCGCTTCACAGTCAGAGGTTGGCACAAAAATTGGTGAGATATTAGCAAACTCAAAAAAAATAAATATGAGCGTGTTACGTAGATGACAGAATTAATTCATATTTCAGATTTACATTTGTGCGATAGTTTTAGTTCGTCACTAATTGATGCAAGTCAGATGCGTCAAATTCAATGGCAGACATTAAATAAAGTTGTTTTGTATGCAAATGAAAATAAAGTTGATTTTATAATGATTAGCGGTGATTTGTATGAAAGGAGTAATTTTTCAGAAAATCACGCCAAGAGATTAATTAACATACTTTCTAAATTTACAGGCTATGTTATGATTATTTCTGGAAATCATGATTATATTGGCGACGATTTTGTGTTTGATAATATCGATATACCTGAAAATATTATTTTTCATATCTCTAACAAAATTAGGAGATATGATTTTAGTGAGCATAATCTATCTATTTTTATGCATAGCTGGTCTAAAAACTTTGAGCATACTCCTGATATTAAAGATTTAGAAATTAAATATAAAAACAATATTCTTATGATTCATTCAGGTACTGATATTGATAGCGATGCTATTCCTTTTAGAGATATAGATGTTTCAGATAATATAAACTATATTGCATTGGGTCATATTCATAAGATGAGTAATAATGGTAGACTTTATTATCCAGGAAGCCTAGAGCCGCTTAGCATAAAGGAGACTGGGGATCATGGCGGATATATTATAGATCTGGACGATGAATTTAAGGTTTCATTTGTAAAATTTGCTTCAGTCAAATATTTTGATTTGGATATTGATTGTGATAATAAAACTATTGATGATATTGTAAATGAAGTTAAAGAATATAAAACAGATAAAATTTGCATTTTTAGAATAAATTTATTTGGAAGTGAAATAGATTTTGACTTAAATGAATTGGAATACGCATTGATGTCAGTTGTTTATTATGCAAAAATTAATGATAAGCGCAATGTATCACTTAATATTAGCGGCTTTGATAATAGCTATTTGTCAGAGATAGATAAGATAATTGAGGTCAATTATAATGGCGATTATAAAGAAGATTTAAAGAGAAAAATAGTGTCTATTGTTAATAAGGCTGGTAGGATATGATTTTAAAAGAATTATTAATGGATGGTTTTGGAAAATTTGATAGAAAATATATTGAGTTCGACAGCGGACTAAATCTAATTTTTGCACCTAACGAATCGGGAAAGACAACGGTTAGAAAATCAATCGAGGCAGCATTATATGGTTTTACAAATACAGACTCAAAAAAGAAAAATTATAATGTTGATTATAATAATTTTAAAGCAGGCAATTACAGAGTAAAATTAAATTTATTAGATGAAAACAATATAATATCAATTGAGCGAGATTTAAAAAATGAAATAGCCAAAGTATATGTAAATAATAATGATTGTACTGATGATTACACTTATGTAAATAAAATTCTTGTTCCAGGGATTGATTTTTTTGGAGTTGGAAGTAATATCTATGGAGAATTTTTCGACATTGATTCAAATTCATCAATCAATAACAATATCGTTAATATAATTTTTAACACAGAGAGCAATGCTAATTATATTTCAAATATTTTAAGCATAGCTGAAAAAGAAAAAGAAGAGATTGGATCATTAAATGCTCCTACAAAAAAGAGAGCTATGTTAAAAACAAAGATTGATGAAATGAGGCAAAAAATTAAGGATTACGATGAAATTGAACAAAATATTAAAATTTTAAGAGATCAAATATATATTGAAAGAGAAGAGATTGATGTAAAGCATAAATCAATTGTGATTGAGTGTGTTATAATGCTTTTATGCTTTGTTTCATTTTTTGTAAGAACAAAATTTCCAGTTTTATATTTAATCCCTTTAATTTTTATAATTATTTCAATTGCATCAATATTTATAAAAAATAAAAAAGCTAAAAAAGCTGAGCCATCTAATAATAATGAATTTATAAAAGGCCAAATTTCTATGCTTGAAAAGTATATGGAAGAAAAAATTGAAGATATTGATAATTTAAATTTGTATACTGAACAGCTAAAAAAATTGGATTATGAATATAAATTGACAGTAGATGCGATAAAAGTTTTGGTACAGGCAAATAAAAATATAGTTGATAAACCAAAAAACGAATGTGTGGATAAAGCAAGAATAATATTTAACAAAATATCTAATAGTAATGATATGTTTGTTGACG
>CAMYPV010000092.1 GCA_947293975.1 uncultured Ezakiella sp. | reverse complement strand
TACACCCATAAGGTTTCGTCGGCAGCGTCAGATGTGTATAAGAGACAGTATATAAATTTCCCGCGTTTAATTTTTTCGTATCGCCATCAATTTCAATTTCAAAATCATTTTGTGAAAACACGTAGCATTTATATCCTTCGCTGTTGATTTCTGAATTTGTTTTTACAATTTCCATCGTAGCGTTTGATCCGTTTTTAACGATGAAATTATAATCAATTGTGTCGAGTGAATTTTCAGAATATGTCTTCCATCTACCATCGAAGTATTCAACCTCATAAGGTTCAAGATGTCTTTCGTACAATCCCTCGTGTTTTATTTTTATAAAACCTTTTAATGGAAGTATATATCTTTGATAGCCTGAGAAATCTGAAAAATTTGAACTCGTACTTGTAAAGCTTGCTGATGAAATTCTAAAATCAAAATCTCTTTTAGAAAAATCCGCGCCTTCGGGAAGAATATAAAGTTGTGTAGTCTGTCCTCCAGACCAATCCGTTACTTTAAATTCATCTTTTTTAATTTCTCTCATACTAGTTTATTTTCTCCACGAATGTTTTGATAAACCAAATTGTTTGAGGTTGGTAAATAATATCTACAAGGAAAGCACCGACAATTGGAACAATCATCATAGCTTTTCTACTCATACCGTATTGTTCATTAACCGCTGTTAGGTTAACAATAGCTGTTGGAGTAGCTCCAAGTGCGTGACCAAGTAAACCTGCACACATAACTGCTGCGTCGTAATTCTTGCCTAAGATTCTGAATACTATGAAGTAAGCAACACAAACCAAGAACGTAACTTGTGCAAATAGAACTATAAACATCTTGCCTGCTACGCCAAATAGTTGCCATAATGCAAGAGTCATCATTGCCATTGATAGATATAAACCAAGTGAAACGTCTCCTATTCCATCAACTAAACCGAAGTCGAAGTGATAGAATTTGAATTTTTCGTTTAAGTTTCTTAAGATAACTGCAACGAACATAGCGCCAACGTATGTTGGGAATTCCATGTTGATAAGTTGTCCAAATTTCTTTGAAAGTACAGTTCCTAGAGCCATGCAAAATAGGATGGCTGTTACGTTTTTTGTAACGTCCAAGCTTGATAATTTTTTTCCGGTTGATGCATTGATGTTTGCAATGCTTTCATCGATATCGCCTGCTGTTTCCGATGCGTCCGGTTTTAGATTGTTTTTAACAATCAGTCTGCGAGCAGTAGGTCCACCCACCGTAACTGATACAATTAAACCAAATGTTGCCGCTGCTGCACCAACTAGTGGAGCTGCCTCATATCCCATACCAGCAAATGTTTGACCATAGCTTAGGGCTGCTCCGTGTCCACCGATTAGTGGGATAGCACTAGTTAAAAGTGCGTATGGAGCTTCAAGTCCGATTAGTTTGCCAACGCCAATTCCAATTGTGTTTTGGAAAATAGAGATTACGCCTGCAACTAGCCAATAAATAATTAACAAAATTCCACCCTTTTTCAAGATTGTTAAACTTGCACCTAGACCTACTGTTGTAAAGAATGCAAGCATAAAGAAACTTTGTAATGTTGTGTCGAAATTAAAGTAAAATGTTCCTGTTAAGTGTCCAATCATTGTGCATAACATGAAAATAAATCCGCCAACAACAGGTGCAGGTATACAGTATTTCTCAAGAAATTTTACCTTTTTCCTTACAAAGTAACCAAATACTAACAACAACGCTGCCATAGCTGCTGTCATTGTCATATCGGCATTGAAGTTTAAAATGTCATTTACTCTTTCAATACTCATATCTTTCCTCCTTTTGTTTTTATTATCATCTGCACTTATGTACGATGATATAAGTATTTCTACTTTAATATACTATACCATAATTTAACAAAAAAATCAATAGATTTTAATTTTTATACAAAAACTAAAATTTAAATGATAATTTTTCTTATAATTTTTAAATTTTTAAAAATAAAAAAATCCACAGACAGATTAAAAAGTTAAAACAATAACTCTTCAATCTGCGCTGTGGATAATAATCCTATTCAGCTGCTAAGCTGTCAAAATATCCTTGAATTAAAATGATTGGTGTGCCCTTGTCTCCAGAGCCACTTGTCAAGTCACATAAACTTCCAATTAAGTCTGTGAGTTTTCTTGGTGTTGTGCCCAATCTTGTGTTTTCGTCAAGCTTTTGAGCTTCTTTGTGTTTGATGCGTTCAACAATTGCTTTGTTTAATTCTTCGCCTCTTAGATCTTTAAAGTCGTTATCTGCCAAATATTTTAATTTCAATTCATTTGGCACGCCTTCAAGTCCGCTTGTATATCCTGGACTTACAACTGGGTCTGCAAGTTCCCAAATTTGTCCGATAGAATCTTTAAATGCACCATCGCCATAGATTAAGCATTCAATATTTTTGCCTGTTCTTTCTTTGAATGCCTTTTGCAATTCTTGAGCAAATTCAAAAGAATTACGTGGGAAAAGTTTTACGCTGTCTTCAGTTGCTTTGTTTGCACCCAACAAACCAAATTCTGGATTGTATCCGCTGCCATCAACTGATTCAGTAAGTATTTCTGATATTGACAATACATTTGCGCCAGCTCTTTCAAGGGCTTTTTTGGTTCTCTTTCTGGAGTGGATGTCTGCTGTCAAAACATTGTTTGTGTATTTCAAAATATCTGTAGGAATATTTGAGAAAATAATTTCGCATTCACATCCTTCAGATTCAATTAAATTGTGATAATACTCAACATAATCAACCTTTGTGAATGGGTGATAGTTTTTACCAAAAGTCTTTGTGTATTCTTCTTCTGTAATTAATTTGCTGTAATCATAAATGCCAGCTTCATCAAGTTGATCAAAGCTTAAAATATGATTTCCAACTTCATCTGCAGGATAACTTAACATTAAAGTAATCTTATCAACGCCTCTTGCAATACCTTTTAAACAAACAGAAAATCTATTTCTACTTAGAATTGGATGGATAAGTCCAATATGTCCACCGCCAAATTTCTTGTTGACATCTTTGCCAATTTGATCTACAGTTGCGTAGTTTCCTTGACTTCTTGCAAGTACTGCCTCTGTAACTCCAATAATATCTCTATCATGAAGAGGAATATTTTCCGAAGCAACAGCATCCATAACCGAATTTAAAACGACATTAACAAGATCATCTCCGGTTTTAATAATCTTTGTTCTAACACCTCTAGCAACAGTCCCTATATATCTAGACATAATTTCCTCCTTATATTGTTAAAATTTCTTTTTCAGTTACAATCATATCGACCTTTTGGTCGTATTCATCTGGCGACAATTTATCGATGCGTTGAATGTCATAGCAAACGCCAACTAATTTTGTATCTTTTCTAAATGTTGGAATTAACCTATCATAATATCCGCCGCCATAACCAATTCTGTATCCATAGTCGTCAAAAACAGCGCCAGGTACAATGCAAATATCAATTGACTCTGGCTCTACAATATTATTCTTATTAATCTCTGGCTCTAAAATTCCCATATAACCTTCTTTGAGATCTAAAAAACTTCTGATCTCAACAAGCACCAACGTATTGTCTTCCTTATTTACAACTGGAACAACAACTCTCTTGCCGCGCCTTAAAGATTCTTCGATGAATTTATGAGTATCAACCTCTGATCTAAAGCTTACAAAGCACATAATTGTATTTGAATGCCTGTAGTCTTTTAAGGCCAATAGATTATTAAGAATTTTTTCATCATTCTCAAATTTAACATCTGAATCAAGCCCATCTCTTTTTTGCAAAAAAGATTTTCTAAGCTGCTTCTTGTCCATAATGTTCACCTCGACTATATTATACTACATAACACGACAATTGAACAGTATTTCAAAATATTTTTCCAAAAAAATCTATTCACACGAAAAATCCCAATCGTTTGTACTGCCCCCTTAAATCCGGACACGGAAATAAGGGGGTATTTTAATGAAAAAA
>CAMYPV010000091.1 GCA_947293975.1 uncultured Ezakiella sp. | reverse complement strand
CCGCCGATTTTTTCAACTGCATGTTTTACAATCGATAGGCCTATACCTGATGAGCCTTTCATATGTCTAGATGTATCAACTGTATAAAAGCGTTCGAAGATTTTTTCCTGATCTTTGTCGCTAATGCCAATGCCGTTGTCTTCAACTCTGATTATAAAATTGGTTTTATTATCGATTAGACTTACTTTAATAAATCCATTTTCATGACCATATTTGTAGGCGTTATCTACCAAATTATAAACAATTTCTTCGATAAGCTTTTTGTTTCCTTGATAATTTATTTGTTCAAGCTCTTGCTTTAAGACTATATTTTTCTCGTTTGCTTTAAGCTCATACAATTCAAGTGTGCTTTTAATTATGTCATCTACACGCAAATCTTCTTTTATAATCTGATCCATCTCTTCGAGTTTTGATAAATTCATCATGGATTCAATTAGTTTTAAAAGTCTTTTGCCTTCTTCCAAAATGGTTCCGCCAATTTTTTTAACATCACCTTCATTGACCTTGCCAATTGACAAAAGCTCAGCATAACCATTTATTGAAGTAAGTGGAGTTCGTAATTCATGCCCAACATTTGACGTAAATTCTCTACGCTCGCGCTCAAGTATTGCGCTTGCGGTAATATCTCTAAGCACAATAATTTTTCCATTAAACTCTCCGTGTCCGCCAATCGGTGTGATGATTGCTTTGACTTTTGAATCGGCAATATCCATGTCAATCTCAGCAGGTTTTTCTTGTTCAAGGGCTGCGATAAATTTTTCATCTCTCGTCAAATAAAATACTGAGCGATTTGTATATTCTTCATTTACATCACGATTAAAGAGAATTATTGCGCGTTTGTTTATAAGCTCAATTCGATTAATGTCGTTTACAAATATTAGACCTTCTTTCATATTTGAAAGCATGACTTCCATTGTACGTCTATAGTCTTCCAAGTCTACGACTTTTTGGTTAATGCTTTCTTCTTGATCTTCAATCACGCGTTTTACCGGATAGAGTTCCTTGTACATCAATGTTCCTCCAGTGGTTATATTTTGGACTTGAACCTTCAAATCATTTACGATTGAATTTGAAACTATATTGCCAATTATAAAAGTTATTATAATTGCCAAGAAAATAATCAAAATCACAGGCAAAAGCGCTCTTTGAAATGATCTATAAATATTTTGTTGAGCTTCAGAAATTCTTAAAACAGATCCCGATTCAAGGCGCATTGCATAGTAATAATAGTTTTCACCCATTGTTTCAGAATATCTTATCGCAGAGCCGTGGCCAAGATTTTTTGCTTGAATAAATTCCTCACGCTCACCGTGCTTGTCCATTTCTTCAAACCATTTGTCAGAATCATAAACTACATTGCCATCCTTGTCAATCAAGGTTATCCTCATATCCTTAAATGCGTCTTTCGCATCCTTATAATAATTTTCGTTTTCTGGCAAATTGCCCAGCATGTTCAAAAGATTTTGCAGACGGATTTCGTGCGCGTCTTTACTGTTATTATAAAGCACGATAGATGTTAGACTGGCTGTTAAAATAACTGCAACAACAATTAATATCGAGAAACTCCTGTAAATTTTTCTTTTCATCTGTCCTCCATCTTATATCCAACATTTCTAATAGTCTTTATGAGTCCACCGTAACTGCCAAGCTTCTGCCTTAAAAATGCAATATGCACATCGACAGTTCTCGACTCGCCCTCAAAGTCAAAGCCCCAAATTTCTTCCATAATTTTGTCTCGACTTAAAACTATGCCCTTGTTTTGAATTAGATATGCCAAAAGTTCAAATTCCTTGTAGGTTAATTCGGTTTCGTCGTCATCAATAAACACTTTTCTTGCAATCTTATCGAGGCGAATTCCATTTATCTCTAAAATTGCAGCATTTTCCTGTGGAATTCTACGCAAAATTGCACGCACCCTCGCACATAATTCGAGAACTGAAAAAGGCTTAGTAATATAATCGTCTGCGCCCATATCAAGACCCTTGACTTTGTCGATTTCGTGGTCTTTTGCCGTAAGCATGATTGCAGGCGTGTCCTTGTAAGAATTGTGTCTCAACCAATTTAAAATATAAAGACCGTCTTCGCCAGGAAGCATTATGTCCAGCAAAAATAAATCTGGTTTGCTTTTTTCCAGCCCCTTTTTCATGGTGCTGAAATTTTCAAAGCCTTCCACTTCAAAGCCCTCGTTTGAGAGAGCATATATAATTAAATCTCTAATGCTTTTGTCATCCTCAACACAAAATATTTTGGTCATCATTGTACTCCTTTAATGATGGATGAACGCCAGTTTCTGAATAAACCACCCATTCGGAAATATTTTCCGCATGATCACCAATGCGTTCAACATACTTGGCGATTTGCAAAAAGTCCAGTGCAATTTCTGGATTGTATTTACCTTCTTTAATAATATTTATTATATTTGCCCTGATTTTCAAAAAACTTTCATCAACAACATCATCTTTATCATCAAGATCCGTGGCTAATTTTATATCTTCAGCAATAAATGCATCCATACTGATTCTAAGCATCTCTTGAACCACCAGATACATCTTTTCTAATATCGGATAAGAAAATGGAATTTTTTCATCCGGCATTTGCTTTTGAATTTCAGCAATATCTTCTGTGTGATCGCCAATGCGTTCCAAGTCTGTTATTATTTTTAAAACAGATGCAATTGTGCGAAAATCCTTTGCACGTGGATTGTGGGTTACAAGAAGTCTAAGGCATCTACCTTCGATTTCTTTTTCCATGGCGTCGGTGCGCTTATCGTTATTAATAATTTCATCCAGCATATTTTTATTGTTTTGACTAAGGGCAACGAAAGTGTTGCGCACATTCATTTCAACAAATGCCCCCATCTCTATTAACTCTTGTTTTAATTCGCTAATTTCTCTTGTAAGACTTGTAATCATTAACCAAACCTCCCCGTAATATAATCCTCTGTCCTCTTGTCTCTTGGGTTTTCGAACATTTCTTGCGTTGGACTTACTTCAATCAAATCACCGTTTAAGAAAAATGCCGTCTTGTCTGTGATTCTACTAGCTTGGCCAATGTTATGTGTTACTATAACTATAGTATAACGCTCTTTTAATTCCAGTGCAAGCTCTTCAATCTTGCCTGTTGAAATTGGATCAAGTGCAGACGTAGGCTCATCCATCAAAATAACTTCAGGTTCAACAGCAAGCGCACGAGCAATGCAAAGTCTTTGTTGCTGCCCACCAGAAAGTTCTCTGGCATTTTTGTAAAGCTTGTCTTTAACCTCGTCCCATATTGCGGCCTGCCTTAGTGAATGCTCAACGATTTCTTCTAAATCTCTTTTATTCTTAACGCCATGAGTTCTCGGTCCATAGGCAATATTATCGAAAATACTTATTGGAAATGGATTTGGCGATTGAAAAACCATGCCGACTTTTTTTCTTAAGAGATTTACATTGTATTTGCTGTCATAAATGTCATTTCCATCAAGCAAAATCTTTCCTTCAACCCTTGATCCAACCACAAGGTCATTCATCCTGTTCAAACACTTTAGAGTCGAACTCTTGCCACAACCTGACGGACCAATGAATGCAAGAATTTCATTTGCCTCAATATCCATGCTCAAATCGTGTACCGCGTGAAAATTTCCATAATATAAATTTAAATTTGAAATGCTAATCTTTGCCAAATTATTTTCCTCCTAATTTTTTTGCCAACCTGCCAGAAATGAAATTCAATAAAAACACAATTAATAATAAAATAAAACCGGTGGCAAAAGCCTCGCCAGTGTGTCTCGCCTCGCTAGATAGTTTATACATATGAAGGGCGAGCGTGCTTCCACTCTCCATTGGTGTGCGTGGAATATTGGTGCTTGATCCAAGCGTATAAAGTAACGCCGCCGTTTCGCCAACCACTCTGCCGATTGCAAGTATGACTCCTGACAAGATTCCCGGCATGGCTACTGGCAAAACGATTTTAAAAATTGTTCTAATATG
>CAMYPV010000090.1 GCA_947293975.1 uncultured Ezakiella sp. | reverse complement strand
CAGTCGCCAACTTATCTGGCGGAGAAAAACAAAGAATAGCCTTCGCCAGAGCCATTTACCGAGACCCAGATGTCTTGATCTTGGACGAAATTACATCCAACATAGACGACAAGTCAGCCCGCGAAATCTACGCACGCGTAAATGAAGAGAGAAATAAGAGGATAACTTTTATAATCTCCCACGATGACCTGCCTGGAGAAATCTCCAATAAAGAAATCAATTTGTAAAAGCTAAGATGAAAAAAATAAAGTTGTGGGCTTAAAAACCCACAATTTTTTTATTGAAAAATTTGCAGTATTTACTCATGTAATCTTTTTTAACTCATGCTAGAATAAAAAATGTTAAAGGAGGTTTATTATGAATACAATAATCAAAAAACATTGGTTGACATATGTTTTGGCGGTGATTTTAAGTATAGGGTCAGCGGTTTTATTTGCAATGTTTTCTGTTAGGCTAGGATCGGTTGTTGACGTTGTAGTTAACCAAGATGTAGACTTTGTTTCAAAAATATTAGCATGTCTTAAGGTTGTAATCGGATGGTTTATTGTTTCCCTTTTATTCACATATATAAAGAGTAAAAATGTATCAGACATAATTAGAGATGCCAAAAAAGACCTTTATGTGTCTGTCAATAAAAAGGAAATGAACGATTATGTATCAAAGTCAAATGAATATTATTTGAACAACTTTACAAAAAACATTGACTTATTGCAAACAAACTATTTATCACCTAGATGTGAGATTGTTGAGAACTTTATATCGGCCTTGGTTAGTATTGGAACAATATTTTTTATTAATTGGAAATTGGGTTTATCATTCGTTGGGGTTTCACTTGTTACGATAGTTTTATCCCAATTACCGGGAGTAATAATGGCTAAAAAAACCAATGAATTTTCAGAGGAAAGTGCGAACTACTTAAAGGTAATAAATAATCATCTAAAAGGCTTTGAACAAATTAAACTTCTTGGCGTAGCTGATATTTTTTTGAAAAAATATCTTGATAGGGATAAACAATATGAAAAAAGCAGGTTTTCATATATATTTGTATCTAGACTTGCCAATGACCTTGGACTTTTTTTCAGTTTTTTTGCCCAATTGGCTTGCATGTCAATAGGGGTATGGTTTGCTCTTAGGGGAGATATTACTGTTGGTTTATTAATTTCTGCAATAAACTTGTTAAATGGCGTGTTTAATCCCTTGCAACAATTAGCCTATAATAAAAACTTGATGGGGACAGTTAGCGACATCATGAAAAGTTTTGATGAAATTTTATCAACAGAGAAAAATAAAGGTCAACTAGTTCAAAATAATATTTCAACCATAGACATTAAAGACTTGGATTTTAAGTTTGCAGAAGATAAGATAATTTTTGAAGACTTTAATACAAAATTTGAAAAAGGAAAAACCTACGCCATAGTGGGAGAATCAGGGCGAGGAAAGTCCACTCTTGCTAAGCTAATAATGAAATATTATGGCTCAGACCAGTATAAAGGCGAGATCCAGCTAAACAACCAAGATGTAAATACAATTTTGACCGACGACCTATATAAGAAAGTTGCTTATATACAGAGAAACGACTTTTATATTGACGGATCTGTAAGAGACAATATAGAACTCTACAGAGAGTTGAAAGTCAATAATGGTCTTTATAGGGAATTGAAATTTAATGACAGCTTTTTAGATAAGCCCATTGAAGAAGGGAGCAGGAACCAAGTATCTACAGGTGAAAAACAAAGGATAGATATTGCAAGATTCCTGGTAGAGGATTATGATGTTATGATTTTTGATGAGCCTACAAGTAACTTGGACAAGGAAACAAGTGAAATTATTTTTGATTTAATTTTTGGAATCAAAGATAGGATTGTTATCGTCATCACCCATGTAAATGATGAAGAGACACTAAAAAGATTTGATCAAGTTATAAGGTTATAAATTTGTCTTATTTTCTTAAAGAGCTGTGATAACTTCATTCTATATGGTAAAATAAAGCTATAGAGGGGTCGGTGAGTATATGTACAAGAAAATGTTAAAAAATATTAGCATCCATGCTTTTATACTGATGTATTTTGCTATTCTTCAAGCGACAGGTCTTTTGGTAAAAGACTATGCAGTTCTGGGAAAAATAATAAATTTAGCTAGGCGTGTAATTATTATTTTTGTTGCAGTGGAGTTGTCTAATAATAAAATTTCTTTTAGGACTTCTTTAATATACAGTATTTTATTTATGGTGCCCATTGCCGTTGGTGCCTTGGACTATGTTAGTTTTAATATTAAAATTATTTATCTGACCTATGCTTTTATTTGCATTTATCTTGTGAAATTTTTAAAGATAAAGAATTTTAAAAATATTAATATATTACCACTGACACTAAGGTCTTTGCTGATTTTGGCCCTGGGTTTTGGAGTGTTTGCTGGTGTTACAGTTTATATATTCGGCATTGATCCAAAATCAATAGACCTGATGTATCATTTTACCTATTTGTTTTTTGAATTGGTTTTGACCTTATATTTTAAAGAACAAGAAAATATCTATGACAAGATTTACAAGCTCTATTATCTGTCTGACCACATTGGTCAAGAGAGGGAAGAATTTGCCCGAGTTATCCACGACGATATTGTACAGGATATTTTTGCCTGCAAGAATTACCTGTCGACCAAGGACCCTGACTTGGACTTCGTAAAAGAAATTTTGACTGACCTGGAGGACAAGGCCAGGGGGATTATGAAATACTACCAATCAAATGTTTACGACGACATTGATGTGGGTGCTTCCTTGGAGCATGTTTTTGCAAATATTGCCAGCCTTTACAAGGGCAAGGACTTGGATCTCCACATGGATATAGAGCCTGAGGCCGTGACTCTTAAGGATAAAAAATTAAAACGCCTTTTGCTTTTGATTTCAAAAGAGCTGGTCAACAATATTTACAAGCACTCGGAGGGTAGATATTTAAATTATCATTTGAGCATGGAGGATAATAAAGTCCTTATAAATTTGGAGAGCGACGGGGCGACCAAGGAGGATTTCAAAAAGATCCAGGATTCCAAGAGGGGGATTTTGATTCTGACTCTGTTGGTTGAGTCCAATTCTGGAAAGATAAATTATGATTTGAAGGGGGACAAATTGTTTACCCAAGTACTCATGGAGGTGAGGGAAAATTAAAATTTTACTCTTAGACGATCACAAGATTCTGGGCCAATCTATAAAGGTCCTCTTGGAGGAGCAGGAGGGGGTCGAGATGTGCACCTATATATCTAGACCGGAAGACTTGGACGCAAATTTGAAAGATGCCTATGATATTTTGCTCCTAGATATAAATCTGCGGGGAGAAAAAACTGGCTTGGAGATGATTGGTGGAATTTTGGAAAAATTCCCCGACCAAAAGATAGTCATCTTGACCTCTTATGATTTGGAAAATTATAGGCAGCGGGCCTTTGAATACGGGGCCAAAGATTTTATTAACAAGTCCATAGAAATCGGGGACATGATGGGAAGGCTTAGGAAAGTACACGAGGGCAAGACCCAGGCCAAGGCTGTGGAAATCGTAAACGAACTCAGCCCTAGAGAAGTGGAAGTCCTCACGGAACTTGTAAAGGGCGATAGCAAAAAAGAAATCGCCGAAAAACTCCACATAAGCGAACGCACCCTCTACAACCACATAGCCTCAATCTATGAAAAGTTCGGTGTGAAAAATATAGTCGAAGCCTACAATTCCGGCATGGAAAAAGGTTACATCAACCCATACGCAAACAAAAAGGAGGATTAACCCTCCTTTTTTATGTAAGAAAAATGGCCACGCGCGTGACCAAAAAAAATTTCAAATAAATATTTGCGGAATGGTCGATATAAAATCGACCTCTACAACGCAGAAATTGAAAAATAATATTTTTATCCCGAACACCCATAACACTGACATAATTTGCCTTGGAGTTTCGATGAGGTTTTGAAATTATAAAATGGCTGACATTAAGTCAGCCGCTACATAAGTGTATATCGCAGGGGGAAATTTTTTTATCTTCTCAATACTAATTTACATAATGTAATTTGTGAGGAAAATTTGATGAAAAAGGCG
>CAMYPV010000089.1 GCA_947293975.1 uncultured Ezakiella sp. | reverse complement strand
TAATAGTTATTTTAATTTAACAGCTGTTCCTGATACAGTTACCATTAGCATTGATCCGTTTGCACCTAATACTTCATAGTCCATTTTGCATCCCACAACTGCATCTGCTCCCAAGACCAATGCCCTTTGCTTTAACTCTTCGACTGCTTCTGTGCGTGCATTAAGAATTTCCTCTTCATAGCCTTTGCTGCGTCCGCCAAAAATGTCTCTTAATCCAGCGCCAATATCTTTTAGTATATTTACACCTGTTATTACTTCACCAAATACCATTCCCATGTATTCAGTAATTTCTTTTGACTCAATATTGTTTGTTGTTGTAATAATCATATCATCACCCCTATTATTTATATACCCACATTTGCATTTTTAATGATATAGGAGTATATTATAGCTAGGAGGAGTATTGAATTATGGAAGCATTATTTATTGTTATTAATCATGAAAATCATTTCAATGAATTATTAAGAGAATTTGCCAAGGAAGGAATTCGAGGCGGCACGATTTTGGAAAGTGAAGGTCTTGCAGCATCACAAGCAGAACACAATCCTGAGCTTGGTATGAATTATTTTAGATTGTTTTTGAATCAAGGCAGACCTTACAACAAGACAATTTTTCTTATTGAAGAAGGCGAAGCTTTAGAAAGAGCAAAAGAATGTGTAAGAAGAGTCGTGGGTAATCTTGGTAAAGAAAATGTAGGCATTATGTTTACACTTGATGTTACAAGTTTTGAAGGTTTAACAAAGTAGGTGTAAGATGGAGCCAATATTAAATTTAGCAGTCCTCTTAATTGCAGGACTATTATTTGCGCGTATTTTAGGATTATTAAAATTCCCAGATGTTACTGGATATTTAATTGCAGGTATGATTGTGGGACCATCTGTACTTGGACTTGTTCCTGCTGAAGGCGTTAAAACACTCGAAATTTTAAGCCAAATGGCACTTAGTTTTATTGCGTTTTCCGTTGGGAGCGAAATGAATTTAAAGTCAATTAAAAAGATCGGTTCAAAAATTTTGGTTGTAACAATTTGCGAAGCACTTGGTGCTATGCTTGTTGTAACTCTTACAATGTTACTTGTGTTTAAAACTGATGTTGCATTTGCAATTACAATCGGCAGTATCGCATCGGCAACTGCACCTGCTGCAACTCTTATGGTTATTCGCCAATACAGTGCAAAGGGCGATCTTGTTGATGTTTTGATTCCAGTTGTAGCACTTGACGACGCAGTATGTATCATGGCATTTGGCGTTGCGTCATCAATTGCAACTGCAATGTTATCCGGAGCTGCTTTAAGTATGAACACAATGCTTGTAAAGCCTGTTCTTGAAATTTTAATGGCAATTGGCGTTGGCCTTATCGGTGGTATTATTTATATTTTAATTGGCAAACGTGTAAAAAACGACGGAGAAAACTTGACCTTTACACTTGCAATGATTTTTGGCATAACAGCCGTAGCATTTAGATTAAATCTTTCAAGTCTATTGACACTTATGACTTCTGGAATTGTAATTGCAAACTTCGGTCGTGTAAACCGCAGATATCTTGAACTTATAAATACGATTACACCTCCCTTATTCGTTGCATTCTTCGTATTAAGTGGTGCTGATTTAAATCTCGCAGGTCTAAAATCAGTCGGTATTCTTGGAATCGCATATGTGTTTGCAAGAGTTCTCGGCAAGATGGGTGGTGCATTTATATCAACAAAAGTTACAGGCTTTCCAAAATCTGTTCAAAACTTTTTGGGACTCACACTTGTACCTCAAGCTGGGGTTGCAATTGGTTTAAGTTTAATCGCATCAAACATCATACCAGATCCTCATGGCTCACAAATACGAACCGTTGTTCTAGGTGCAACAATCATCTACGAATTAATCGGACCTCTCGTTGCAAAATTTGCTTTGACAGAAGCTGGATGTATTGAAAGAGGAAAATAATTTTAAAATAGAATAATAAATTAAAAAATACGCAGTACAAAATGTATTGCGTATTTTTTGATGTTCATAAATCTTTCCATTATCAATAATAAGGGTCATCAATAATGCTTTTGATTTTAAGAATAATATCCTCGTCATTAATTGCGTATAATTTTTTAAATACATTAACAATTTCATCTCTCTCCATTTTTCTAACGGTGAAAAGTCCATTCCTTGTATATATCTCATACCAAAAATGATGAAATCCTATCCTTTCAATATAATATCTCTCACCATCATAAAGAAAGCTGCCATCGTACCATAAATTTAAAATGGCGACTGGATAATAACTTAGACAAAATATTGCAAACATTAAAAAAATCATCAAATAAATAATAATACGAACTATAATTTTGCCGACACATTGTCTTATTTTTTCAAGCAAATAGATCTCTATTAATGGATTTATAGAAAATATAAACACTGTCAAAAATAATTGAAGTGGCGGAATCAATTTAAACTTACTCGTGACACATGTCCATAGTAAAAATATTCCTAAGAACATAAATAAGAAAAAGAGTTTAAGCCATTTGTATACAGTTTTATCTATTACTATGCTCATAAATCTCTCCTTAAATACTCCTACTTACAATATTCCCATAAAATATTCAACTGCAAGCGAAACTATAATTACCAATACCGATACAACAAAACCATGAAGCATTGGCTTGATGCCTGATTTTTTCATGTCCTTAAAGCTTGTACTTAGTCCTATCGCCGCAAGTGATGCGACCATCAAAAATTTCGAAATGTTTTTTAAGTGGTGTGAAAATTCTGGCGAAATATATCCGGCGCTGTTTATCCACACCATTGCCAAAAATCCCAGTATGAACCAAGGTATGACCTTTACAATGTGTAAATTTGTTTTCGAATTTATTTTGTCTTTTCTTTTGATGTGCAAATTTATTAATGCAAAAGTAATCACAGTTGGTATAATAGAAAGCGTGCGAGTCAGCTTTACCATAGTCGCAAAATCACCTGCCGCTTCCGAAAATGCATAGCCAGCCGCAACAACGCTTGATGTATCGTTTACCGCTGTTCCCGTCCAGAGTCCATAAGCCATATCGCTCATATTTAATGCCCTTCCCATAATAGGAAACAAGACAATCATAAACATATCAAATATAAATGTCGCGCTCATTGCAAATGCAATGTCCAAATCATCTGCATCAATAACTGGCGCAATCGATGCAATTGCAGATCCACCGCAAATTCCTGTGCCTGCTGAAATCAAATTGCTCATCTTCCAATTAAGTCCGAATGCTTTGCCTATGAAATATCCACCGCCAAAGCAAGTCATAAGAGTAAATGCCATTACAAGCATTGACATCTTACCAACTTGCAAGACCATATTAATATTTAAAGATGCACCCAATAATATAATTGCAAATTTCAAAACTCTTTTTGATGTAAAAGTTATTCCTCGCTTTAAAATTTCGCCAGGCTTATAAAAATGATGCACAGTCATACCTATAAATAGTGCAATCACAGACGCACCAATCATGTGTATTGGCAAAATATCTTCGATAATTCTCGATATATATGCAATTAAGATCGCCAGCAAAAAACCTGGAATATATAAAAATATTTTTTTAAAATTCATCATATCTCCTCAAATTTAAATTTAAAAGGCTTTAAGTTATACTTAAAACCTCTTGTTTTGCATTTCGTATTTCTTTACGTCAGCTTTTATAAGCTTATAAATTGTCGAAGCAATCGGCACTGCAATTAACATGCCAAGTATACCCATCACTCCGCCACCAACTGTAATCGCCGCCAAAACCCATATTGGTGGAAGCCCCAACGATGAACCAACGACCTTTGGATAGACGATGTTACCTTCAAGTTGTTGCAATACTATTATAAAAATTAAAAATCCAAGAGCCTTTGTTGGAGACACAGTTAAAATCATAAATGTTCCAACGCCTGCGCCTATAAATGAACCTGCAACAGGAATCAGCGCCGTAAAACTCATCACAGCACCAATCATAGGTGCATACGGCATACCAAGTATTAGCATACCAATTGTACATAAGCTCCCAAGTATAATCGCCTCAAAACATTGCCCTACAATATAGCTGCTAAAAGAATCGTCCATAACATCAAGCACATAATTTACTTTTTTATAAACGCTCTCTGACATATATC
>CAMYPV010000088.1 GCA_947293975.1 uncultured Ezakiella sp. | reverse complement strand
GCAGCAGGTGAAAAGAAGGTAACAAATATTTCTGTTAATAATGGAGAAATGTCACAAAATGTTTCTGTATCATTTCCAAAAGCTGGTGGGAAGATAGAGGCTAAAATATTTACAGAAAACATAGTTTTTGAAGAGTTGAAAGTAATAGTAAGAAAAAATGGAGATTTTTATCAATATAATGATTATGAAAGAAATTTTACTCCATCAATGAAAAGTGAAAATGATCATATATTATATGAATGTACTGTTCCAGCTAATACTAATGAGAATGGAGAAGATGTTACTTGGACAATTCGATTTAATGCAGGTAAAGGTAGTGTTGCGGGAACTATTACTGTAATAGTTTCAGGCAAAGAAGACGATACAACTAAGCCTGATCCAAATCCAGATGATGGTAGTGGAGATTCTCCAGCACCTAATCCAAATCCAGACCAAGGATCTGAAACAGACAAGCCTGAAATTTTGGGCTTTGTGGTTGATGGCGGAAAAATTGAAAAAAATATAATTAAAGCTTTGGGTAATGATGGTGGAAACTATAGCCTTGTTGTTCAAACAAAGGGTATTACGGATGTAAACGACCTTATAGTTAGAGTTAAAATGGGCACTCTTTCGTTTGCGCGCGGTATAAGTAATACAAAGGAAGCACTTGGAGATGGCAAGTTTAAAGTGAATTTTACAATTGAAAAAAATGGAGCAAAAAAATGCAGAGTCTATGAAATTGATTTTGGTATTATAACTAATTCAGGGTTAGAATACATTAAAGGAATTAAATCATCAATTAATGTTGATGGCACAGAAAGTAAATGTGTAATCGATGGAGACGATGAAGATACGCCAACTCCAACTCCGCAAAAAGAGCCTTTGATCAGTTTTATCAGTGATACAAAGAGCGTTGCGGGAACATCGAGAGATTTCAAGATGTCGGGAGATAAAACCGAAAAAACTTTTTATATTACACTTGTTTATGGCGAAGATGTCAAAAATGAGGATATCAATATTACCGTAAGAAATGCTAAGAATATATCAGAAACAGTTGATGTAAGTCCAATTATAACTGGTAAAAAGAACGAAAGAACTGTAAAGTTGACATTCCCCAAAAACAGCTCTAGTGAAGATATTGCTTACAGAATATTTTTTAAGTTGGGAACGAAATCAACAAGGATAAATCTGACTCACGAGAAGCCGGTTGAGGTTAAAAAGGCGGATATTCAAATTTTCTCGCTTACAAATGAAAATATTCCACTTTCTGGTGGCAGTATAAAGGCATCTGTTTTTGGTGAAAACTTTGAGCTTAATAAGTTTACAATCAAGGTTTTTGAAGGCGAAAAAGATGTGACGAATGCAGTTGATATTTCAAAGATATATGGTCGTGAAGACACGGCTACTGCTGATATAAAGCTTAATGCTTCAGATGATGATAAGCTTTATACAATTAAATTATATTATGACGGTGAAGAAAAAAGTTCTGCAAAATTAAAGCAAGACAAATTTGGTAGCAATAATACTGCGATGATGATTTTGGCAAATAGGGTTATTAATGTTGAAAATGAAATTATCGCGGAATTTGTACACGATATTTTCGAAGCATATCCAGGTGCATTAAAAGAGCAAACTGAGATTGCTTTTGATGGAACGGTTAAGGGAGACAAGCACGAAAGCAAGTATTTAAGTCCTGAGCCTGTGTATGAAAAATTGAAAGATGCTGATAAAGTAGAGATTGTTAACAATAAAATCGTTGTAACTTTGGCTGAAAAACCTGTATTTAAAAACGCACCTAGAATTAGATTTGGATTTAGAACTTTTAAAAATCCAGAGGGTGTGTTTAATGGCAGAAAAAATAATAGTATTAATAGCTATTTTATCCAGGCCAACAGCGGAATAATTACTTCTGCAGAGATTGTATCTGGTGATGTATATTTGTCAGAAGGCGGAGATGTTGAGGTTAAGATCAATGGTAATGGTCTTACACTAGATGAATCAAAACCTGATTACACGAGGGCAAGGATTATTAAAAATGAAAAGTTTGGAAAAGACGGAAAGCAAACTGAGCTTGAACATACAATTTCAGGTGAAGGAAGCGAACAAGTTTTAAAATTCAAAGTCCCAGAAAATAAAACTAATCGAACAGAAAGCTATACAATTTCGCTATCAACAGATGGCAGAGTTTATTCATCTGACGTTAACGCAAATATTAAGGATAGAGCAAATCTGTTGATTGTTTCAGTGCTTCCAGAAGGCAAAAGCAAGGATGATATGACACTGGGCTTCGCAAGAATACAAAGTTATGGAACAAGCGGCGGTAGCAAAGAAGCACCAGATATTACGCACACAATTCCTCCTAAGGGCCAAGAAAGCAAGAAAACTTGGGTTACTATTTATGGAACAAATTTAAAAAATCCTGGCACAAAAATTAGAGCCAAGGCGGAAGTTCCAGCAGGCAGTGGTAAATATGTATACTGGTATCCCGTAAATGAAGGCACCCAAGATAGCGGCGACAAATTTATTATGGTCGGCGTAAGTAAAGGATTGTATGGTAAGGGTAATGTTCAAATGCTTGAAGTTATTGCACCACGCGGATACAGAGGAAATATAACATACACCTATGAAATTGCAATTGATGGCATAAACTACGATACAGAAATTACAACTACAGTGTTACTTGAAGATGACGGCGAAGATCAAGGCATCAGAAAAGAACACAAGGAGTTTGCAAGAACTCTTCCTATAAAATATCAAGACACTAAAGGCAACGAGATCAAGGCATCTGAAGAGATGTATGTAATGAAAAATATGCCGCTTAGAGTAGTTGGCATTGATAAAGCTCCGGAAATTGAAGGATATAAATACAAAGAATTAAAGGGAATCAACAAAGATTTATCAAAAGAATTGGCACAAATTGATACTCTAAAAAAATTACAAGAAGATGGAAAAATTAGCGATGAACAAAAAAGCGAACTTATGAAACTTGAGCAATGGATCAAAGATCATAGAAACATTGAGTTTGATACAAAGATTGACGGTATTAAAGAGTTGATTTTTGTGTATGAAAAGGACAATGCTGACCCACAACAACCTGAAGAGCCACAACAACCAGAACAACCTGCTGTTCCTGACTACAGTGATGGATGGGATTATTATGAACCAACACCAAAGGATAATTACAAGCCTATTGTAGAAGCAAAGGCTCCTAAAAAAGAAGTTAAGAAAGAAGACAAGAAAGAAGACAAAAAAGTTGAAGAAAAAGTTCAACCAGTCCACGAAGTAAAACCAATCACAGTAATGGCACCAACATTACCAGTAGAATTGACAGACATTCCAGCAACAGAAGCGGGAGAAGCAATCAGAAACATGGTCGCACGTGGAGTCTTAAAAGGTACAGGCGCAGATAAATTTGAACCAGAAACAACAATCACAAGATCAATGGTAACAGAAGTATTCATGAGAATAGCAACAGAAAAAACCATCGACACAGCCCAAGAATTTACAGACGTAAAACAAGAAGACTGGTACAACAACTCAGTCAAATGGGCAGCAAGCAAAAACATCATCAAAGGCTTTGAAGACGGCACATTTAAGCCGAACCAAAAAGTAACAGCACAAGAATTCGCAGTAATGCTAAAAAGAATGTTAGACACATACAAAATCGAAATGCCAAACCAAAAAGCAATAGATCAAACAAAATACCAAGCATTACAAGAATGGAGCAAAGAATCTGTAATCAAAGTCCTTGAAAAAGGATTGATAGAAGAAACCGACGCACCAATCGAAACACGCGAAATCACAAGAGCAGAATTGGCAAAAGCCTTAGACATGATAATCAAATTTATCGAACAACAATAAAATATGTAACGAATAATCGCTCACAACAGTGGGCGATTTTTTTGTGTGGAATGAAAACCCGATTAAAATGTTGTAGGGTCGACCGACCGCGAGCGACATTTATCCATATATATCTCAACACCTTTTAAACCGCAAACCCGTTTGTACACTTGGGTGGTGTACGCTACGTGCGATATTGCACCTCTTCATGAAGAACGTTGTAGGGTCGACCGACCGCGAGTTACAAGCGATATTGCTTACATACGCATTTATTTCAAATATCGAAATAAAAATTTAAATATGTTCACGTGTTTATGTTTTTATTTTTGTTTT
>CAMYPV010000087.1 GCA_947293975.1 uncultured Ezakiella sp. | reverse complement strand
ATTAGAATAACGGTCTCGTGGGCTCGGAGATGTGTATAAGAGACAGGTCCTGTGGTCCTCGATGAAGCCATTTTTTAAAAATAATTTTATGGACGGATTGTCAATTGCAATATCATCATAAAGCTCTTTGACCCCCCTTGATTTGGCAGTCTCGCAAAGACTTTTTAAAGCAAAATCCCCATACCCCTTGCCCCGGTATTTAGCATGTATAAGTATGGAAACCTTATTAATTTTATCTTTATCATCATAGCGGTAAGACATAGAGCCAACAAAATTATTATCCTCATCCTTGATATAGGCATAAAATTTGCTATCATCAAACATATAGCGATTATACCACTCTTCCCACTTGTCCTTTGGAAATGGAATAGTTCCACCGTAAGCGTGGTTATATGACATGGTCGCCTGGTCTTCCATCATCTCTTGCCTAAACCATAGGTCTTCCAATTTTGGTCTGTATATTTCCACATTTGCCATTTATTATTTTACCAATATCAATGCCATCTTAAATTTTGTAACTGCTGTTACGTTGTGGCGTTCGCCTTTTGGAAATACAATTTGTTCGCCGGCTTTGATGCGATGGACTTCGTCCTTGACCATCATGTCCGCTTCGCCTTCGAGTGCGAATATAAGTGCGTCGCCAGGTGCGGTGTGTGGCGTTAGGCCTTCGCCTGCGTCAAATGCCATCAATACGATTTTTAAATCATCACGTGAGAACACGTCGTAGTTTGAGATGCCACCGTCTACATATTCAATAACATCTTTTAAATTAAATACACTTCCCATTTGTTCCAATTTTAACATATTATCTTCCCCCTTTTTGTAAGAAATTTCCAGCAAATAGCTGTCGGTATCCGCATAGATTGCGTACGAGTTTAATAGACCACTAAACATTGCATCGTATTTTTTGAGATTATTTTCGCCCACGCGTACAGAGCCGGCCAAATTTATATATAGGCTGTCGTTTTCGTACTCTTCTTCGCTTATGTCGGTGCCTTTTGCAAGTCCAAACAGATATATATTTTTATCTTCCGAATTGCACAGACTGATTGACAATGTGTGATGAGCTTTTATTTTTAAATCGTCGGTCAGATTAAACAATCCATTTTTAAATCTATCTTTCATAATTCCTCCACAAAATTTATACCCATTTGTGTGCTTTTTTATTAACGGTTATAAATTTTCTCTATAGCTCACGATTTGTTATTTATTTTTCTTATAATGAGGTTTTTCACGTTTAATAATACTATTTATTAATAATAAATGTTATAATGATTATATGCAAATGACACAGTAAATTATAGGAGGACTTTATGAGTGCTTGGATATTTTTAGGGCTTTATGCCTTCTTGGTATTTGTTATTTCACCAAGAACAGTAAGCTTTGCTGGCTTTTTTGACGGCGTTGATGATCACGGCCACGAAACATCACTCAGCATGCTTACTGCAAGTACGTTTATTTCATGGATTTTTGCAAAATCCGTCACAAATGCAGCCAACCTAGGTGCAAAGTACGGCATCGTCGGGGGCGTTGGCTACGCAGTTTATTGGCTATGTATTCCACTTTGTGGTCTACTAATCTATCGTTTGAGAAAAAAATATGGTGCAACGGGCATCGTTTCGTTTTTAACCAAAAACTACGGCTCACTTGCTGCAGGTTTTTTCTCGCTCGCAATTTTTATCAGATTATTTAATGAAGTTTGGTCAAACACAACGGTTGTTGGCGGTTACTTCGGAGTTAGCGGTTCAACGGCATTTATAATTTCTGCGATATTATTCACACTTATCACCGCAATTTATTCTGTACAAGGTGGTCTAAGATCAGCAATTATTACCGACTTTGTGCAAACGATTATATTTATAATCTTCATTATAATTACGCTTGCTGTAATCCTACCAAAAAGACCAATCGGCGATTATCTAACAAGCGGCATTTGGAATTTGGAACATGGCGTTGACGTGATTTTGGTTTCGTTTATACAAATTTTTTCGTATCCATTCCACGACCCTGTTCTTACAGACAGAGGGTTCTTGACTGAAGAAAAGAAAATGCTAAAGGCATTTACAATTTCAGGCTTAGGCGGATTTTTGGTAATCGTTTTATTCTCGTTTGTTGGCGTTTATTCAAAACTCGAAGGCATGCCACTTACAGACAATATTCCTGTTCAAGTTGCAATGCAAATTGGACCTATGATGTTATTATTCATGTCACTTGTTATGATGACTTCAGCTGGCTCAACGCTTGACTCTGCATTCTCGGCATTATCAAAACTAATCGCAATCGACGTTCCACATTTTATGCACAAAAAAATTGACGAAAAGAAAGCTTTTTGGATTGGACGTTTGACAATTATATTCTTTGCAATCGTCGGAAATATTCCAACACTCTTCGGCACAAATATTCTTGCTGCAACTACAATTTCAGGTACAATGGTTATAGGTCTTGCACCTGTGTTCTGCTTGCACGGAATTTTTAAGCCAACAAAGGCTGGCTTTCATCTATCGTTCTGGAGCGGCATTATTATCGGACTATTGTATAGCTTCAAGCTCATCCCAGATTGCTTTGCAATCGGCGGTGGCGACAGCGCCTTATTACTTGGTGTAAATCTATACGGCTCGCTACTTTCATTTGCTCTATATATTTTGGCAAGCTTCATCTTTCCAGATACACGCAAGGAGTGCGCAAATGATTGCAGGTAGAACTTGCCCAATCGACTATCATATTGTTGATGACGATTTTGTCACTGTGAACTTGAGTGACGAGAGCTTTAGCGTTGCTGGTGGTCTATATGGAAATCGCTTTGCACTTGACGAGTTGAAGCGTTTAAGAAAGGAAGATGTACTTGTTTTTAACGGCGACATGCACTGGTTCGACAAAAATTACGAAGACTTTTTGTATGTAGAAGAGCAAACGAAGGACGATTTAAAAATCGTCGGTAATGTTGAGTGTGAGCTGATTAGAAACGACGATATCGGTGCAGGCTGTGGCTGTGCGTATCCGTCATGCACGTCTGATGATGCTGTTGAGCGTTCAAATATGATTCACAAAGAATTAAAGATGATGTTCGTGAAGCACGACGACTTAAAGCAAATGCTTAAAGATAGACCAAAGGCTTTTATAATCGAAGACTTTGGGCTGAGATTTTTGATTTTGCACGGTGACGAAAAATCTGTCGCCGGATGGAGTAATTCAAAAGAAGAGCTTGTAAACTCAGAGCGTCAGGACGAACTAAAAAGCTTTTGCAAGTCCAAAAACATTGACGCAGTCTTATGCACACATACTTGCAGTCAAGTTGTGTACGAATGGGACGGCGTGCTTGTAAACAACGGCGCAACGGGTATGAACAGCGTCAAAGGTGCAGGTAATGGCCTTTACACAAGAGTCAGCCGCGAAAAATCGGACGATGCAATTTATCGCAAACAAATTAAAGATGTTTATATCGAACTTCTGCCACTTAATTACGATAATCAAGCCATGATTAAATGGTTTGACAGCGTGTGGGCGAAGGACAGCCCGGCTGCAATTTCGTATCGAGACAGAATCCTAAACGGCGTCGACTGCGGCATTACAATTATAAAATAATTTTGATCAAGCGTTTGTTGTGAACGCTTAATTTTTTACATAAAAAAAGGAGACTCAGGTCTCCTTAAACTTTTATAAGCCCATATTTGCGTCGGCGATAAATCTTAAATCAGAGTCGCCCATGCTTTTTCGTGCAATAAAGCCTTCCATCCCAATCATTGCGGCATTATCCGAAGTGTATTTTGGGAGCGGATACAAAACTTTGATGCCGTATTTGTCCCCCGCTTTTTGCAAAGCCTCTCTGATTGCGCGATTGTTTGAAACGCCACCAGAGATTGCAATTATCTTGCGGTTTTTCGCATTCGCCGCGCGTATTGTCTTCTCGACAATTACATCGATAACTGCGTCTTGAAAGCTCCTCGCAACGTCATTTATATTTATCTCGTGATTTTTCATCTTCTCGGTGTTGATATAATTTATGACCGCCGTCTTTAAACCACTGAATGAAAAATCGTAACTGTCTTTTTCGAGCCACACGCGCGGAAAATCGATTGTCGGTTTACCATCAAGCGCCGCCTTTTCAAGCTCGGCACCACCCGGATACCCAAATCCAAGCACGCGCGCAACCTTGT
>CAMYPV010000086.1 GCA_947293975.1 uncultured Ezakiella sp. | reverse complement strand
TAGATGCTCGCAATAATTGTGCAAGTTGATCCCACAGGCATATTTCTAAAATAAATTGGCCCCTCGGTATTGATGTTTGCGATTCTGTGATGGTCGACAACCTCGATAATTCTTGCATCTGAAATATCCGGGATTGATTGATTGCGTTCGTTGTGATCAACAAGTATAATCTTCTTCTTTTCAGCTGCAATCAAATGATATCTCGAAATGCTCCCCACAATCTTGCCCTTGTTGTCAAGCACAGGATAAGATCTAAATCTCGTCTCGCTCATCTTCGCCTTTACGTCGTCAATATAATCGTCAAGCTTAAACGAAATCAAATTGTCCTTCGTCATTACATAGCTAATCGGCACCGCTTGTGGCAAAAGTCTTGACGCCATAAAGCTGTTGAACTCCGTCTTGATAATTGCGACACCATTGTCAATTGCCGCCTGCTTCAATTCGTCAGTCAAAATGCCTCCACCAGTTAAAATTAAAATCGCAATTTTCTTCTCGCAAACCTCTGCAAGATCAGTCCTGTTGCCGGCAATTACAACGTCGCCCTCCTCGATGATTTCAAGCGCACAGTCAAGATTCATCGCAAAAACTCTCATGCTCTTTAATTCGCGGATTTTCTTTGGCATATTTAAAACATCGCCAGCAATAACCTGCACAATATTTTCAAAAGGCGTAGAGCTGTTTTTGAGCATCTTGTCGTCCCAAACATCCATGTAATTCTTCGTTATATTTGAAAGGCTCACAATGCCCACAAGCCTTTCGTTGCTGTCAACCGCAAACATATTCACATTCGAGCTTTGCATCAGCTCAAGCGCCTTTGCACACGAAGTTTCGGGACTAAGTATAAACGCACTGTCAAGCTTTATGTCCTTGACCTCCGCCTTGATTGTGTCCTTAAACATAGGCACAGGCACCTTAAAATAATCAAGCACAAACTGCGTCTCGCGGTTTAGCTCGCCAAGCCTGACGGGTATCGCTTCGTAATCTTCAATTTTATTCTTCAAATCAGCATAGCTAATCGCTGCACAAATCGCATCTGTGTCAGGATTTCTATGACCGAATATATAAACCTTATCTCCCATTCTTCCTCCTTAAATATTGAATATCATACCAAATTTTGCAAATAATATCAAGCTCAAAGGCTTAACAATCGCATCTGTTTTAATCTGCTATAGCGTACACTTGACAAAAAGCCAAAAAAAGTATAAAATAAACCGAGTAAGGAGGAAGTTATGAACTTAAAGAATTTTTTACGAGTTCTAATCTTTCTTTTTCTATCTACAACTGTAATAAATGCAGCAGATAAAAAAGAAGTCGTAATAATGCAAAACCAATTCAAAATTTTAAAAGAAGTTGCAAGTTACGAGGAACTCGAAGCGTTTGTAAAGCAAAACTACCCCGACTTCATTATAAAAGAGAAAAAAGAAATTAAACAAAATCAAGTCTTTGAACTTGAACCATTGATCGATATAACCATTAAAGAAGATCACAAGACATTAGTCACAAAGGCCCCAAATAGAACCATCAGAGAAATCTTGGCGTTCTTAAACATGGAGCCACACGAAGAGGACATCACATTCCCTTCGCTTGATGAAATGCCACAAAACGGCGTCATCACATTATTCAGAATGAAAGAAGAAATTGTAGACGAAATTGTAAAAAAAGATTTCGCAATCATCTACAAAGAAAGCAAAAACCCAAAACTAAAATCCGAGGTTACAATTCAACAGGGACAACCCGGCGAAAAGAAAGTTACACTTAAAAAGAAAACCGTAAACGGCGTTACAAAAGCAAGTGTAGTAATCAAAGAAGAAGTATTAAAAGAGGCGGTGCCTCACATTATAGAAACACCAATGAAGTCATTTGAAGTAAATAACAGCGAAGTGCTAACACGCGGCGACAGTCGTAAATACATTATGAACGCCACAGCGTACGAGGCAGGCCCAAGATCAACTGGAAAACGCCCAGGAGATCGCGGCTACGGCATTACAGCCTCAGGCACAAGAGCAAGAAGGGGTACAGTTGCAGTTGACCCACGAGTCATACCACTAGGCACAAAGCTCTACATCAAGAGCCTCACCCCAGGCATTGCTGATTATGGTTATGCAATCGCAGAAGACACAGGCGGCGCAATAAAAGGCATGAAAATCGACCTATTTATGAACACCGTCAGCGAATGTTTCCAATTCGGAAGACGCTCAGTAGAAGTATACGTCTTACCACCGGACACACCGCAAGAATTATTTAGATAACAAAAGCACGATGTATTAAATGCATCGTGTTTTTTTGTAAAATTTGCCATAACAGATTAAAATTGATAAAATATAATAAGAGGTGAATATGTACAAAAATAAATTTTTTCAAACAATAAAAAACATACTAATCATAATGCTATTCTTCTGGTTAAGAGAAAAAGGCTATGTAAATAACTGGGGATTTGTGCTTGGCGCAATCGGTACAATACTCATAATCACAATAATATCGCAACGACTAAAAATCAAAAACACAATGAAAAATCTCGACAGATTAAAAAGCATTTCAAAACTAATTGCAACGTACCCCGACGAATACTTTTTGGAGCTAGACACGCTGATTGAAAAAAGCTCCGGCTACGAGAAAGACTACATGATACTGCACAAGGCAAACACGCTCGCCAAAATAAATCGAGCAAGCGAAGCCATCGACATACTCATGCACCATCACCCAAGATACCTTGACACAAACAACCAAGGCGTGTACTACAACAATCTGTTGGGGCTACTTGTGCAAGAAAATCGAATATCTGACGCAAAAAAAGTCTATGACGAATTTAAAGATATATTAGAATCAAACCTAAACAACAATTTCGCATATTCAATACACACAAATATCGCAAATCTAAAATATCACTTAAACCAAAAAGCAGATGCCATAAAGCATCTCGATCAAGCAATCGAAAGCACCGACAATCAAAACATCATCAAAAACATACAAGCATTAAAAAACAAAATGCAAAAATAAAACTTGCAAAAATAGCATAAATATGTTAAAATGAATTTTGGAGTAACGACTGAAACAGTCACTCCTTGCAAGAAATTGCCAAAGTCCATAAGGAGGTGTATTATGAGAAACTACGAAACAATGCTAGTATTTCGTCCAGACATTGAAGACGAAAAGCGCGAAGCACTTGTAGATAGATTCAAAGGCATAGTCACAGAAGCTGGAGAAGATTTCCAAATTGATAATTGGGGACTAAGAAAACTAGCTTACTTGATCGATGACTATCCAGAAGGATACTATGTTGTATTAAACTACAAGTCAGAGCCAACTGCAATCGCAGAGCTTAATCGTGTAGCAAAAATCTCAGACGGATTATTACGCTACATGACAATCTTAATCGAAGACTAGGAGTAACGCATGAATAATGTAATTTTAATCGGAAGACTTACAAGAGACCCAGAACTAAGATACACAAATAATCAAAACCTACCGGTTTCGACATTTACAATCGCAGTTGACAAAGGTCTAAGTAAGGAAAAGAAACAAGAAATGGAAGCAAAGGGTCAACCAACTGCAGACTTTCCAAGTATAGTCGTATTTGGTAGAACAGCTCAAAATGTTGCAAATTATTTAGCAAAGGGACTTTTAGTCGCGGTTAGAGGCAGACTTCAAACCAGAACATACGATGACGCACAAGGTCAAAGAAGATATGTAACAGAAGTTGTTGCAGACAATGTTGAATTTATCGAATGGAAAGACAAAAATCAACAAACAGCACAACCTCAACCATCACAATCATTCCAACCAAATGCAAACTTTGGTGGATTTGATAACAGCTTTGACAATGACGATTTCTCTGGATTTGAACCAAGAAACGACGACAACATCCCTTTCTAAAAGAAAGGAGTTAGACAATGCAAAAAAGATTTCGTCCAAGAAGAAAAGTTTGTCAAGGATGCTTTGACAAGAACGAAAAATTTGATTACAAAGATGTACAAAAATTAAAACGCTTTATATCAGAACGTGGCAAAATATTACCACGCAGAGCAACAGGCGCATGCGCAGCTCACCAAAGAAAAATATCACTTGCAATCAAACGTGCAAGACAAGTAGCGTTATTACCATACGTACAAGACTAATAAAAAACAAAAAAACAAACCAACCGCCATCAAAACGGTTGGTTTTTTGATA
>CAMYPV010000085.1 GCA_947293975.1 uncultured Ezakiella sp. | reverse complement strand
ACCGAGGAGAAATTAAAACGCTCGCCAGATCTTCCACTATCGGAGCTTAGATTAAGGCTTGTAAAAAATATTTACGACAATCAAAAACTTGCAGACGAGCCGATGATTATAATTTATTTTGAAGAGGCGCCGAGTCAAAGGGTAGACATAACTGGTACAGATGAACTTCAATGCAATTTGATGATGGCTTTTACATCAGCAATTAATAATGTAAAGCCAACAATCAAGAGAAGATTTTTTTACCCAGATATGAGTTATCATTCTTATTTGAGTTTGAGTGAAGACTATCGTGATTTAAAAGAGTCATTAAAGTTTATTCCAGAAGCAAATAAAGATGAGTACAATAAAATAAATTTTGCGGCAAAATTATCAATCCCAACTATTAATGTTGGCGGAATAAATAAAATTAGTGACGGAAATTTTTCGTTTGACGAAGAATATCATTTTAAAACTCTCCCTTCATTATTGGTTGAAGGCATTAGAAGGCTGTTTTGATGCAAGTAATAAATATAAATACCAGCCTTGATTATAATGACAAAGAAATCAAGGAAGCGATTTTTAAAAAATATAAAGTAAAGGTTGATGATTTTAAAATCATACAGCGAAGTCTTGATGCAAGACGAAGCGAGTTGAAATTCAACTTAAAAGTTGCGGTGGATGTTAAAAAGCCTTTAAAGGATTCAAGCAAACTTCACGAGCCTTATAGAATTCCACAGACGAAATGCGATTTAAACATTGCGATTGTGGGTGCGGGGCCTGCTGGTTTGTACGCGGCACATATTTTGTCCAAATGTGGTGCAAATATAGACGTGTATGAGCGTGGTGGAGACGTTGATCAGCGTGTAAAAGATGTCGACGCTTTTATTAGCACAAGAAAGTTAAATCCAAATAGCAATATAAGCTTTGGCGAAGGCGGAGCTGGTACATTTTCAGATGGCAAGCTTACATCTCGTTCAAAAGATTCTCGCAAGGAATATATCAAAGAAGTTTTGTTTAAATACGGCGCTGATGAAGAGATTACAATCATGCATAAGCCACACATAGGCACCAACGTATTAAGAGAAGTTATAAAAAAATTCAGAAACGATTTAATTGATGACGGCGTGAAATTTCATTTTAACACAAAGGTTGACAGCTTGATTATTGAGAATAAAATATGTAAGGGCGTCGTTGTAAATGATGATACAAAAAGATACGACAAAGTCATTTTGGCATTGGGCAACGCCGCACGAGATACATTCAAGGAGCTGATAAACTTAGGAGTTGATCTATCTGCAAAGCCTTTTGCGATTGGCTTTAGGATAGAGCATCTGCAAAGCTATGTTGACCAGGCACAGTTTAGAGAGTACGCAGGTCACCCAAGATTATTAAGGGGTGAATACAATCTTGCAACAGAGGGTGTGTATAGTTTTTGTATGTGTCCAGGTGGTGAGGTTGTGCCAAGCTCAAGTGAGCCAGGATATTTAAGCGTAAATGGCATGAGCTATCATAATCGTGGTCTTACAAATGCAAACTCAGCAATTGTGACGACAGTAAATAGATACGAAAACGCACTCGAAGCGATTAAGTTTCAAGAAGAAATTGAAAAGCGTGCATTTATATTGGGCGGTTCAGATTATACTGCTCCAGCAATTCACGTGCAGGATTTTTTAGAAAATCGCTTGCCAAAAACTTTTATGAATGTAAAGCCGAGCTACAGATTGGGCGTTAAGTATACAAAGATAGATGAAATTTACACAGAGGAAATTGCAAACAAATTGCGTGAAGGTCTTTTGCTTATGAATAACAAGATGCATGATTTTACTTATGATGCAATGCTAACTGCAGTAGAATCAAAGACAAGTTCGCCAGTTCGAATTAATCGAGACGAAAACTTCACAACGAATATAGAAGGATTATATGCATGCGGAGAGGGAGCAGGATATGCAGGCGGCATTGTAAGTGCTGGCCTTGATGGATTAAAATGCGCAGAGAAAATATTGGAGGTATTATGAAAGAGTTTAAGATTAAATCAAAACATATTGAATATCCAGAAATTTTAAAACACGAGCTTGATACAATTACAAGACATGGATATGAAGTCGTAGGAGTTGAAGACGGCAAATTATTATTAGAAGAGTCGGCGAAGACTTATAACTTTTTGATTGACGAAAACACAAAGGCTTTACGTGAACACTATATCAAATCTGGTTGCGGATATGTAGAGCTTAATGTTCAAAAAATTCCAATTCGCGTGCTTGGTTATTCAATAACAAAAGTAAAGCCAGCCACAAGAGAGAATGCAAATTATCTTTTGGTAAAATCTACCTCAAGGGAACCTGTGCTAAATTACAAAGAAAATCTTGAAGAATATCACAAAAAAGCATCTCAAAACAATTTGGTGCTTACAATAATTTACACATTATTCTTCTTGTCGGTATTAATATTTCAAAACCGTGTTGTAAATAATCTTACGATTTATGGATACTATATACTCAGTTTGACAATCATAGGATTTTTGGTAAATTCATTTTATAAATTCTTAAGACACAAGGAAATAAAATAAGAGCCAGTGAAGGCTCTTTTATTTTGTCATAAAATATCCTCCATCGTCGCTGCCGTCACTTGGCCCGCCAGAAATAAATTTTAATATCTTTACGATAATTGCAAGTATAATTGCAAGCACAAGTAGTGATTGAATTAATTTTTCCATAAGCCCTCCTAAAATTATTATGGCATAGATCAAAATATTAATCAACATTCTCGGTTTGATTTTTTCTTATAAGTTTGATATTATGTTTATAATAATAAATGAAGGTGATTAAATGAAAAGAAAATTTTTTATAATTCTTGTTGCCGCATTATTTTTATTTGCTTGCGACAATAAACCACAGATAAAAGAGCCTGAAGAGGTCGAAGTCGAAGAACCAGAATTTTTGGGCGATGACAAAATGGATAGATACAAGCGTGAGTATGTAAACGAAGCAATCGTAATCAAATCCGATGAGCTGACAGATTTAGTCGCAGATTTTTGGTCAAAAATTACATTGGGTGACACGAGTTTTACAGATTTAGTTTATCTACCAGAAGGCAAGATGAATTCACTTAAAGAAATTATGAACACAGAGGACGGCAGAAAAGTGCTTGTAAAAATGTTAGAAAAATCGACGATATCTGCTGACGGGATAAATGATGCTGTGTTTTTAAAGGTAAATATAGACGACAATGGAAATTCGTTTAAAAATGAATCCGATTCAAATATAGTATACAAGGGCGTAAGTTATAAATACTTCTACGATGTTATATCAATCGAGAACAAAGAGCCGCTCACAGTTGCAAGTAATCTTCTAAAATATATCGAAAATTACAATAATACTTACAAAGCGATTGATGAGAATAATAGCGGTTTTAATTTTGTATACGTAGATGGAAAACCAAAGATTGATGGAGAATTATTTTTTGGAATGTTTGGATTGTTTAAAAAACTTTCTGATCACGATAAATTTATTACAGACCTTGTCAAAGATGCATATTACGAAGACGCTGACAGCCTTGGCGATATGGAGGATATGTACAAATATATTAAAGACGGCGAATACATTTGGATGTATGAGCTTTTAAGAAAGAAAGAATTGCTTGATGTAATTCCATATTCACCAAAAGATTCTATAAAAAAATTGTATAGCATTTCAGAGGACAATAGAAGCAAGTTTTTGTCGGAAATGCGCAGACTTCCAAAACCTATTGTAAGAGCTGTAAAAAAAGATGGCAAAAACAAAGTTGTGGCAGTTTATTTTTATAAGGATATGTATGGTTCTATGCCAACAGGAAATATTGTGGATAGCATATTTGAAATGGGCGAGTTAAAAGAGTTTGAAGGCGTTGTAATCGACAATATTGTTAAAAACTTATTGTTAATTCAAGATATTAATGTAGATGAGATGAGTACACATGAGAGTTAGATTTATTGTAAACCCAAAGAGTGGACGCGAAAAAGCAGAAGATAAGTGCAACAGAATTTTTAAGCATCTGATTGAAGACAGGCACGAAGTTAGCGCCAGGTACACAAAGGGAAAGAATGATGCAATAGAATTTGCAAAAGAAGCCGTACGCGACAATGTTGATAGAATTGTTGTAATTGGGGGCGACGGCACTGTAAATGAAGTAGTGCAAGGCATTGTTGAGAGCGAATCGAAAATTCCGCTCACAATTGTTGCTGGCGGCACGACAAATGACTTTGCAAAATACATGGAACTTGAAAAAAGTGATTGGGATTTATTTTCGACGATAGTTGGAGACAATTATCGAGATGTTGATGTCGGAGTGTGCAATGGAAAGCATTTTATAAATGTCGGCGCTGCCGGAATTTTTACAGATGTT
>CAMYPV010000084.1 GCA_947293975.1 uncultured Ezakiella sp. | reverse complement strand
TATGATTCGTGCACAATTCTTAAAATATAAAGAAATGGAATATGTTCTTGCATCACGCACATTGGGTGCAAGCGACAGAACACTTATTTTTAGACATATCTTACCAAATGCTATTGGTATTATTATTACAATGTCAGCTTTGGAAATTCCAGGAGCTATTTTCGGTGAATCATTCTTAGCTTATATTGGACTTGGTATCCAAGCTCCAGAATCATCAATTGGTGTTCTATTGGCAGATGGACAAAAAGTTCTACTTGAACACCCACACTTGACAGTATTCCCAGCAGTTATAATCTCAATTATGATGATTGCATTTAACATGATGGGTAATGGTTTAAGAGACGCATTCGACCCAACACTACGTGGTATTGAATAGGAGGATAAAATGACAGAAAAAACAAAATTACTTGAAGTAAAAGATCTTTATGTAACATTTAAAACCTATTCAGGAAAGGTTCATGCTGTTAGAGGAGTTAACTTCGATGTAGACAGCGGAGAAACACTTGCTATCGTAGGCGAAAGTGGAAGTGGTAAGAGTGTTACTGCAAGAGCTATTATGAGAATTCTTGCAAAGAACGGTACAGTTGAAAATGGACAAATTCTTTATAAAGGCAACGACCTATTAAAGATTTCAGAAAAAGAAATGAGTGACATCCGTGGTGATGAAATCGCAATGATTTTCCAAGACCCGCTAAGCTCACTTGACCCTGTAATGAGAATAGGTAAGCAAATTACAGAGGCTGCTAGATTAAAACATGGTACAACAAAAGAACAAGCAAAACAAAAAGCTATTGCTCTTCTAGATGCTGTTGGTATTACTAACCCAGAAGTTAGATATACACAGTATCCATTCCAGTTCTCAGGCGGTATGAGACAAAGAATTGTTATTGCTACTGCTCTTGCTTGTGACCCTGAACTATTAATCTGTGATGAGCCTACAACTGCTCTAGACGTTACAGTTCAAGCTAAAATTCTTGAATTAATTAAGAAAATTCAAGATGAGAGAAATATCGGTGTAATATTTATTACACATGACCTTGGTGTTGTTGCTAACCTTGCAGATAAGGTTGCTGTTATGTATGCTGGTAAGGTTGTTGAATATGGTACAGTTTATGATGTATTTGAAAATCCAAGACATCCATATACAATGGCATTACTATCAGCTATGCCTGACTTGGAAACTGACTCAAATTATGAGTTATACACAATTCCAGGCGCTCCACCAAATATGTTATATCCACCTGTAGGTGATGCTTTTGCTCCAAGAAACCAATTTGCTATGCAAATCGACCTTGAAGAACAACCACCAATGTTTGAAATCAATGATCATCATAGAGCTGCAACATGGTTACTACACCCAGAAGCTCCAGATGTTGATATTGAAGCATTTAAACAAAAAGTTAGAAGCGAAGATTATGAAAGTGTTTCAAAACACATTATAACTTCGAATGAAGAGCCTATCCTTAGTGTTAGAAATCTAAAACAATACTTCACATCAGGACGCGGTAAAAATAAAATCACTGTTAAAGCAATTGATGATGTAAGTTTCGATATTTATAAAGGAGAAAGCTTTGGTCTAGTTGGTGAATCTGGATGCGGTAAAACTACAACAGGTAGAACAATTATTAGACTTTATAAACCAACAGATGGTGAAGTTATCTATAAGGGTAAGGACATTTCTGGCAAGTTATCAAAAGCTGAAAAACGTGAAGTTAACCAATCAATGTCAATGATATTCCAAGACCCAATTGCTTCTATTAACCCAAGAATGACGGTTAAAGAAATTATTGGCGAAGGTTTAAGAATTAACAACTTAACATCAACTGATGAAGAGCTTGATGAATTAGTATACCAAATGCTTGAAACTGTTGGTCTAACAAAAGACCACGCAACAAGATATCCGCACGAATTCTCAGGCGGTCAAAGACAAAGAATTGGTGTTGCAAGGGCATTGATTACAAATCCAGACTTTGTAATCGCTGACGAACCTGTATCAGCTCTAGACGTTTCAATTCAAGCACAAGTTCTAAACTTGTTGAACTCAATTAAACGTAAACTGGGCTTAACAGTTCTATTTATTGCTCATGACTTGTCAGTTGTTAAATACTTCTCAGACAGAATTGGCGTTATGTATTATGGTAAGCTAGTTGAACTTGCAGATAGTGAAGAATTATATAGAAATCCACTTCACCCATATACAAAGGCTTTATTGTCAGCTATTCCAATTCCTGATCCTAGAGTTGAAAAAGGCAGACATCATATCACTTATGATCCAAAGATGCATAATTATGAAACAGACAAACCAGTATGGTCTGAAATTAAACCAGGACACTTCGTTTTGGCAAACAGTGCAGAATTGGAAGAAATGAGAAAGAATTTAAAATAATTGAATTTAAAGGGGAGGGCGTTGCCCCTCCCCATATTTTTTTATAATTTTAAAATTAGAGGTTATTATGAAATTTAATAAAATTTTTAAGGCGCTCTGTGTAGTTCTAACATTTATATTTTTATTTGTATTTGTTTATATGGAAATTTATAGAGTTGATCATGCAAGACAACTTTCTTCAAATGAACTTACACCAGAAGTGCTTCATAGAATTAGAATTTTTAGTTGGTTGTTTACTTATTTGATTTTTTATTTAATTTGTTTAGGTGCGTATGCATTTGTTAGTGTATTTAAATTTTTAGTAAGCCCCCATATAGGTGGCAATATTTATAAAGTTATTTCTATTATATTGATTTATATAACTTGCATAGTTCTCACATTTAGAGGTTATAATATTCTATTAAACGTTAATTATATGGTTGAACTTACCGCTGCTCTTACAGAGCCATCAATAAAAACTTCATATTGTCACATGATTATAATTTCTCTTTTGTATTTTGCAAATTATTTGAAGAAATCAATTAGAAAAGAAAATTATAGAAACCATAAAGCTTATGTTACAAAGACAAATTTATATCATAGACATGTAGAGTTTCGTGACATTATTGATAGAAAGGTAGAGGATAGATAATGAATTATAATATTACAAGACCAAAAGAACCACCAAAAAAGTATTTTAATTATCAAAATATATTTTTTATAACATTTGCACTTAGCTTGATTTATATTTTTTCAAGAGTATTTGTACAAGATGCTGTTTTTTATAAGATGTTGGCAGAAGCAAGAATTTTAAAAGATCCTAGCTTTAGTTATTCACCAATAATATCATTTATGGGGCAAGAATCATTTTCTTTATTCTTAGATTTTGTCGGAAGAATTTGCTTGCCGTTATCAATATTCTGTATTTTTTTATGTATTAAGAATAATGATTTGAATATTATAGCAGTATGTGCAGTTGCAGTATTTATGGAATGTTTTCATCATTATTTTAATAGTGGCGGATTTAATTTTAAAAATAATTCGGAGTTTATGATAATATTATTTTCTATTCCATTTTTCTATGCATGGGATAGTGTAAAAAGAGTTAAGCTTAAGTGGTTGATTAGATTAGCAATGGCAATTTTATTTGTTGTTTTGCCGATATTTTTAAACATTAGAAATTCATTATTATATTCACTTTATATTGTTTCACTAGCCTATTTTGACCCTGTGAGGTTAAATCAGGCTGTTTTTGGTGCAATTCCTATGTTTGTAAAAGGTACGACAGCTATTGCTAGTGCATTTATTTATTTTTATGATGAGGATTTTAATAGAAAGAAATCCAATTTGTATTTTTTAATATTTATTCCAGTTTATACAATTTTTATCTTATTTTTAAGAAATAAATTTTTAGGATAGGAGGCAATTATGAATATTCAAGAATATGTAGGAAAAGAACTTTTAGGTTGGATATATTATAATGAAAACTATTCGCATGGCGAGTTTTCTAATAGTATTAATAGAGTTTGTTATGTTTATCCAAGGTATATTATTTCAGGTGAAAAATTAACTCCAATTGATCCTGCAGATTTTCCTCAGCTTGGTAGTTTTGAGGTTAGAATACAAGGTGGATTTTCCGCTGAAGAAATTGTAGATAAATTAACTCATCTTGTTTCAATTAGAATTAATGTTGAGCCAGAGCTTGATTCAAATCAACAAAACAACTTTTATAGGATGAAGTTTAATCCGTCATATGGAGATGATTCGAGTGAGGTTTGGCTAGAAAGATTTAGGAACGAAGATTTTTTTCAAGTAATTAATACAGATGACAGTGTTGATAGTATTATAGAAAACCGTAAACTTGATTATGTTTTAGAAAAAATTTATACAAAATATATTGTTATAAAAACTAGAGATGGCATTGTAGGACCTTTTAATTATTTTATTGATGAGACTACTGTTGAATTAATTTCAACTGAAGAATACGATTATAATATTATATATGACAA
>CAMYPV010000083.1 GCA_947293975.1 uncultured Ezakiella sp. | reverse complement strand
CTACTGTCAAACAATATCATAAAACTATCTGGATCTGTGATCCAATACAGCACCTTTGCACAAACTCCACCGATTACAAGCGCGTACATCATTGCAGTGAGTGCAGTGTCAAAATCTAATTCTTTATATATTCTTTGCTTGTACAAAAATAGCATTACAAAGCAAAGTCCAATTGCTATTGAAAGTCCGTATCCTGGTATTTTTAAACCGAATACTTCAAAAAACATATGCATTTAAATCACCTCTTAAAACAATCTTCTCAATGTACATGCAGTGCATGAAATACATGAAACAAATAGCAATGCTCCTATAACCATACCTATAAGTCCTATGATTAAGCCTGCTCTTGCTATATAACTCTTTCTATTATAACTAAGCGCTCTTAACGACACAATAGTTCCAAATAGTCCCGATGCAGCCGCCAAAAATCCACTTAGTTTTGTAACGACAAGTATTACCGATATCGATGAGATTATAAAGCCTACAATCGCAAGATCATGCCTTGGATTTCCTATCAAATCTTCATCAATGATATCGCTATCTTCACCATAATATTCAAATTTCATTATTATTCTCCCCTCAATTTACTAATTATTTCTGTTAAATATTCTAAATCTGCTACTGTGTAAATTTCGTCAGATGGATCATTTTTTTGTCCAAAATAAATTCCACTACCTGATGTTGAAGGATCTTTAATTTCTTTGTTTGAAGAAATGTGTACATATTTTAAGCCGAGTCTTTTTATAATATCAATAGTGTTAAATCTAACACCGCCCGAAATTATTTCAGGTGCATCTGAATTTAAAAGTTCAGCAATAATCGCCTCGCCATCTATCAATGAATTTCCACCCTTGGTTAGTATTCTGTCGACACCAATGTCTTTTAACATTTTTGCAGATTTTATCTTATCCTTTACAACTTCAAAGGCTCTGTGAAATACCACTTCCATATTGCCAGCAGCCTTTACAAGTTCGTTTGTAAAATCATAATCAATTGATCCATCAAAATTAAGCGCACCGAATACAACACCATTTGTACCCATTTCTCTGAAGTTCTTAACATCATTTAACATAACTTCTCTGTCGTATTTTGAATAACAAAAGCCAGCAGCTCTTGGTCTTACCATTGCCATTGTCTTAATGCCTCTTTTTAATACAGCCTCAGTTAATCCGTACGAGGGTGTTACGCCGCCAACACTTGTTAAACTTACAAGCTCAACTTGATCAGCACCTGCTTCTATAGCTATCAATGCAGACTCTAAAGAATCTACACATACCTCAATTTTCATTTGATCACATCCTTTTATCTTTGACTCATTAACTATTTTATATTATAATATATATTAGAAATAAAATAAAGTAAGGAAAGGAATTCAATGGATAATATTTTAATCGATGCGAATGACGGTCACAAAATACCGCTATATATTAAACGTGCTGAAAATGAAAAAGCTGTGCTTCAAATTGTTCACGATTCTATCGATAACTCGAGCAGATATTTTGACATTATGAGCGAGCTATCATCAAATGGCGTTACAACCGTAATTATGGACAATCGTGGTCATAATAAGGCTGTTAATAATGCCGAAGATTTGTTGTATTTTGGCGAACACAATGGTTGGAACAATTGCACAGATGACATACACATTGTAAACGAATATTTAAAAAATAACAGCACTGCTCCACGCTATGTTTTAGGTGTTGGCGTTGGATCACTACTTGTAAGAACATTTTTATTTAAATATGGCGAAGATATTAACGGCGCAATTTTAATTGGAAGTTTGCCATATATTAGCGGTTTTAAAATAAGGCTTATGGATACAATTATCGGTTTTTACAATTCAAAATACGGAGCTCGTTATCGTTCTCAAAAACTTTATGAAAAGGTTTTGAAATTTTTAAACAGAAAATTCAAAGATAAAACTGGCTATAGTTATATATCAAGTGATTTAAACGAGCAAGATTTGTTTAGAAAAAACCCTTTAAACACTGGCATACCGACAATTTCTTTGTATCATGATATTTTAAATGGTATAAAGTTAATTCAAAACGACACATCTATACACTATGTTCCTAATGGGTTAGAGATGTTGTTTATGGCAGGCAGCAATGACCCATTTTGTGGCAGCATTTCAAAGCAAAAGAGTCTCGTAAGCTTTTATGCTGCAAGAGGAAAAAATGCAAGGCTTGCTGTGTTTGAGGGCGCAAGACATGATATATTGCACGACATAAGTCGAAACGATGCCATAAAGATAATATTGGATTTTATGAATGTTAAAAGCAATTAATTTTATAAAAAGAGATTTAGGCGATAACTTTATTTACTATAAGCGCTTTATGTATTTCTTGGTGTTGTTAACTGCAACTAGCACTTATTTGATGACAAATTTTATGCTACCAAATGCAATTGACCCCAAGTTATGTCTTGACGATTATATACCACTTATTCCTTTTACTATTTTTATTTATCATATGTGGTACCCCGGTATTATTTTATTAGTATACATGATGAGATTTAACGAAGACTTTGATGATCTTTTAAGAGCTTTGGCTATTGGGATGGTAATTTGCAATATCACTTATAAATTGTTTCCATTTCTCGTATCAGTTAGACCGGAACAGCTCGGAAATAGTTTTTCCGAAAAGATTTTGAAGCTAACTTATATGATGGACGAGCCTACATCATCAATGCCCTCTTCTCATGTTGTGCTTGCTTGTATTGCATATAATTTTGCAAGAAAGCACAAATTTTATTCGATAGCTACTTTAAATTTTTTAATACCTTATATAACACTTACCACAAAACAGCATGTAATTGCAGATGTTTTTGTTGCAATTATCTTAAGCTACATTATATTATTTCTTTTAAATCAAAAACACAAAAAATTAAACGTGAAACGTCTATAAAACCCATTAAAAATTATATTAAAAAAGGACTATCAAAATTTAATAAAATAAAAATTTAACTACCGCTCATCAGAGTCGGTAGTTTTTTATAAAGCAAAAAGTCTTGGGCCCATTTCCCAAGACTTTTTTATTTCAATGGCTTTAATACTATTAATCTAATTCATCGTACATTTTAAGTGCCTTTGCACCATAGGCTGTACCTGGTCCTCCATTCATAAGAATACATGCTTTAATTACATCTACAAGTTCTTCTCTGGTGCCACCTGCTTTTTTAAAGCTAGTAATATGTGCAAGCATACATGGAATGCATTTAATGGTAATAGATATACCAATCGATATCATTTCTTTTTCTTTAAATGTAATCGTACTTTCTTTTGAGTATTCAGCATGTACGTTCATGAAGCTATCCATAATTTCAGGACATGCTTTGTACAATTCTTTTGACATTTCATTGTTTTTTGATCTTTCTTCGTTGTAATTCATACGCACCTCCTATACTCTTATTTTATTACAGATAATTTTAAAAATCCAATTGAAAATATCTATAACAAATGTTTTGCTATAGATAAAAATTATAACCTTATAATTGCAAAAAAATAACGGATGCTATATCCGTTATCTTAACTCAGCTCATCCAATTGTAGTTGAGCATCTTTATTAAATATTACTCTTTGTGATAGACTGAATAAAATGAATACCGATAGAACTACGCTGCCTAATACTCCGAGCATTATCGTAATTTGATATATTATTGATTCAAATGGTGGTTGTCCTGATATAATTTGACCTGCCATCATTCCTGGCAAAAATACTATACCCATTCCAAGCATCGAGTTCATTGTGGGTATAATCGCAGCATTAAATGAGGATTTGATGACTTTGCTAATTGCCACCTTTGGGGTCGCACCAAGCATAAGTGCATTTTGTATTTTTGTCTTTTCTAATTTTAAATTCTCTATAAAATTATTTATCGCAAGTGTAAGCGCCGTCATTGTATTTCCAATAAACATTCCTCCGAGTGTTACAAAGTATTCGGGACTGTACCACGGCTTTACAGCAATTATTACAAAGATAAAGTATATAATGCAGATTATGCTACCTGTAAACATAGAAATTGCTATAAATTCTTTAAAATTTCTAGTTTTTATATTTGTACGCTTAAATATATTATATATTGCAAACGCTTCCATGATTATTATAATTATAATCGTATAGATGGGACTTGGATTCTTAAATACAAATTGTAATATATACGCCATTAATAATAGCTGAACTGTCATCCTAAAGCCTGACAAAAATATCATCTTTTCTTTTTTAATGCCAGTTACTTTAGAAATTACAATCGCTAGCATTATATATAAGTAAGCCGCTATTAAAGAATATATTTCTATGTTTTTCATTATATAACCCTCCCATCATCAATTTTGATTATTCTATCTGAAAATTCTTTGGCTATTTCATCTGAGTGAGTTATCATAACTATAGTTTTTTTATTGCTTCTTGCAATCTCTACAATCTTTTTTATTGTGCTTTT
>CAMYPV010000082.1 GCA_947293975.1 uncultured Ezakiella sp. | reverse complement strand
CATAATCCTATATCATTGCATTATTCTATAAACGAAATAACAACTATTAAAATACTTGTCCGTATTTATTATATCATATTTATTCATAAAAATGTAAATTTATAAGTATAAAATCTCTAATCCATTTGTGTTATTAAATTTATCTATAGCAGGTAAATCGTTATAGATAAATTTTATTGGAAAAAATATTTTATAAAGGTTATAATTAATTAAGGAGGTAATTATGAAAAATAATAAAAGGAATTTAACGCTATTACTAGCGGGCCTAATTATAGGCGTAATCGGCGGATTGCTAGTTGTTTATGGCAACCCTAAAAACATGGGTATATGCGTTGCATGTTTCTGGAGAGATGTTGCAGGCGGTCTCGGACTTCACAGAGCAGCTGTAGTACAATATTTAAGACCAGAAATTTTGGGCTTTGTACTCGGAGCATTTATATCATCAATTATAGGTAAAGACTTTAAAGCTCGTGGCGGCAGCAACCCACTTGTAAGATTTGTATTAGGATTTTTCCTAATGGTCGGTGCATTAGCATTTTTAGGTTGCCCACTCAGAATGCTATTAAGAATTGGCGGCGGAGACTTGAATGCAATCGTAGGATTACTTGGATATGTATATGGTATCTTAGTTGGTATCGTATTTATCAAAAAAGGTTTCTCGCTTGGCAGAAGCCACAAGCAATCAAAAATCGCAGCATACATTATGCCAGCAATTGCAATTGCTCTTTTAATCTTCCTATTAATTAAACCTGAATTTATTTTCTTCAGTGAAAAAGGTCCGGGAAGCGTACACGCACCTGTCATCATCTCACTAATAGCTGGTTTAATCGTTGGTGGAATTTTACAAAGAACAAGACTATGTACAGCAGCAGGTTTTAGAGATGCTTTCTTAATCAAAGATTTCGGTCCACTACTTGGACTTGTAGGAATCGTTGTAGGCGCAATGGTGGTAAATATTATCGCTGGTAACTTCCATCTTGGATTTATCGAACAACCAATTGCACACAACAATCACGTATGGAACTTCTTAGGTATGACACTTGTTGGACTTACATCAGTATTACTTGGTGGATGCCCAATTAGACAAACAATACTATCAGGCGACGGCGACACAGACGCAGCCATCACAGTATTTGGTTTAATCGTCGGTGCAGCTTTCTGCCACAACTTTGGATTAGCAGCAAGCGGCAAGGGAGTACCAGTTAACGGAATGATCGCAGTATGTATCGGACTTGTAGTAGCACTTGTTATCGCTGCAACAGCAAGGAGGGAAAACTAATGAAAACTGTAGATACAAGAGGACTTAGTTGTCCAGAACCAGTAGTATTAACTAAAAACGAAGTTGACAAAAACGAAAAAGAAATCGAAGTATTAACAGATACTGAGGTTTCAAAAGAAAATGTTGTAAGATTTTTAGAAAACTCTGGGTATAAAGTAACGGTAAAAGAAGAAAACGAAGAGGCAGTAATTACAGCAAAAAAATAGCCCTTCAAAAAGGAGACTAGATGTTTATTATTACAGTTCATCAACTTACGGATGCACTTTTATTAGAAGAAAAGGCAAAGCAAGTTGAACCAGAGTTTAGATTAATCCCAGTGCCACGAGCAATCTCAAGCTCATGTGGACTCGCGGGGAAATCGAATCTAGACTTAGACCAAATCAAAAAGATTTTAACTCAAAACAAAATAGAACCAGACGGTATCTATGAACAAGAAGGAGCCAACTACCAGAAGGTAGATTAGCTCCTTTTTATTTTAATATGTTTAATGAAATTATACGCGGGTATATTTTTACCATAAAATTATGGGGGTAATAAAATGAACAAATATAAATTTTTAATAAGTTTTTTAGCAATAGCTTTAATCATTATAAGCTTCAAATTTTTTAAAAAAAATTCCATTAACAATCAAGCGAATGATATTAAACCAATGGCTAAAGACATTGACAATGTGAAAAACAAAAATGAAATATATCTAGCTGGCGGATGCTTTTGGGGAGTTGAGGGTTATTTCAAAAAGATTTCTGGAGTTATTGACACTTATGTTGGATATGCAAATGGTAAAACAAATGACACCAATTACGAAGATTTAGACAAGACAGATCATAGCGAGACTGTAAAAATAACTTACGATCAAGATGTTGTATCGCTTCAAGAACTGCTCGAATATTATTTTAGAATAATTGATCCAACATCAATTAATCAACAAGGTAATGACAAAGGTAGACAATATAGAACTGGTATCTATTATACAAATAAAAACGATAAAATCATAATAGATGAAGTAATTAGACAGCAGCAAGAAAATTACGACAAAAAAATTGCAGTTGAAGTGGAGCCTTTGAACAATTTTGTACTTGCAGAAGATTATCATCAAGATTATTTGGATAAAAATCCAGGAGGATATTGCCATATAAATATTGCATTAGCAAACGAACCTCTGGAATCAAATAAGAATAAAATTACAAAAAACGATACAGATTTAAAAGAAAAGCTAACAAAAGAACAATACGAAGTAACTCAAAAAAACAGTACTGAAAGACCTTTTACATCAGAGTACAATGATTTTGATGAAGAAGGAATTTACGTCGATATAGTAAGTGGTGAACCGCTATTTTCATCAAAAGATAAATATGATGCAGGCTGTGGATGGCCATCATTTACAAAGCCAATTGATTCAAATATAAATTATAAAAGCGATAAATCATACAATATGGATAGAATCGAAGTAAGAAGCAAAAAAGGAGACTCTCATCTTGGTCACGTGTTTAATGACGGACCAAAAGATAAAGGTGGCGTAAGATACTGTATAAATGGCGCATCACTTAGATTTATTCCACTAAGCAAAATGAAAGAAGAAGGATACGAAGAATATATCGATAAGGTAAAATAATACAGGGAGGCTCACGCCTCCCTTTGTTATTATAATTCTGCATCACGTTTCACATAAAAAAGGCGATAGATTTTTTCTATATTTATCTACATTTATTAAGATTAACAGTTTTGTTTATTGCCTTCTTATCCACTTACCACATCTTTGCCCCTGATAATTCTTTTCTCATTTGGGGTAAGCTTATATGTACTTATCTTTATTTAATTTTTTAGGAGGTTTATATGTATATTGCACTTGCAATTATTTTTTTAATTTTATTCATCCCTCATATTTATTATTGCATCAAGAGTAGACAATACCGGTCTTTTGATGTGGGATCTAAGTTTTTTAAAAGGTATTCTGTTAAAAAAGAGGAGCATTACGAAGAGTTTTATTTGACCAACACTGATGGTTTTGATCTTTTTGTTAGGCTTTTATCTTGTGATAATCCCAAGGGCATTGTTCAACTTGTCCACGGTGTGGCTGAGCACACTGGCAACTATATGGAATTCGCCAGATTTTTAAATAAAAACGGCTACATGGTTGTAATGGACGACCACCGCGGCCACGGCAAATCCATTTCAACTGCTTATCCCAACGGCTATATGATCCGCGGTCAAGAGTTAGTCGACGATGAGCTTATGATTGCCCGATATATTAAAGAGACTTATCCCGATTTAAAATATTGCATGCTGGGTCACTCTATGGGATCAATGATTGCTAGATTAATTTTAAGAGACGACGACGAACTCTTGGACAAGTTAATCGTCATGGGGACTGTGCCTGCAAACAAAATGTCTTGGCTGGGCGTATTTTTTGCAAACATACTTTGCTTTTACTTGGGCGAAAAATCTGAGAGCATACTGATCAATGGATTTGTGAGTGTAAAGAGCTTAGATTTTATCAGCTACAATAAAGAAAATATTTCCTACAAAGAAAATGATCCACTTAGGATTTTTAAATTTAGGCTCGGATATTCAAGAGCCCTGATTGAACTAAATAAAATGCTCGGCAAAAAATCCAAATACAAATGCCAAAATCCCGACCTAGAAATCTATAACATGGTCGGTGAAGATGACATTATAACCAGAGGCGAAAAAGGAGTTGAGTCCAGCCTAAATTTTTTAAAAACTCTGGGCTACCAAAACATCTCCTCCAAGACATACGACCATATGAAACACGAAATTCTATGCGAAACAGATAAAGAAACTGTCTATCGAGACGCGCTAGAATTCTTAGAAAAATAATATTATTAATAAAATTATGTATATAAAAACTGGACTTATATAGGTCCAGTTTTTTTATGTTTTTATGCAAATTTTGTAATGTCCGAAACATCCAATCTGAATGATTCGTGGTGATCGTAGTCGGATTCGCCTATGGCAAGAATCATGACTGGGACATATCTTTCTGGGTCTAAGTCAAATGCCGCAGCGAGTTTGTCTTCTTCAAAACCTCCTATGGCGTTTGTGTCGTAACCGTGGGCACGTGCGACCAGCATGAGCTGCATGGCCATTAGACTGGAGTCAATCTTGACCACGTCATTCATCTTTTGCTTAGAGAAGGACTTGTAGGCTGGAACAAAAAAGTCCAAGGCTTGCTTTTTAACTTCTTCTGGCA
>CAMYPV010000081.1 GCA_947293975.1 uncultured Ezakiella sp. | reverse complement strand
GTATTTCACTTATCTGGTGTATATAAGGATTACGATATTATTTTTCCACCTGTTATAGCGAGGTTTAGAGTTAATGTTAAAGACAAAAATTCATCAACATGTAGATAAGAAAAAAGGCTTCTCCCTATTAGAGGTATTAATAGTCCTAGTTTTTATATCTATAATGATGACAAGTATAATTTACACGCAAAGAAATATACTAAACAAGACTGAAAATTATTACAATAATCAATATTTACTGGATAAAGCTAAAGAGTATATTTATAAATGCCAGGCCACTAATAATATTATTGATTTAGATGAGGACTCTCAAGTTGATAAGATAGCTTCATTAGAAAATATCGAAACATATAAATATACTGCTAAGAAAGGTGATTGTAAAATTGAAGTTGAATTTTCAATATACAAAAAATAAAAGTGCGTTTACATTATTAGAAGTAATAATTTCTATAATTATATTATCATTTATTATGCTAGCCCTAATCCAATATAAGGATAGATTATTATCTGATAAAAATGAAAAATTAAAAAAAGTCGAACAAAAGAGATATCTTGATGATGCAAGTTTATTTATAGAAAATAAATTAAAAAATATTGATGGTATACAAATTGTTAAATCATCTAAAAGCTATTCGCCTCATGATTTAATGGTCTTTAAATACGTAACAAAAAGACCTCAAAACTACAATTATTTCTTTTTTGAGCTAAAAGATAAAAAACTGTGCTATAAGGCATATAATAATAAATACGAAGCTAAAGTTATCACTTATCAAATGTTTTCTAGTGGTAATTCTATATTAGATGATGTAGAGGAATTTAACATTGAAAAATTTGATAATACTGTCAAATTTTCTATCAAGGATATGTATGGAAATGAATCTTTAAAAACTATTTTTACGGGAGATTTAGATGAATAAAAAGAAAAACGGATCTTTTATAATTTGGGTAATATGTTTATTTCTATTAATATCAGTCATTATTACATTTAGACTCTCAAACATTTACGAGGATAATAAGTCTTTGGTACTAAACAAAAGAAAGTTCGCCGCTGAACAAGAAATATATTCTTATGCATTATATTATATTGCTGAACACAAAAATAATATACAAAATTCTATATATTATAACAAAGTTGAGTCATTGCCATATTCAGGATTTAAACCAAAGGATATTTTATCAGATGGTATATACATTCAATACATCACAATTAATGATGATAAATTTAACCTTGACATTAGGAAGGAGACTGATGATTCAAAATATTCAGGTTATTTTAACATTATAAGTCTACCAAGTGTATTTGAAGTTAAAGAGAAAATAATTGATAATACAATCGATCAAAAATATAAAAAAGATGTCGAAGATGTCATTAATAAAATATTTTCACAAACTGAACTTAAATACAAAGATGATGTAGATAGTATAATAAAAGTAGACGGTGGAGATTATAAATTTGTATTTGATGATGATTTAAAGATTTTTAAAGATGAAACTCTTGTCGAAGAGATTGAGAATTACGATAAAATTGCGATAATATCATCAAATCAGATTAGCAATATAAAATTTATTACTACTGGCAAGATTAATTTTAGTAGATTATTTATTATAAATAACGGCGATATATATTTAGATGACATTTCTTTTAATGGATGTATATTTATAAAAAATGGGAACATATATGCAAACAATATAAGCGGTGAAGGACGCATTATGATTGATGGAAATTCGTATGTAATGGATGGCATTGGAAAAGTTAATGATAATAATTTTAAGGTTAAAAATAAATACTTAGCTATGTTTGATTCGATTATAAATTTGAGAATAAAAAACTTTAAAAGATAATTGATTATTTTAATGAAATATGTTAAAATTGACTTAATAGATATGGGAGGTTATTATGATATCAGCAAGTGAATTCAGAAAAGGAGTTACCTTTGTTATGGATGGAGAAGTGTGGCAAGTTTTAGACTTCCAACACGTTAAGCCAGGCAAAGGCGCTGCTTTCGTAAGCACAAAAATTAAAAATGTTGTAAAGGGTGGAATTAGAGAGTTGAACTTCAACCCTTCTGACAGATATGAAAAAGCAAATATTCAAACAAAAGAAATGCAATACTTATATAATGATGGTGAGTTATTCTACTTTATGGATAATGAAACATATGAGCAAATTCCTATTGCTCGCGATGCGGTAGAAGAAGCAATGCAATTTATGAGAGAAAATGATACAGCTACAATTCGTTTCTTTGACGGTAAACCATTTGAAGTTTTGGCACCAAACTTTGTTGAATTGAAAGTTACTCATACAGAGCCAGGGTTAAAAGGCGATACATCAGGATCAGCTTCAAAACCAGCAACTGTTGAGACAGGGTTCACCCTACAAGTTCCATTATTTGTAGATAACGGTGATATTTTAAAGATTGATACAAGAACAGGCGAATATTTATCAAGAGTTTAATGAGGAGGGAATTATGATTAATAAAAAAGTTTCTTATTTAAAGGGATTAGCTGAAGGATATGGATTAGATGGCAACAATGGTAATCTTGAAAAAATTGTTGTTGAAATTTTAGACTGCTTAGAAGATATTGCAGATGAAGTTGATTTTTTAAATTCTGATTTTCAAAGGCTCGATGATTATGTTGAAATGCTTGATGATGATTTAGCAGATCTTGAAAACTTCCTTGAAGATGACGACGATTGGGATGAATATGATTGGGATGAAGACGACTGTGATTGCGGATGTTGTTGTGATGAATTAGAGGACGAGGACGACGAAGAATAAAATTTTGGAGGAATTATGAACAAAAACGAAAATAATAATATTGTTCAAGGGAATGTTACTATTTCAGAAAATGTTATTGCAAACATTGCAAAGCTTGCAACTGAAGAAATTGATGGCGTTTCAAAAACTGTAAGAACAGTAACGGAAACTTTTACGGATATTTTTTCTAACAAACAAAGTCAAGGTGTTAAAGTCAATGTTGATGATAATAATATAGATTTAGACATTTCTGTTGAATTAGAATATGGGGTTGATATTGAATCTGTTTGTATAAAAATCCAAAAAAATGTAAAGAATTCCATCGAATCTATGACCAATTTGGTTGTAAACAAGGTTAATGTTTTGGTATCTGGCCTAAACACAGATAAAAATTCTAAAGAAAGAGCGAATGCTTAAAAGGCCCATTAATATGGGCTTTTTTTAAGATATGGATGAATAAATCATGTATAAAGAAAATCGTAAAAAACAAAGAGAAGAAGCTGTTAAAATACTCTATTTAATGCATGTTAACAATTCTTTCACTGAAGAAGAGATAAATAATTATGTAGATTTTTATGAATTGAAAAAAGAAGATTTATCATATTTATACGAACTGCTTTTAGAATATATTGATAATATGGAATACATTGAAGATCTTATTAATAACGAGTCAAAAAATTATAAATTCAATAGGATACCTATTATTGATAAATGTATAATAAGAGCTTCGTTGACTGAAATAAAATTTTTGAATATTCCAACAAGCGTATCAATAAACGAAGCTGTTGAAATTTCAAAAGAATATTCAGATAGTGATTCATATAAAATCATTAATTCACTGTTAGGTAAAATCTCTAGGAGTATCAATGATTGAGTTTAGTGTTTCAGCTATAAATAATTATATTAAAAATATTTTATCATCAGATATTAATTTAAAATCAGTATCTCTTGAAGGAGAGGTCTGTGCTTTTAAGGAGCCATCAAAAAATGGCCATTTGTATTTTGAATTGAAAGATGAAGACGCAAGAATAAGATGCGTATTTTTTAATATTACCAGTAAATATACCGAGCTTCCATTTAAGGAAGGGGACAATGTAGTATTAGATGGTAGGATAGACGTATATGAAAAGTCTGGTCAATATCAATTTATTGCTTCAAATGTAAAAGTTGAAGGTCTAGGCGATTTATATATTAAATTCTTAGAATTAAAGCAATCATTAGAAAAAGAGGGTTTGTTCGAATTAACTAAAAGACAAATGCCTTTATATCCTAAAAAAATTGGTCTAATAACTTCGCCGACTGGGGCTGCTATTAGAGATTTCACGTCTGTAATAAAGAGGAGATTTCCTATTGCAAACGTGTATTTATATCCTGTGCATGTTCAAGGTATTGAAACAGTAAACGAAGTATGTCGTGCAATTGATTTCTTTAATAATCTTGATATGGATATAGTTGTTTTGACAAGAGGTGGCGGAAGTTATGATGAATTAGCAGTTTTTAATAATGAAAAAATTGCTAGAAAACTTGCTGAATCAATACACCCCACTGTTTCTGCTATTGGACATGAACCAGATTTTTTGATTACTGATTTTGTAGCCGACCTCAGAGCTGCAACTCCTACAGCCGCAGCTGAAGTTATAACTCCTAATTTAAGAGATATAATCTATTCTATAAATGATAAAATTGAATCCAATTTAAATAATATATTTAAATCTATTGAGAATGAAAGGATAGTACTGAAT
>CAMYPV010000080.1 GCA_947293975.1 uncultured Ezakiella sp. | reverse complement strand
AGATTAGAATAACGGTCTCGTGGGCTCGGAGATGTGTATAAGAGACAGTAATACTATCTGTACCAAATCCATTAAACTTCAAAAATAATAATAGAGTAGAATTTTTAGATGTTGGACAGGGTGATGCAGCTCTTATAAGTATTGGAAATAAGAAAATATTAATAGATTCTGGCGGGAATCCATTTAACAGAAATTTTGTTGGTAGTAAGATTGTTGAGCCTTATTTAATTAAGACAGGTAGACGTAAAATTGATTTTGGAATTATAACACACTTTGATTATGATCACGTTGGTGGTTTTACAGAAATGAGTGATAGTATAAAAATTAATAGGCTGTTTACAAATCATGCTTATGAAGGTTCTGAAAGTGAAGATTTATCAGAAAGGATTAAAAATTTAAATTACCAAATTTTAAAAGAAGATGCATTGCTTAAAATAAATAAGGAATATTCTCTAAAATTAATACCAGGAAATAAAAATTTAACTTCAGAAAATGATAGGTCACTTGTTTGTGTTTTAAGAAAGAACGATAAAAATTTGATATATTTTTGCGGCGATATAGAAGTTGATGGAGAAGAATCCGTTGTTGATAATTCGCCTAAGACATTTATTTTAAAATCGCCACATCACGGTTCAAGATCTTCGTCTACAGATATTTTTCTTGATAAAATTGATCCGAAAAATGTTGTTATAAGCGTTGGCAGAAATAATAAGTTTGGGCATCCCAACTTTGAGGTAATAAAAAGATATCAAGATCGAAATTATAATATTTATAGAACAGATCAAGATGGTCTTATAACATTGGATTTAAATAGTCTTAAATTTTACAGATATTTAAACTATGATATTTACACTGTATTTTTAATTTATATCCAATTTATATTTTCTTTATTTATAGTTCTTTACAAGGAGGAGATATGGAATATACAGTCTTTTTAAACAGGATAAAAAATAATATGATTGAAGGTCCATATGCATTTGTGGGTGAGGAGTTATATCTTGCTGACAACACGATAGAATCTCTTAAAAATAAATATATACCAAAAAATCTTGAGAGCATGAATTATAGACTCATTGACGCATCTAAATCATCGATAAATGATATTATGGAATCATGTTATCAATTACCTTTAATGTCGGAAAAAAGATTAACTGTTGTTAAGGATTTGTCTGATAATCAAATAAAAGAACTTGGCTCCAAGATGGAAGAACTTATTGACCTTGGATCTACATCAATAATTATTTTTTTAATATGCCCTGGAGATATAAATAAATCAACGAATTTCTATAAGAAATTAATGAAAAACGATCACATAGTTAGTTTCGATACGGTAACTGAAGCTCAATTAAAAAACTGGGTTAAGAGAAAAATTGATCAGGCTAAATTAAAAATTGAAGAAGATGCTTTGGAACTTTTTTTACTTCACATAAATTATACAAAAGATAATTCAAATAACTCTCTATACTTTGTTGATGGTGAGTTAAATAAATTATATTCTATTGACAAAGATATGATAACTGTCAGTGATATCGAAGAAATAACAAGTAAAAGTCCCAGTTCAAATATTTTTAAATTGACAGATGCAATTACAAATAAAAATGAAACTGAGGCCATATTGCAGCTGGGTAGATTGTTTACAACAAATGAAGAGCCGGTTAAAATTTTATATATGATATCAAGGCATATCACAAATATGAGTAAAGTATATAAAAGCTTGAACATGAGTGATTATGAAGCTACAAAAAAAATTGGCATATCTAATTTTGAGTATAAGAAAATAAAGTCAGGTATATCAAGATTTAATCTTGATGAATTAAAAAATGGATTAGATTTAATTAAAAATGCTGATATTATAATTAAGAGCAAAAAAAATGATCCTAAAGTACTGCTAGAATCAATTTTGATTGGATTTATTAGATTTATAGATGTCAATAATATTTAATAGATGAATTGACCAAGATAAAATTACGAGACCAATTGCACAAGTATAAATATTTAGATATGGCGACTTTGCTGAAACGGAGAGTGCTGCTGCATAGAATAAAAATCTTTTAAAGTAATTTAATCTGCCAAATCTTTTTGCTCTTTCAACAGTCATGCTCAATGTTTTGTCTAGGTCGATTGCAGAAACTTTGAATAACAATAGGCGTATTGCAAGGCCAAAAAACAATCCAGCTATTAAATTTTTGAAATTATTAAAAAATAACAATAGAGGCGATACTATGATTGCTATAACAATAGAGAATTTTATATATCTATTTACAAAGCTATTCATCTTTATCGACCTCTTTTTTTATTTCATCTTTTTCTTTAATTATTCTATTCATATTTTTGTACATATTATAAAAACCTGAAATAATTCCTAATATCATAAATATTGTGAAAAAAATCCCGCTATTTATTTTAAAAATTTTATCTAAAATGTAGCCAATAAAACATCCTAACAATATGGCCGAAATCATATCTAATCCTAGCTGAGTGATTAGTGTTAGATATTTTAAATACTTCATATTCCACCTCGTTTTACTTGCATTTTTCTTATTTATATTATATCATATAAGTTGATGGAATAAAACCATTAATTAGACAAAGGAGTGAAATAATGGGAGTAAATTTAAGAGGAAGAAGTTTCCTAAAATTACTAGATTTTTCTAGTCAAGAAATCAGATATTTGCTTGATCTAAGCAAAAATTTCAAAAACATGAAGATGAATGGAGTAGAACATAAATACTTAACAGGTAAAAACATGGTACTACTGTTTGAAAAAACATCTACAAGAACACGCTGCTCATTCGAAGTTGCAGGATATGATTTAGGAATGGGAGTTACTTACTTAGACCCAGGCAGTTCACAAATGGGAAAGAAAGAATCTATTGAAGATACTGCAAGAGTTTTAGGTAGATTATATGATGCAATCGAATATCGTGGTTTTTCACAAGATTTGGTTCAAACATTAAGTGATTATGCTGGGGTTCCTGTATATAATGGATTAACAGATTTATTCCACCCAACACAAATGATAGCTGATTTATTAACAATCGAGGAAAATTTTGGCTATTTAAAAGGTATTAACTTTACCTATATGGGAGATGCAAGAAACAATGTAGCTAATTCATTAATGATTGCATGTGCAAAAATGGGTGTAAATTTTACAGCTTGTGCACCGTCTCACTTATTCCCAGAAGAGTGGCTAGTTGAAGAAGCAAAGAAAATTGCTAAGGAAACAGGTTCAAAAATCACTTTAACAGAAGATGTTAAAGAAGGTACAAAAGGTGCTCACGTATTATATACTGATATTTGGGTATCAATGGGCGAACCAGATGATGTATGGGAAGAAAGAATTAGACTTTTAAAACCATATCAAGTAAATAAAGAAGCAATGGCTAATGCAGATGAAAATGCAATTTTCATGCATTGTTTACCAAGTTTCCACGATTTAAAGACAACTATTGGCCAAGATATTCACGAAAAATTTGGTTTAAAAGAAATGGAAGTTACAAACGAAGTTTTTGAATCATCCAGAAGCAAAGTTTTTGACGAAGCAGAAAATAGAATGCACACAATTAAAGCAGTTATTTACGCTACTTTAAAATAAAATAAGCATTGAGAGGAGGATTTAGTGGAAAAAGGAATATTTTTTAACATTGGCGGAAGTCAATACCACTTACACGACTCTGTATTTAATGCCGTATTAGTTGCGATAGCACTTTTAATATTGGGTTATTTTGTAAAAAGAGCAGCTCAAAAAGCTGATCCAACGAAAAAACCTAGCGGGCTTTTGCATATAATGGAAATATTTGTAGAAGCTGTTACATCACTTGTTGATCAAACGATGGGCAAAGCCAGAAGGGGATTTGTACCTTATATGGGAACCATTTTATTATTCCTAGTTTTTGCAAATCTATTAGGATTACTTGGTCTCACTCCACCAACAAGTGATTATAATGTTACTGTTACACTTGCTATGTTAACATTTGTACAGATACATTTTTTCAGCATAAAAACATCTGGCATAGGAAGTTATTTAAAGGGATATTTTGATCCAATGCCTGTATTATTTCCGATTAATTTGATGGGCGAAATAGCAACACCTATCAGCTTAAGTTTCCGTTTATTTGGTAATATTTTAAGTGGTATGATTATTATGGATTTAGTACACTCAGCACTTAGTCATATTAGTATAGCTCTTGTGCCGCTAAGTGCAATTTTACACGCATACTTTGATGTATTTTCAGGGTTATTACAAGCATTTATTTTTACAATGTTAACAATGGTTTATATTGGAAATGCTTTCCCACAAGAATAGTATTGAAAGGAGAATTATTATGAATGGAATTTCAAATGAAGCTTTTGTTTTAGGATGCTCAGCTATTGGTATTGGCTTAGCAATGATTGCTGGTCTAGGACCTGGTATTGGACAAGGATTTGCAGCTGGTAAAGGTGCTGAAGCAGTAGGAAGACAACCTGAGGCAAAAAGTGATATTATGCAAACAATGCTTTTAGGTCAAGCTGTTGCTGAAACAACAGGTATCTATTCATTGGTTGTTGCTCTAATTTTAATGTTCGTAAGACCATTATTAGCTGGTTTATAATTTAGGATTATAAGATAGATATGGATATTACAATTAATGTATTTCCCGATCTTCTTAATTTTTCTGTAACGTTAATAACAACATTGTTACTTTTCTTAGGTTTAAGGCATTTGTTATTCAAACCGGTTACTGAA
>CAMYPV010000079.1 GCA_947293975.1 uncultured Ezakiella sp. | reverse complement strand
ATATAGGATTATGGGGGATAGATGAATACGATTACAGACACTAGGAGATATAAACTCTCTTTAATACAGGCGCTTCTTGTTGCTAGTTATTTTATGTTTAAATACGAGCTTCTTAATTTTAGAATTGATTCTATATTAAGGAGATATATCATAATATTTGCAAGTTTGTTTATGATTGTTTTTTCTTTCTATATAATATTTTTGCATGTAAGAAAAATATTTAAGAACTATAAGCAAATGAGAGTGTTGGATTGGATTCTTACGATATATTCAACATTATTTTCTGCATATTTAATTTATACTTTTTTAATTTATACTTTTTTTATAAGTATAATTATGATTTCAGATTTTTAAAAAGCGACTGATGTAAGTCGTTTTTTTAATGTTAAATACTATTAAAATATGATATAATAAATGTGGGTGATATGATGATTTATATTGAAAATAAAAGTGTTGATCCAAGTTTTAATCATGCACTTGAAGAATATTTTTTGAAAGATACAGATGAATCGGTATTTATGATTTGGCAAAACGAGCCGACGATTTTAATTGGACGCAATCAAAATTTAAAGCTAGAGGTGGATACTGATTTTACAAATAATAACAATGTTCATATTGTAAGAAGATTGTCTGGCGGCGGAACTGTATACTGTGATTTAAATAATTGTCAGTATTCTTTTATTACAAAAAATACTGGCGAAGCTAATTCGTTTCAAACTTTTGCACGCCCAGTTGTTGAGGCCTTAAAAAAGCTGGGACTCAACGCGGAATTTACTGGACGCAACGACATCTTGATCGATGGCAAAAAAGTCAGCGGAAACGCTCAGTACAAATGGCGTGACAGAATTATTCATCATGGAACTTTATTATTTGGTGCAGATCTTGAACTTTTAAAGGGAAGCATTAAAAATCGTGATATTAAATTTGTAGATAAATCTGTGAAATCAGTTTCGTCTAGAATCGGTCAGATTGGTGCCATGGTTGATATGGATGTTAATGAGTTTATAAACTATATCCGTGATAATATTATTGAGTTTCATAATATTAAGGAGTTTAGATTACCAAATGAAGTTGAAATTGAAGGGGCAGATAAATATTTAAAAGATTTCCCAGAATTAAATGGCAGCGAAGAGATGCTTTCTGCAAAGCATTATTATGCTGTTAAATATCCTTTTGGATTGGTTGAATATTTTGTTGAACTTGATGGAGATAAAATAAAGAAGATAAAAATTGCTGGAGACTTTTTCGAAGAAAAGGACGTTAATGAATTTTTAAAATCGCTTAAGGGTATAAGTATAGAAGAATTTAAAGTTAAAAATTTTGATATAGAAAATTATGTTTTAGGTTTTAAAAACGAATTTTTTGTTAACGATATTTTAAAAGCGATTAAGGAGTGATTTTATGGCAATTAGAAAACCCGAATGGCTAAAGGTAAAGCTTCAGGGAAATCATAATTCAAATACAGTTGAACATACACTTGGCGATTTTCATCTAAACACTGTTTGTGAAGAGGCAAATTGTCCAAACAAAATGGAGTGTTATGCAAGGCGTACGGCAACCTTTATGATTCTTGGCAAAAACTGCACAAGAAATTGTAAGTTTTGTAATGTTACAACCAAAAAGCCTGAAGCACTTGATCCTATGGAACCATTTAAACTGGCGGAAGCTGTCAAAAGATTTGGCTTAAAGCACGCTGTAATTACATCTGTTGATAGAGATGATTTAAAAGACGACTACGGTGCTTATCATTTTGCGGCAGTTACTCGTGAAATTAAAAGAGTTAGTCCAGGTACGACAATTGAGCTTTTGATTCCGGATATGCATGGCAGAAAAGATCTTTTGGATGTTATTTTTGCGGAAAAACCAGATATTATTAATCACAACGTTGAAGTTGTTGAAGAATATTTTGATTATATTTGTCCACAATGTGATTTGGATATGAGCTTAGAGGTTTTACGTTATGCAAAGGAAAAAGGATTCATCACAAAATCAGGAATGATGGTGGGCTTTGGCGAAACTGAAGAGATGGTTGTAAATCTTATGAGAAGGCTTAGAGAGGTTGATTGCGACATGCTTACTATTGGTCAATATCTACAACCATCAAGACATCATATTGAAGTTAAGGAGTATGTACATCCTGACCAATTTGAAAGATATAAGAAAATTGGTATTGAAATGGGATTTAGATCAGTTAGTGCAGGTCCATTTGTAAGAAGTTCTTATCATGCAGAAATGTTAGAAGATACAAGCAAGGAGTTAAGCGCAGAAAAACAAAAGCTTAAGGAAAAATTAAACGAAACAGCACACAAATAGGAGGTATTATGAAGTTAATTATCATTGGAGCAGGTCCTGGCGGTTATGAAGCGGCAATTAGAGCAGCTCAGTTGGGAAACGAAGTTGTGTTAATTGAAAAAGGACACACTGGAGGAACATGTTTAAATGTTGGTTGTATTCCTACAAAAACTTTGGTAAAAATTGCACAAACCTACGGAGCAATCAAGGAATCAGAAAAGTTTGGCATCAAAGTTGATGGCTACAGCTTAGATGAAGATGTAATTTACAATCGTAAGGCGGAAGTTATTGATCAATTAAGAAAAGGTATTGAGTTCTTGTTCTCTGGCTACAAAAATCTTGAATATGTTCGTGGATTTGCAAGTTTTAAAGACAACAAGACCGTTCAAGTTAAAACTGAAGAAGGCGTAAAGGAATTTACAGGAGATGCAATTATTATTGCAACTGGTTCAAAAGATCAAAAGAATTTACCAGGCTCAGATTTGGATAAAGTTTTGTCATCAACTGATTTATTAAATCTAAAAGAAATTCCGAAGTCAATGATAGTTATCGGCACAGGCGTAATTGGGCTTGAGTTTGCAAGTATTTATTCACGTTTTGGCACAGAAATAACTGTTATGGGAAATAATATTTTAAAAGTTGCTGACGGCGAAATTCAAAAGAGATTGGGTTCGGTGTTGAAAAATGAGAATCTTAAATTTGCAACCAAACAAAGAGCTCAAAAAATTGAAAAAGATGGCGACATGCTAAAAGTTACTACCAAGAAAACTGGCAAAGAAGATACAGTTGAATATCATGCAGAATATGTACTTGTAGCAATGGGTAGAGATTGTAACACAGATGGCTTAAACGCAGAAGCAGCTGGTGTAAAATTAGAACGTGGCGGAGTTGTTGTAGATGAAAATCTAAAAACAACTGCAGAAAATATTTATGCAATCGGTGACGTTGTATATAAGAATACACAACTTGCTCACCTTGCAAGTGCTCAAGGTATAAGTCTTGTTGAAAGATTGTCAGGCTTAGAACCAAAGACTGATTTATCTTTAGTACCTTCAGTTGTATTTAGTATTCCAGAAGTTGCAATGATTGGTAAAACAGAAGAAGAATTAAAAGACGCTGGCGTTGAATATGATAAGTCCAAATTCTTGTACGCATCAAATTCAAAAGCTCTATCAGCTGGAGAAACAGAAGGCTTTATAAAAATTCTCGCTACACCAGATCACAAAAAGATTTTGGGTTGCCACATTGTCGGAGCAGATGCAGACTATTTGATTCACTTCGCAGCAATTGCAATGAACAATGGAATTGGCACAGAAGGATTGTCAGATATGATTTACGCACACCCAACAATTTCAGAATTATTTATGGATGCAGTTCATATCTTCGAAGGCAAATCAATAAACACACCTGGCGGTGGAAAATAATTTTAAACTTAGAGACTCGAGAGAGTCTCTTTTTTGTTTCAAAAATTAATTTTTTATAATCACAATATGTAGAAAACTTAACAATTGTTTTTTATACTTAAAAGATGGCTTTACAATCGCATCTTATCATTTAGAAAGCTAAAAATACACAATATATTGTGTATTTTTATTTTAAAAACGCTAAAAAGTACTTGATTTATATTTTTTAAAATGGTACAATACATTTGCTGACAAAGGCAAATTTGATTTTAAAACAACACAACATATTGTGATATATTTCTGTTATGAAAGGAGTAAGAAGTGAAGGTTATAAAGCGTACTGGCGAATGCGTCGAATTTGATAAGAATAAAATTGTTGTTGCGATTGAAAAAGCAATGCATTCTTCTTCTGGTGTTTATGAAGAAGGTCAGGCAGAAAAAATTGCAACTGAAATTGAGGATTTTGCTCGTGTTATAAAAGAGCCAATGACAATTCATGGAATTGAAGAGCAAGTTTATTACAAATTGGTTCAATACAATAATCTTGCAACTGCAAAAGCTTATGAAAGCTACAGATCTGTTCAAGCATTTAAGCGTCAAATAAATACGATTGACGAAGAAGTTGTAGGCATTTTAAATCGTTCAAATGCAAGTGTTATGGATGAAAATTCTAACAAAGACGCAAAAATTGTTTCAACACAACGCGATTTAATTGCGGGCGAAGTTTCAAAAGATATTGCACGCCGCATCATTATGCCAACAGATATTGTTATGGCACACGACTCAGGTGCAATTCACTTCCACGATATGGATTATATTATTCAGCCAATGTTCAACTGCTGCCTTATTAATTTGGAAGACATGCTTACAAATGGCACTGTCATTAATGGCAAAAAAATTGACAGTCCAAAGAGCTTTCAAGTTGCTTGTACAGTAACAACTCAAATTATTGCACAAGTTGCAAGTGGACAATATGGCGGACAAAGTATAAATGGTATTGATAGAATTCTCGCTCCTTTTGTAAGAAAAAGTTAT
>CAMYPV010000078.1 GCA_947293975.1 uncultured Ezakiella sp. | reverse complement strand
ACAAAATTTTCACCAGTACTGATACCTCTGTCAAGCTCCAACAAATTCATTCGCAAAAACAAATTCTCCTCCGCTCTTGCGATATTTTTAATAGTATCAGATGTGTTTTCTGTTCGATTATACAAAATGGAAAAATTTTTGAAGAAAAATTCATAAAAACTCTCCTGCCTAATCTTTCTAAATATCGAATACTTGTATTTAAATCTCTCGGCAAATAAATATAGATCAATCGAAAAATATCTCATCAAATTGAATAATAGAGTCAATAGAAATATAACTACAATTGTAGTTACCAGATATTTAGAAAAAAACATTCCAAGATTCATTGCGATTTTTGTTATTAACGGAAGCTCTGCTTTAAAACTGTCAAACATTGTTTGAAACATCGGCAATACTACCGTACTCATTACTATTAGCATCATAACTGATATGAAAAATAAAAATACTGGATAGCTTATAGCGGTTTTAATTTTATTTTTAATCATTAAATTTCTTTCTCTGATTCTATTTGCCTCTTTTAAAGGTTCGTCAATACTATCACTTAACTCAGCGACATTTATAAGCGTCAAATAATACTTTGGCAAATCTGTCGAGCTTTTTAATGCATTATAAAAACTCTCTCCAGCATTCATTTTATTATATATTTTTTCAATAATCTTTCTTTCTGACTTGTACTCATTTGAGTTTTTTAAAACTTTTAAAGAATTAAAAACATCAATACCTTGAAAAATTAATATCTCAAGCCCCTTTAAAAATTTATACTTCTCATTTTTTAATTTAAAAACCGGTCTTGCCATAACAAAATGATTCGAGTCGTTTATTTGACTTGTAAGCCCCATCTTATACCCATTGCCATCGTGTATGATGTATTTATATATCATAGTTTTCCTCGTATGTTTTCTTATCAATTAAGCCCTCGTCATAAAGTTTTTTGAGTGATTCATCATAAGTCATTATCTTTTTAAATTTAAAATCATCTGAATCCTCATCAGCAACTGACAATTCAAAAACGCCAATTCTGCCCTTGTAACCACCAATGCATTTTTCACATCCATGTGCCACAAAGTGACCGCTTCCATCGCTTTTCTTACAATCATTGCACAATGTCTTAACAAGTCTTTGGCTTATTATAGTCGAAATTGCTGTCTTTAAAATATATTCGTCAACGCCTAAGTCCAAAAGCCTGTCATATGTGTTCTTGTCATTTCTGGTGTGTAGGGTCGAAAAAACAATATGTCCTGTTATTGCAGATCTCATAGCAACTTGTGCTGTCTCTTCGTCTCTAATCTCTCCAATATAAATTATATCAGGGTCCTGTCTTAAAGCAGCTCTTAAAAGTTTATTAAAAGTTCTCCCCTTCGAATTGTCAACCTCAAGCTGAGTAATATCATTTGATCTATATTCAATTGGATCTTCAATGCTAATAATATTTTTCTCATCCTTTGGTAACAGCTTTAACGTCGCATGAAGCGTCGTATTCTTACCGCTACCAGTTGGACCGACAACAAGATTTATCCCCTCTTTATTTATGGATTTTATATATCTGTCATAAATTTTTTGTGGCATGCCCAATTTCTTTAAATCCAGCTCAACTTGATTCGTGTTCAGCAACCTAAGCACAATTTTTTCGCCAAATTGTGTAGGCACGCTACTTGTCCTTATGCTGATATTTTTGTATTCCATGCTGCCGTCTTGTATTTCTTTATTAATGGTGTCCATGCCTGAACGAATTTTAATAATATTTGAAATCCTATCAAAATTTCCCTCGTGAAAATATATTTGCACCAAACTGCCATCAATTCTATATCTAAGTCTCATTCCATTTTCTTTTGGTTCAAAATGAATATCTGACGCACGCATATTTATTGCATCATCCAATATCTCGTCTAAATTTTCAAGATTATATTTTTTTCCTACAACTGTTTTGTATAAAAACGGACCATATTTATCTTCAATCAAAAGTATGTCTTCGTATTTTGGCAAATCTGAGAACTCTACATAAATAATCTCATCAATTTTATACACAACAGCTCTTATATTAACAAGCTCATCTATTTTTATTTTATTTTTTTCTACAAAAATAGCCGGATCCAAGTGGCCCTCGTCTCCGACAATTCTATTGTAGTCTACAATTCTCTGTGTAAACTTTATATTCATATTCTCTCCAAACTCGATTTTATTTTAGACGACAAAAGATCGATGGCAACTTTATTTTCGCCACCCTCAGGAACAATTATATCTGCAAATCTCTTTGTAGGTTCTACAAAGCTGATATAACTTGGTCTAACCGTAGTCATGTATTGCAAAATAATAGAGTCTAAAGACCTGCCTCTTTCTTTCATATCTCTTAGAATTCTTCTTATAATTCGAACATCAGAATCTGTATCTACAAATACCTTTATATCAATTAAATCTCTAATTCTCTCATCATATAGAATAAATAAGCCTTCAATAACAACAATATCCCTCGGCTCTATTTTTACAAACTTATCAGTCCTATTATGAACGGTAAAATCATAAACAGGCACCTCTATTGATTCGCCACGCAAAAGAGCTTCTAAATGATGTCTCAACAAATCATTATCAAAAGCAAGCGGATGATCATAATTAAGTTTTGCACGCTCTTCCATATTTAAATCATCATGTGATTTATAATAAGAATCTTGATTTAAAACTGCAACATTAATACTAGGTATTTCTTCGATAATTTTTCTGGCAACAGTAGACTTACCGCTTCCAGAACCTCCTGTAATTCCAATTATAAGTGGTCTTCTCATTTGCTTACTACCTTCCTTACAAAATAATTGTCCTTAGCATCGCCTTCAAATAAGAACGAATAAACGCTCTTAGGAACATTTGCTCTTTCAATGCCTTTGCCCTTTTCATCTCTAAGATCTTTTACAACAACCTCTTGTGTAGTCTTTGGTCCAATGATTTCAAGCGTATCGCCTTCGTTAATTCCGTTCTTTAAATAAATATATAATCTGCCATCTTTGACTTCTACAACATCTGCCTTGTACTGAGCTTCTGAAAAATATTTTGAACTTTGATTGTATTGACCCTCTGCACCAGGATTTCCAAAATAAAATCCAGATGTAAATGGTCTATGGCTTGTCATTTCAATTTCTTCATCATACTTTTCGTTAAATATATAATCATCTGGCGATTTTAAATACTCATCAATCGCCGAGCGATATGCTCTTAAAATTGTTGCAATATAATAAGACGATTTTATTCTCCCCTCAATTTTTAATGAATAAATTCCAGCCTGTATCAATTTTTCAATAAATTCAATTGTTTTTAAATCACGACTGTTCATCAAATAAGTGCCGCCATCAACTTCCTCAATTGGAAAATATTCGCCAGGTCTCTTTTCTTCAACAAGATGGTATTTATATCTACATGGATGAGCACAATCTCCCCTGTTAGGGTCTCTACCCGTCATATAGCTTGAAATCAAACAACGTCCTGAGTAACTCATACACATTGCACCGTGACAAAAGGCTTCCAAAACCATATCGTCCGGAATATTTTGTCTTATATTTTTTATTTCATTTAGGTCAAGTTCACGCGCAAGCACAATTCTTCTAGCGCCCATTTGATACCAAAAATTAGCGGTCGGCGCATTTGTAACCGATCCTTGTGTTGAAATGTGAATTTCCATATCAGATAATTCTTTAACTTTCATCAAAATGCCTGGATCACTTACAATAACTCCATCAACTTTTGACGCCGACAAAAATTTAATATATTCATCTAGTCCTACCAAATCTTCATCGTGTGGAATAATATTAAGAGTTACATAAACTTTTTTACCAAATTTATGCGCGTATTCAATTCCTTCAACCATTTCTTCCTTTGTGAAATTAGTTGCACCTTTTCTAAGTCCAAATTTTATTCCACCCAAATAAACGGCATCTGCACCATAATCAATTGCAATTTTTAATCTACTTAAATCGCCAGCTGGGGCAAGTAATTCTATCATCTAATCATATCCTTCTTCATTTGCTTATGCTCTTCAAATGTCTTTGTAAAAGTGTGCGAACCATCCTCACCAGTTTTTACAAAGAAAAGATAATCCGTCTGTGCTGGATTAATTGCAGCTAAAATGGATTTCATCCCTGGACTTGCTATTGGTGTAGGTGGTAAGCCTTTATTAATATACGTATTATAAGGTGAGTCAATCTTTGTTTCCTCGACAGATAGTACAGGCTTTCTTTCGCCCAATACAAATTGAACTGTCGCACAAGATTGAAGCATCATTCCTTGATTCATTCTATTATAAAAAACTGAAGCAGCAATTGGTCTTTCATCGTCAACCTTAATCTCACGTTCAATAATAGAAGCAAGTGTTATCATCTGATTAAGATCAAGTCCATTATAGCTTCCTTCGTTAAAATTCTTTTCCATTCTGGCTTGAAATGCTGATAGCATTTTTCTAACAATGCTTTCTTCACCCTCTTGTGGTGAAACATCATAAGTTGCCGGGAACAAAAATCCCTCTAGACTTTGACCGTCATTTAAATTTGCCAAAAATGGAAACTCAGCTTGAAATTTTGACTTATCAGATGTTATTTCCATAAAAACATCAGCACTTCCTAGCCCTTTTTCTTCAATTCTTTCTGCAATTAGTTTGCGTTCAAAGCCTTCAGGAATAACAAGTTTAACAGTCTCTGTCAAATCTGGCTTTGTTGTTAACTCATCAATAATTTGATCAACCGACATTGATCTTGACAAATTAAATTCACCAGATTGAATTTCTTTTTCAAGACCTCTCTCTTCAACTCTCGACTTAAAAAAACTTCCGTTTTTAATTATGTCCATATCATATAGTGTTGAAGCTACTGTCCCCAAAGAACTTCCGCTTGAAATATTAACCTTTAAAATACTTGTATCTTCAGGATCAACAGGCTTATACATAC
>CAMYPV010000077.1 GCA_947293975.1 uncultured Ezakiella sp. | reverse complement strand
TCTGCCGTAGCCGAGCGATTTGTACGTGCCGATTTCAATGCGGTCCTCTTCGACCATGCGCGTCATCGTTGCGATTGATACGAGTATGGCGATAAAGAAGAAGAACAGCGGGAATATCCAGCTTACGATGTCGAGGTTGTGGCTCGATTCGTACAAGAAGTAGAGCGCGTCGTTGTCTTTACGCGTCTTTACAAGAAAACGCGGTTCGCTCAAGTTTTGCAAGATGTCTTTTGCGTCGGCGATTTTTTTCTCGCCGCTTTCGATGTCGACGAGCGCGTCTTTCTTCTTAATATTAAAGTCGGCGAGTTTTTCTTCGTATTCGCTCTTGCCTTCAAGATAGTCGGCTTGACCTTTGTTGAAGTCGATAATTGCGTTTGCAATTTTGTTTTTGCCTTTTCTAAGCTCGCTTTCGAGTTTGGCTTCGGCATCTTTTAATTCGTTTTCGCCATCGATTAAGTTTTTCTCTTCGCGTTCTAGTCGGCGTTTTGCGTCGTCGAGCTTTGTCTTTGCGTCTTTTAATTTGACTTCAGCGTCGTCAAGCTCGATTTTCTTTTCGCGAAGTTCGTCCTTTGCGTCTTCGATTTGACGCAAGCCCCTTTGCAGTTCATCCTTTGCACTTGATGCCTGCGATAAGCCTGAGCTTGCACTGGCGATGCCTGCCTCTGCTTGCTTTTTTTGCTCGAGTAGGGCAGCTTTTTGCCCTTCGAGTGCGGCGATTTTGCCATTAATTTCGGGGCTTGAGACTCCGTAGCCTTTGAGGGTGTTGATGCCCGCGTCCACCTGTGTGAGTGCGGACTCGACTTTGCCGAGGCCCTCGCGCGCCATGCCAAGCCCAAGCATTGCACTTTGTGCGCCGTCTTCGGCTTCTTGCATGCCGCTGTTTAGACGCCTTTCGTTCTCTTCGATTTGATCGAACGCGTCGTTGTATTTTTTAACGCCATCTTGATATTCTTTAAGGCCGTCGTTGTAATCTTTGTCGTGCTTTTTGAGCTGCTCCTTCGCGTCGGCAAGCTTTATCTTGCCGTCTTCGATTTTCGCCTTCGCGTCGGCGATTTTCTTTCTGGCATCAGCTTCGTTTACTCTTAGATCGCGTTTGCCGTTTTCGATTTTCACCTTTGCGTCATCAAGCGTAATCTTTGCGTCGTCAAGTTTGATTTTCGCCTTGTTAAACTTGTCCTCAGCGTCGGCAATCTTTGCCTTTGCGTCATTGATTTCAGCCTCACCGTCGCGGATTTTCTTGTTGTTCTTGTCTTTTAGTTCTGCAAGTTTTACGCCTGCTCTCGGTTCGAGCAAGTCCTTTATGGCGTTTTTCTTTGCGTTTACAAATTCGTTGTAGGATTTTGACTCTGGGTCTTTTCCTATTATATTAGAGAATCTGATTTTGACGAATGAATAATCTTTTTTGTTGAAGTTGTCGTCAGTGATAAATCCAACTGTGTCAATGCTTGCGCCACTTTGAATGCTGACGCCTTTGATGCCTTGCATGATGTAGTCGGTCGAAACGCATTTGCCGACGACGGTGTATTTGTACGTTTTTAAATCGTCATCGTCTGAGTCTTTAAACTTGTCGACCTCTTTTGAAAACTCAATCGTGTCGCCAAGCTTGATGTCTTTTAACGCGTCGATGTATTCAATCAGAATTTCGCCCGGCTTTTCGGGGAGCCTGCCCTCGATTACTTCAGGCGTTGAGATGTCTGTGCTTAACGACTCGAGCGAAATGTTGATTTTTTTGTCCGCCCAGTTTAAGTCAGCCAGTTTGCCCGGATATATCGTCTCGACTCCGTCAATTTTTTTGATCTCTCGTAGGTCTTCGTCGTCAATACCGACTGGGCCTATGATCTTGATGTCATACATATTTTGGGCATCTGTGTGACGCGTTGCGTTGTCCCTCATCATAGGGCCTGTGACCTTTAATCCAATCAAAACAAAGACACCCAGCATTATCATGATTGTGATTGATAAAAATCTTGTGAATGTCTTTTTTATCTCTCTTAAAAAATCTTTTATAAGAGCTGTTTTCTTCATAAAATCACCACTCAATCGTGTCGATGTCTTTTGGGTTTTCGTTTTCGTAAATACGTCTTACTTTTGCGTCCCAAATTTCAATTACCTTGTCAGCAATCGGTGTGATTGCTGTGTTGTGCGTGATGATGACAACGGTTGTGCCAGTTTTTCGCGCGGTGTCTTGAAGCAGCTTTAGGATTTGCTTACCCGTATGATAGTCGAGCGCACCTGTCGGTTCGTCGCATAGCAAAATTGACGGACGCTTTGCAAGCGCACGCGCAATTGAGCAGCGTTGTTGTTCGCCACCTGAAAGTTGCGATGGGAAGTTGTCCATTCTGTCGCCAAGCCCGACGCTTTTTAAAATCTCGTCAGCAGGGATCGCCTCGCGTGCGATTTGGCTTGCAAGCTCAACGTTTTCCCTTGCGGTCAAGTTGTTTATTAGATTGTAAAACTGGAACACAAAACCGATTTTGTAACGTCTGTAAAGCGTTAGCTCGCGGTCGGTCGCCTTTGAGATGTCGGTGCCGTCGACGATGATTTCGCCCGAATCTGGCCTGTCCATGCCACCCAAAATATTTAGAACTGTGGATTTGCCGGCGCCACTTGGCCCAACAATTACCGCAAGCTCTCCTTTGTTAATTGTAAAAGAAATGTCGTTGTTGGCGTAGATTTTGCTTTCGCCCTTGCCATAAGATTTTACAATGTTTCTTACAATTGCTCCTTCGCTCATAATAACCTCTATTCGTATTTAAATGCCGGCGCTGCAATATATTCTCGGATTGATCCTATTATATTGTCAACGCCAAAGCGTGCGTAAATGCCCTTGAAATTTTCCATGTAGCTAAATAGCCCAATCATATTTGCACGTTCAACCGTTTGCCAGTTGCCGTTTTCGTCAAGCTCTACAAATTTCACGAGCTTTTTGTCGACAAATTTTTGATATATAAAACCGTTGTTAAAGACCTCGCGTGCGCGTGTTCTAAACTCATCTTCGGTGAACTCGCGTCCCACAAAAACGCCCCTTGCGCCTCTTAGATCATTTGGTTTGAAAATGTATTCGTCTTTGTTTTTGACAATTTCTTCAAAGAAATCTTCGTCGCCTTCGAAGCGTGCGGTAAATGGCACGTGATCTTCGATAAACATCAGGTCGTCCTCGTCAAAAAAGCTTTTGACTTCATCTCTGTGAAGCACTTCGAAGAATGTCTTGTTGTGTGCAATCTGTGATCTAAACGAACCCAAACACAAGAATGCATCGTTTAAATATGCCTTGATGAAGTCGAGCGACTCGTCGTATTTCTCCATAATTTCGCTTGTAACGGCGCGTCTGTAGACAAGATCGATTTTTGTGCCGTTGTATGTGAGTGCGTTGTTTTCTTCGTCGTATTTAAGCTCAGTCAAATCTGCAATCACGCAGCTTACGCCAGCTTTTTCATAGGCCCTCTTAAACAGCTCAAAGTCTTTTGTCGTGCCAGAGCCGTTGTAGTCGGCGATGCACACTGTGATACGATCGTGGTTTTTGTATATCGAATCGTAAAGCTCAAGCGACTTGTCGACCCATGTGTCGTAAAGCTCGAAACTTTTTAAATGCCAGTTCAAATCCTTGAATATCTTTGCATCCTTAAAAATCTCCGCAAGTCCAGAGTCTTCGCTCATTGCACTCGAGCCGTCGGTGTTGATTTCGCAGAACATAAAGTCGGTCAGCGAATTGAAAAACACGTCGTAACGGCCAATTGCAACCGGAATTTCGTAGAGCGGATCATGCAAAATCAGCTCTTCAAGCGGCTTTGAGAAATTAAAGAGCGCCCTAAAGCTCTCGTCCGACAGATATCTTTCGGTAACTTTCCTGATGATTTCGTTTGTGCGAGTAACGATGAATTTGAACGCATCTGTGTCGCGCGTCGAAACCAAAAACGGCTGATAAGTAAATGGAATCACCTTGCCACCATAAGTGACGCCGTTTTTTAAAGCCAAATCTTGTAGACGACGAAAATCGTCCTTGTAGTCGCCATGTTTAACTGTCTCGATATATTTTTCTATTCTGTCATTACTATACATCTAAACCCTCCAAACTAACCTTTGCATAATCAATTGCGTTTTCTACCATTGCGTAATTTTTCCAGCGTTCAATTGCCTGACGCCTCAAAGTGTTGCCCTCCATCAAAGGCACTATGGTCTTGATGAAATGCTCGTCGCAGCCATCAAAATCAAGCGCTGACAAAATGTCCACGCCCCATGTCGGGAGCGTTTTGCCCATCATCTTGGTCTTTGGACCATGCTCGTACATCTCAAGACGCGCACGCTCGCTCTCTTTGAACGACAAGTCGCCGATTAAATTGTAGACGCGGTCGAAATTGTCCTCGTTGTAGAAAATCGCCTTCAAAAGCGACACCGCACCCAAGTTGTACGGATACGGAATGCTGTCGATTTGTCTAATCTCGATAAAGCGCTTGCTCCTAACATCTGGAAAAACCATAGTCATCAAATGCTCCATGCCGTCCTTGTCGCTCGCTGTCATCGCAGCGTCAATCGTGCCGTCAAAAGCCTCGAACTCTCCGCCATTCATGCGAAAAATTGCATTGTTTTTAAGTAAATACTTCGCATAGTCTTCGTATTTAAAATCCTCGCGAAACGCGCGCTCAAAATTGCCAGTGCGTTTGCGGTCGGTGTTGTTCCACACAAGCGACCTAAAAGCGTAAACATCATTAGGCCTATCGTTTCTAAACGGCACGTTGTCAAACAAAAAGTAAAGAATATTCGAAAGCTTGTTTGCCAGAGAATATTTGCGGCCATAGTCAGCTTCGCTCGTAAAATCAAGGCTAAGTTGCAAACTCGCAGTGCCTTTCATCATGAACTTGCCCATCGTGCCAGAATTTTTAAAATAATCGTACATAGCATAGTAACGATCTTTTGGTAAAATTTTTATATCATCAACATCA
>CAMYPV010000076.1 GCA_947293975.1 uncultured Ezakiella sp. | reverse complement strand
CTACATGCGGCGTTGCTACAGGCGATATTGCCTTTTTGATGCAATAAAAAACTCGAACCGTTTTTGCGATTCGAGTTTGTGTTTTAGAATGATGGTATTACTGCTCCGTCATATTTTTTATTTATGAATTTTTTGCATGCTTCAGATTGTAATACTTTTACGAATTTTTTGTATAGTTCGTTGTCTTTATCTTCTGCTCTTGCTGCGATGATGTTTACGTTTGGATTGCCTTCTGTTTTTTCAACTACGATTGCGTCTGTTTTTGGATGTAATCCTGCTCCGATTGCATAGTTGCTGTTAATTACTCCGCCGTCAACGTCTTCGTATGCTTTTGCAACTGCGTTTGCGTCTACTGCTGTGATTTTTATATTCTTTGGGTTTTCTACAACGTCTTTTTCAGTTTGATTGTCATCGTTATAATCTCTTAGTTTAATTAAGCCAGCATCTTGTAATAATCTTAATGCTCTGATTCCATTTGTTGGATCGTTTGGAATAATTATTTCTGCTCCGTCTTGTAATTCTTCGATTGATTTTACTTTCTTTGAATAAAATCCGATTGGTTCAAGGTGAATGCCGCCAATATTTACTAAGTCAAGATTTCTTGATGTACAGAATTCTTTTAAATATGGTTCGTGTTGGAAGAAGTTTAGGTCAATTTCTTTGTCTGCCAATGCTAAGTTTGGTTGTACATAATCTGTGAATGTGATTACTTCTACTTCGATGCCTTCTTTTTCAAATTCTGGTTTTAATGCTTCAATAATTTCTCCGTGTGGTGTTGGCGATACGCCTACTTTAATTTTTGTTAAATCGCTTGACTGTTTGCCGCAGCCTACAAATGTTAATGCTAGTAATAATGTTAATAATAATTTTTTCATAATTTCCTCCTACTTTTTATTTACTTTAATTGAAATTTTTGTGCCGATATATTGCACAATTTGTACAATGATTACAATAATTACAACTGCGCCCATGAGCATGTCGGTTTGGTTCATATTCCATCCGTATCTTATTGCGATGTCTCCCAATCCGCCGCCGCCCAATGCGCCTGCCATTGCTGAGTATCCAATTAAATTTATAATTGTCATTGTAATATTGTCGATTACTGCTGGCGTGCTTTCTTTTAATACAACTTTTAATATGTCAACTTTGTCAGCGCCCATGCTTTTAAGTGCTTCTATTATGCCCTTGTCTACGTCTGAGAATGCGTTTTCCATGATGCGTGCGACAAATGGTGCTGCACTTATTGATAGCGGAACCATTGCCGCTACCATTCCGATTTTTTTGCCTACTATTAGTTTTGCAAGTGGAAATACCACGATCATTAAGATTACAAATGGCATACTTCTTGCTATATTTATTGTAATATCCAAAATTCTATATACAAATTCATTCTCGGCAATCGAGTCTTTTTTTGTTGCAAAGAGTATTAGCCCCACCGGTATGCCTATAAGCACTGCAAACAGTGATGACACAAATACCATTGCGATGGTTTCAAATGTTGCTTGCTTTAATATATCAAACATTTAGCACCTCCATAAATATTTTTTCCTGTTTACAATAGTCGAGCGCTTTTTGAACTTCATTAGGTTCTCCAATAAAATCAACTATCAAATAACCAACGCTTGTGTCATTCAGTTTGTTGATGTTTCCTGATAATATATTGATCTCAATGTCAAATTTCTTTGAAATTTCAGAAATAATTGGAGTTTGTGCTGTTTCGTAATCGTAACTAAGTCTTACCAACCTGCCTTTTGAATCATAGTTTTGGTAATCGTTGTCGTCCGCAATTGAAATGCCCTCGATAAACGATCTTGTAACTTTGTTTTTTGGATTTCTAAACAGTTCTTCGGTTTCGTTCTCCTCAACTATCTTTCCATTTTCCATAACTGCGATGCGGTCGCAAATGCTTTTTGCAACCTCCATCTGATGTGTAATCATAATTACAGTTGTGCCGTAAACTCTTGCCGTTCTTTTAATTAGCTCGCATATATCTTTTGTTGTGTTCGGGTCAAGCGCTGATGTTGCTTCGTCACTTAAGATGATTTTAGGGTTGGTTGATAATGCACGTGCAATTGCTACTCTTTGCTTTTGTCCGCCAGAAAGTTCTGAAGGGTATGAATTTTTTTTGTCTTTTAATTCAACAAATTCTAGCATTTCATCCACACGTTTATTTATTTTTTCCTTATCCCAACCTGCAAGTCTTAATGGATACGAAACATTTTCTTTAACTGTCATTTGATTAAACAAATTGAAATGTTGAAATATCATTGCAATGTCTTTTCTAATTGCCATGAGCTCTTTGGCTTTTAGTCCTACAATGTCATTGTCATCAATCAATATGCTACCGCTTGTTGGCTCATCGAGTCGGTTGATGCATCTAATTACCGTCGACTTGCCAGCACCACTTAATCCAATTATGCCGTAAATTTCTCCCTTTTGAACTTTGAAATTTACATCATCAACTGCGCTAAATTGTTTGCCGTCAACATTATAAATCTTTTTTAAATTCTTTACTTCTATCATACTACTCCTCTCTTCATCAAAAAACCCTCTCTTCCGAGAGGGTTCAAAAAGCAAGCTAATTCGGATCATCTCTCGGTAAACCGCTGGATTTAGCACCTAATTAAATAGGTTGCCGGGCTTCATAGGGCCAGTCCCTCCACCACTCTTGATGAATATTACATGCTAAATTATATACGAGTGTTCATATATTGTCAAGTGATTTTGATCACTTAATCAAACTTTCTTGTTTTTGTTAATTTTTATTTAACCATCCGAATGCAAATGATACAAATGTGCCTACACCATAAGGGAGTGCGTCTTCGTTAAACAAAACTCCTGGGTTGTGGTGCGAGAAATTATTGCCTTCAACTTTGCAGTTGTTCATTACATATACTGTTGGAACTTCTGCAGCAACATCTGCCATATCTTCTGATGCCATTATGATTAATCCGTCTTTCAATTCTAAATCTGGATCTGCCTTTGAAATTATATCAACAAAATCATGTGTGAGTTCTGGATCTGAATACAAACTAGGAACGCCAGAGAAGAAATCAAGATTAATTGTTGTGCGTGTTGCTTTTTGTACGCCTTCGATAACTTCAACCATTCTTGTCTTTAATCTTTCACGAACTTCTGGATCATAAGTTCTCATTGTGCCTTGCATAACTGCAGTTTCTGGAATTATATTTGAGCTTGAACCTGCAGAGAATTGACCGAATGTCAATGTCGTTGTTGCTTGCGGTGTGTTGTCGCGGCTGATTAATTGTGAAAATTGTTGGTAAATCATGACGCCAGCATTGATCGGGTCAATGCCTGTGTGTGGATATGCACCGTGTGCACCCTTACCTTTGATATCAATCTTAAAGTTGTCACATGATGTTGTCATGTAACCAACATTGTAACTTATTGTGCCTGGGCCAAAGTCAAGTCCAGTGTGCATAGCAAATGCTGCATCAACTTTAGGATTTTCGAGTATGCCCTCTTTTATCATCATCTTTGAACCTTTAAAAATTTCTTCAGCTGGTTGGAACATCAACTTAATGTTGCCTTTGAAATCGTCTTTGTGTTCAAGAATAATTTTTGTTGCTGTCAATAACATCGCTGCATGCAAATCATGTCCACAGGTATGAGCACAACCATTTGTTGCTTTAAATGGTAAATCGTTTTCTTCGCACATTGGCAACGCGTCCATATCAGCTCTTAACAATATTGTCTTGCCTTCGCCTTTGTTGCCTTTAATCAATGCGCTTAAGCCTGATGAACCATATTCCTTAACTTCAAGGCCCATGTCTTCCAATTTTTTCTTTACATATTCTTTTGTCTTTGGAATGTCAAGACCAACCTCAGGAATTTGGTGAAGTTCTCTTCTCATTTTTACAGTTTCGTCTTTTAATTTAAAAGCTTCTTCATAATATTTATTCATAATAACCTCCTAATTTATATTTTTTTGTATATTTTTCCTGCTTGCGAGTGCCTTTACAAGAATTGGTGTAATTACACTTGTAAGAACAACGCCCAATGCAATTTGTGCAGTCGCACTTGCAGCGTATGAACTGTATGCAGGGTATGCTTCTGCAATCATTGATGGAATTGCAACTGATAAACCAGCAATCGAGCACATACTTAATGACGATACGCCGTCGTGTTTTAAAACTTTTGTTTCAATAAAATACAGAATTGGAACCATTGCAACATAAAAAATAACCGTAATAATAACACCGTATAAGCCAGCTTTAAATGCTGAAATGATATTAATGCCTGCGCCAAAGCTCCAACCCATAAAAATTGTAAGAACCTTTACGCTTGATCCCAAAAATGATGCAAGCTCTTTGTCAAGATTTCCGATTGCAATACCAATTACAATTGGAATTAATGTAGAAATGATTGGATTCCAATCAACCCCACCTGACATTGAGATGCTAAAAATTAGCAATGGAAATGCTGGCACACACAATAATCCTGTCAAACCAAATGCAGCTTGGTCAGATTCTGTTCCATAATCAGCTGTAAGTGCCAAATAAAGTGATGGATTGATTGAGCAAATTGCAGCTACAAATGCAATTGTAGAAATTCCAAGCACACCATCCATGCCAAAGACTTTCATAAAAGCCATGCTTAATGCCAAGCATACAATTATCTTTGAAAATAGCAATACGCCTTGCTTTTTAATAACTTTTTTGATGACTTTAAAATCAAGTGCGGTTGATGAGCATAAGCAAATCAATCCTACAATATAATTAATACCATTTGTTGTGAAAAATGCCTTGCTTATTCCGCCCCATTGAGCAAAAAAGCCTGGCAAAAATGTGTTGAACAATGCACTGATTAGCATTGGAATTAATAATGTCCCCGCAGGAACTTTTCTCATAAATTTTAACATAACTCACCTCTATTAATATTATACCATAAATATATTGATTTTATGCTGCAAGTTTTTATTTTTCAGTTAAATTTAATTTTTATTTTTGTTTTTTGCCATTTCAATATTCGTTTGTAAAAGATTTTAAATTATGTTACAATAAAAATAGATTCGCAACAAATAAATATTTTTTGGAGATTTTTTTATTACCAAAAATTTCTGTATATAAG
>CAMYPV010000075.1 GCA_947293975.1 uncultured Ezakiella sp. | reverse complement strand
TTCCTATTATATATTATAACAAATAAAAAACGCTTGGCTTCACACAGCGTGAAAACCAAGCGCAGTTTTATTTTTCAAATCCTTCGATTACTTCGCCATTTTCAAATACAACTGCCTTTGCAGTTCCTTCGCCCAATGGCAAGTCATATTTCTTTAACAAGTGATCAAGAAGTTGTTTTTTGTTATTAAAAATCAAAACTTGATATGGCTCTTGAAATGATAGTTTCTCGACAAAATATATTTTGCCTGCGTCTTCGACCATTACACCTGTGTGGCCAACAAACAAAATGTTGCCATCAATTTCGTCCTTTGAATTTAGATAGACGCTTACAATTTTTGCCTTGTCGTTTTTAAATTCAATCTTGCGATCATCAAAAGATTTTTTGATTGCTGCAATTTGTTCATTAACATCTGACGAATCTGCCGCCATAATCGGCGCATAATATGTTTCGAATTTTTTCATTTCGCTTTCGTCAAACATATTGGTTTCTTTGAGTGAAGCCTTGTCAAAATCCAACACCGACGTTTTGTCCTCGACCTGTGCGTCTGCAGTTAAAAAGTCGCGCATCAAACCAAATGTCGTGATGCGGCAGTTGTTGCCGATTCCATTTGGAGCCTTTGTGCTATCTGCCAGTGCATTTCCAATCATTTGAGTATAATCAGGTTCAACATAGTCCACAAATTCTCCATTTTTGTTGCCAAAATATTCGTTGTATTTCTTTACATTTGAAATAAACTCGTCAACTCTTTCGTCGCTAATACCTGCTGATTTTAAAATCCTTGCTGTTTCATTTTGCGAGTTTTCGTCGCCAAGAGCAGAAAATTTTACAACATTTGATTGTTCTTTGTTGCTTTTTTCGTCATTGTTTTCATTTGTTTCTTTTTTGTCTTCAATCTTGTCATTTTGATTTTCGCTTACAACTGATTGATTAGTTGTTTCTTTAGGCTGCGTATTGCAAGCAGTCATGCCAAGTGCAATAAGAGCCAATAATATATATTTTTTCTTCATATTTACCCCCTACACGCTATTATAGACGCTTGGAATTAACATGTCAAATCAATCATAAAACTTGCTCTGAGCGTTGTACATCTCGCTATACAAAGCATTTTTCGCCATTAGTTCATCATGCGTACCCACGCCAGAAATCTCTCCATCTGCCATCATGATTATTTTGTCGACAAATTTACATATACCAAGTCTGTGAGTTACAATAATCGAAGTTCGTCCGTTTGAAATCTCCAAAAACTTTTTCAAAATTCTGCTCTCTTCCATCGGATCAAGTGCGGATGTCGGCTCGTCAAGCACCAGCAATTTTGCATTCTTGTATATCGCCCTTGCAATGTCGAGTCGCTCGCGTTCGCCACCCGATAATTCTACCCCATCAAACTCCTTGCCTATTCTCGTATTAAGCGAATGTTCTTCGTAGATATACCCGAGTCCAACATAATCCAGCGCCGATTTCACCCTCGACTCATCATATACATCACTTGCCGCCACATGCTCTCCAATAGTCAGATTGGTCACCGATCTATCTTGCGGCACAATCGAAAGCTCGCTCAATTTGATACCGTTTTTATTGATTGCATCTGCAAAATAAATTTCGCCTTTCTCCTCATAAATTCCCGTCAAAACCTTTGTAAGCGTAGTCTTGCCACCGCCGTTATATCCAACAATTGCAACGCTCTCGCCCGATTTTATATCAACGTTAATATTTTTTATTCCATTATCAGTGTTCGGATAATTAAAGCTCACATCTCTAACAAGCACGTCGCCAAAAGGCACGTCAAAGGCTCTTTCGTCCTCATCTGTCGACATAAATTTAAGATAATCCCTCGCAAATGAAAAGTTTTTAGGAAGATAGCCTATGCACACAATCATCTCCTTGGTCGTTGACTGCATGTCGCTGTAAGCAACAAGCGCCGCACCCATCATACCAATCAAAATCTTGCCGTCAATCGCAAGCTTAATCGTAATTACAATTGCAAGCGAGTACATTATGACGCTCAAGATATCGCAGAACAAAAGCGACCTTGAATCCTTCAGCCTCTCGTTAAAATAATCTCTGCTTGTGTTTTTAAAAATATCCAAATATTTGTTTACAAAAAAATCCTTCGAATCATTTATTTTTATTTCACGATTGCTCTTGGTGTTTGTAAATAGCGAGTAAAAATAGTCGAGCTTCCTCGCGTCATAACCTTGAATAAATTTCAAATCGTAAAAAGCCTTGCCGCGGATAATTCTCGTTATAAAATATGGCACAACCGTCAAAATCCCAAGCCCAACAAAATACACGCTGTAACTAAGTAGAGTTGATATGATTAATGCCACGCCCAAAATCTGCCCAACAGCCCTCGCAACGTGATGTATGCATGTGCTGATGCGTTCGTCATCAACAGCCTCCTCAGCTCTTTGAAGATTTGTTAAAAAATCTCTATCCTCATATTTTATCAATTTAACATTGGATAATTTCTTGCCCAGTTCATATCTTAAAACATTGTCAGTCTTTTCGTACAAATAGCCATTCATCGCAATCGCATAAAAATATTCCATAATCCTTGTAACAAGCACCAGAATCAAAAACAAAATGCCGTACTTTTTAACCTCGTAAATATCTCCAGCCTTTGCAATGTACATGTAGCCTGACTCGATAATATTCATCGTAAAATACAACTTCGCCGCAACAAACACTCCCGACAAAATATGATACAAAAACACATAAGTCGCTGCAATCGGCGTTATTGAAAAAACTTTTCTAAAAACCTTAAGCATTTTTATCCTCCTTGTACCAACTCGACTGCTCGTTATACATCTCAAAATACTTGCCCTTTTTGCTCATCAATTGCTCGTGATTGCCACGCTCAATAATCTTGCCGCCATCAAGCACAATCACGTCGTCCGCCAACTTTGAAAGCACCAATCTGTGAGTGATGATAATTGCACCGCGCGATTTTAAAATCTTGATAATATTATCGTACATCTTTGCTTCGATCATTGGGTCCATGCTTGCAGTCGGCTCGTCAAATATTAAAAACTCCGAATTCTTTGCAATCGCCCTCGCTATTGCAAGCTTTTGATTTTCTCCACCCGACAAATACACTCCGTCATCTTCGAGCTTGCCAAGATTTGTCGAAGGATCATAATTAAGCTCCATCAACTTAAGCTCATCCGACACATCGCCGTCTCTTCCCATCAAAATATTATCGGCAATGCTCAGCTCGTAATTTACAAAATCTTGAAAAACCACGGAAATTTCCTTTGACAAATCACAGTTTGCCATCAAAAACGGCTTTGCTCCCGAAATCTTAACCTCGCCAGAATTTACATCATACATACCGCAAATCAACTTAATAATCGTGGACTTGCCCGCACCGTTTTCGCCAACAATCGCTGTGATTTTATTCTTATCGATTTTAAACGATAAATCTTTTAGCACAAAATTATCCGTCTTCGGATATTTAAACGAGACATCATCAAACACGATCTCGTCTCCTAAAATATTTTGCGGCTCAACTTTTCTCTCGTCATAACCAAGCACATACATCAAGCTATCCGCAATATATCCGCTGTTTGAAACAGTCGATGCCTCGTACACAAAATCCTCCGCCATATCAAGCGTACTTGACGCAGAGGTAATAACCGCGGCGAGCGAACCGACGCTAATTGCGTTTGACAAAAGCTTTACAATTACAAACACAATCACCGAAGCCATCCACAAAATACTTACGCACGAACTCATTGCAAGATAGTTCTGGCTCTCTATAGTCGTCTTCAAACGCTCATCAAAAACGAGATTCGAATACTTTTTAAACTTGTTTAAAAACAAATTCTTCATCTCAAAAACTTTTATCTCATAAATTGCATTCTTGTCCTTTAAAATGCGGATGATGTTTTCCATCTCCCTCTCGTTATGCGAAGTGTTTTCAAACATCTTGTTCATCTTGTCGACCGTCTTAAAACTAAAATACACGTCAAAAATAGCCGCCACAATATAGCAAATGCCAAGCACCACCCAAATATTAATAAACACAAGCATGATACCAATAACCTTGACAACTATCGACACAATTGCAATCGAAGAGTTAAAAAGCTCAATAAGCGCCATGTGTGGACGCTCTTTAATTTTGTTTAAACGATCTTGAAACTCTGAACTCTCAATGCTTTCGATACTTATATCATTCATCTTTTGCATAAGATTTTTATTGAGATTAATCTCAAGCCTTTGCTCAAGCTTTATGTCCAAAATATTTCTGATAAATTTTGAAATCTCGCGCCACGCAAACAGGCACACCAACATTATAATAGGAAACAAATTCACATCGCCCTCAACGTACTTTACAATCGCATCAATCGACGACTTTGTAAAATAAATAATAAAAGGACTTGAAATTGCAGTTAAAAGGCTCTCGATTAAAATCAGTATATAAATAATGCCCGAATTTTTTCGAACCAGCCTATATGTATTTAATATCGCATTCATAGCATCCTCCTTAAATAAATCCATACGCTTTACTATAACTACTAATTAAATTATAACACCCCCCCTAAAAATTTCAAGCGTTTGACAGATTTAAAAATAAAAAACCATGTGCAAACAATGCACATGGCTTAAAATTATACATCCATATTTTCCATTTGTTCTTCAACGCTTTTTGTTACGACTCTGTCAATGTATTTTTTTGCTTCAGCGTCCTTCATAATGCGTTCATGGTTTTCCAATTCGATTTTGCGTCTTTGATTAATGTACCTAATCAATACAATAACACCAACAACAAGACAGATGTTTAAAAACAACTTAACATAAGTGTCCGCAATTTGTGAGTATAACAAAATCTTTTGGATTGTTCCCATCATAGTTTCCATGATGATCCCCCTTTCTTTAACATACCAATTATAACACAATCGCATCTTATAATCAATTATGCAAGTGCTTCGCCAACAACCGGCACGACTTGCTTTTTGCGTGACAAAACTCCAGGCGCATCAAAGCTGCCATTTTTAATTTCAGCGCCAAAGCCTCGTGCAATTCTGTCGGCGCCGTCGCCCACGACAAGTATTTGCGAAAACTCTTTTAATATATCCGTCAATATAAATATATAGAAGTCTTCGTTTTCACGCACGCGTCTTTCTTCCATTTTTAATAGCAAATCGCCCTTTATCTTTTCAAGGCTATCCATATCCATCGTCAT
>CAMYPV010000074.1 GCA_947293975.1 uncultured Ezakiella sp. | reverse complement strand
GTCTTAACTGATGGAGCGATTGATTTTGAGAAGTTTCCGATATATATAACGCGATCGTTTATGTCAAATGATTTAAGCGCAGGAATTTTTATACCTGTGTAGCGAAATTCACTGTCATAGTCATCTTCTAATATGAAGCGATTTTTCCTTGCGCTTGCCCACGAGATTAGTTCGAGCCTTCTCTTGATGGGATACACAATACCTGTTGGAAATTGATGCGAAGGGGTTACCGAGATTATATTTACATTTGATTTTATTTTTTTAATGTCGATGCCGTCTTCATCAAGTGGAATCAATGAATAATTTCTATTAAATTCCTTTAGTGTTTTTATTATACCAGGATATCCAGGGTCTTCAAGGGCAAAACTAAATTCAGGATATTCCTTTGTAAATTCATAAATGAGCTCACGTGTTGAGTGGGCGATATATATTTGACTGGGTTCAACGCTAAAACCTCTGTGAAAATATAGATATTTAGCGATTGTGATTTGTAATTCTTGTAGCCCCTGACCTAATCTTCGGGTGTAGAAATCCTCCGTCAGATTTGCCGAGAATTCTCGGACAGTCTTTGCAAGTATGCTGTCAAGCGAAAGTGACGAGTCAGTGCCGTTAAAATCTAAATCGTATTTAAATTTACTTACAGTTTTTTTGATGATGTCGGGAGTTTTAACGTCGGGTATTTGCACAAGCTCTTTGATGTCACTTGCATAATAGCCGCTGCGTTCTTTTGAATATATAAAGCCCTCGTCAATTAATAAATTGTATGCAGACTCAATTGAACTTTGAGAAATATTTAAATCACGCTCCAGCTGTCTTTTTGATGGGAGCTTGGAGTTGTTTTTTATATTGCCGTTTAAGATTTCATTTTTAAAGTGATTATAAAGCTGTTCGTAAATAAAGCCTTTTGATTTATCGATTAATATTGAAGTCATAAATCCTCCTTCTGATATTGTTATTATAAGTTAAAAATGAAATAAAAACAAGGTCAGTGTTGCAAACTGATATCATAAATATTTTTTTATTTGGTTATACAAATAACATCAGTTATGTGTTAATATAATCGCAGGAGGTATTAAAGATGAATAAAAATACGAAGAGATTAGCAGTGCTAGGCTTGTTGACAGCATTAGTATTTGTATCAAATTATATATCAATTCCAATTCCAACTGGCTTTGGCGTTACACGTGTACACGTTGCTAATGGCATTTGCATTTTGGCAGCCATGTTAACGGGACCATGGTGGGGCGGACTTGCAGCAGGACTTGGATCAATGTTTTATGATTTTACAAATCCAGCATATATTGCAGGCGCACCGATTACATTTATTTTTAAATTCGCCATGGCAGCAGTTGCAGGACTTATCGCATACTCTGGTGGATTGAAATCAAAAAATTTAAAAAGAAATATTATCGGCACAATTTCAGGTGCTTTAACATACGTTGTGTTATATCTTTCAAAGAGTTATATCACACAAAGATTTGTGGCAGGAATCCCACATGACGCTGTTATGGTAACAGTTTCAACAAAGGCGGTTGCATCATTAACAAATGCAGTAATCGCAGTTATCATAGCAATTATTTTAACCAAAATTTTAAGACCAACTGTTGAAAGTAGACTTGAATAATGAAATGCACTTCTTTTAACTCATTTACCTATGTCGGCAATTGTTCGTTAAAAGTAAATATCGCGTTATTTATGTCGCATGGATTTGATATAGTGTCAGTTCCAACCAAAACATTTTCGGCACACATGGGTTACAAAGGCTTTGTCATGAGTGAAGAGAAAGATTTTGAAACACTTATTGACTCGGTTGAAAAAATATTTCCAGAAGTTGATCTTGTACAAGTTGGATATCTTGACGATGAAAAAGTTTTTGCAAGCATTAAAAAATATCTCTTAAATGTAGAGCATAAGTATTTGGTTGTTGATCCAATTCATGCAGATGATGGGGAATATTATTCAGCTGCAAGCAAAAGACAAATCGAAATGTATAGAGAAATTGCCAAAAACGCTGACGCAATTACGCCTAATTTGACAGAGTCGATTAACATTGTCGACTATGATGTGCCATTTGACGAGATAACAGAAAGTGATATAATAAAAATTGCAGATAGGCTTATGGCGCTTGGCGTAAAAAACGTTGTCATAAAAAGCTATGTAGAAGATGGCGAAATAAAAAGCTATTTTAAAAATGAAAAAGAGTCGGGCTTTGTAAGTTCGCCTATTGTCGATGCAAAATTTGTAGGCTCTGGAGACGCCTATGCAAGTTGCGTTGGCATAATGATTGCAAATGGTCAATTGAATTTAGAAAATTTACAGACATTGCAAAATATAATGTATAATGCAATCAAATTGCAAGCACCAAATGGCGGTTATCACGACATTAAAACTGATAAAATTCGGCTTGCTTTCTAGCTCAAGAGCAAGTGGGGATATATATATTTTTCCTATTACAAAAAATATTTTTTGGGAAGGCGGTAAGCCTTCTTTTTTTGTTTAAAATTATTTTTTAAAAATTAAAATGTTATGAGCAATAAAAAAACTCGCAAACTATGCGAGCTTTGTAAAACTATTCGAATTGAACGGTATTGTTCTCCATTGATTTAATCTTTGCGAGGCTTGTGATTTCGTAGCCCATTTTTCTAATCTCGTCGCCACCACCTTGAAATGCCTTTTCGATTACAATGCCAATACCTTCGACCTTTCCGCCGGCCTTGTTAACCATATTGATCAAAGCTTTTAGTGCGTGCCCTTTTGCGAGGAAATCGTCGATGATAAGAATTTTATCATCAGGAGTCAACATTTTTTTAGCAACAACGATATTGTTGTCCTTTTTTTCTGTGAAGCTGTTTACTTTTTCGATATAAACTTCTTCGGGGAGATTGACATGGATGTTTTTCTTTGCAAAAATTACAGGAACGTGCAAATATTGCGCAGTAATTGTGGCGATTGCAATGCCAGATGATTCTATTGTAAGTATTTTATTGATGCCTTTGTCTCTAAAAATTCTATTGTATTCAAGGCCAATTTCATTAATAAATTCGATGTCAAGTCTGTGATTTAAGAAATTATCAACACGTAAAATTCCTCCATCCTCAACGACACCTTCATTTAAAATCTTTTGTTTTAGTAGTTCCATAATATCACCTCGTTTTATGTATTTTACACCATAAGCGGTAAAAATGCAAGCATTTATGATGGCTTTAGATGAATATTTTATAATTGCATATTAATAATATTAATAGATTTATTCAATATGTTTTTTAATACGAAATTTACTTATATGTAAAATAGCGAACAAACTAGTCCGCTATTTAAAATCATTTTATTAATTTAGATTATCTTCCAACTGTATAAATTGTTTGGAATCCCATTGTTGAGAAGAAACTATCAGTAGCTCCTTGTACATATTTTCTTCTAAATATATATGATACTCCGTAGTTTATCGGAACAATTACAGCGTCATCATATAGCATAATATGTTCAGCTTTTTTGAGAATGTTAATTCTTTCATCAATATTTGTTTCTTTTTGAGCGTCTTCGATAAGTTTATCGAATTCTTCGTTTACCCAACCTAATGGAAGACCAGGTGCCTTAGAGTATGTTATTCTTAATAAACATGATGGATCATTAAATTCTGCACCCCATCCTGCCCATGCGATATCATAATCTTGAGCCATTACTAAACTGTAGAAAGCGTTCCAATCAAGATTTTGTGCATCAACTTTGCATCCAAGTGATTTTTCAATTTGTTGTTGGAAAGATTCTATTGCGATACGTCCAGAATTTGATGTGTCAGAACCAATTAGCTTAATTGTGTAGTTGTCAGGATCTCCTCCCATTTCTTTTACACCTTCTCTGAAGAGTTCTTTAGGATCTTTTAAATCGTTTACAAGATCTTTTACAGGACCTTCTCCATCTGTGTTAAAATCTTTGCCTTGACATTTCATAGTTGGAGATACAAGACACCAAGCAGGTTTGCCTGTTCCATCCCAAGCGTTTTGTATTACTTCTTCTCTGTTAATAACAGCTGAGATTGCTCTTGTAATTTTTGTATTTGCAACTTTTGAGTTTTTACCAAAGTTCATGCTGAAAAATCCTGTCCATGGGTTTTCTCTTACAACAGTATTATATTCGCCAGATGCTTCTAATTCTTCGCGAATTTTTGTTTCTCTTACTGAACCGGAAAAGTCAATTTCTCCAGTCATAAGAGCATTATTAATAGTATTTGGATCGTTTAAGATAACCATGTGAATTTTTTCTAGTTTAACATTTTCTTTGTTCCAGAAGTTTTCGTTCTTAACAAAGTTTATTTCACTATTAATTAGCATATTATCAATTACAAAAGGTCCGCATACTGGCATATTTTCAATATCAGTTGAATATTGATCGCCATATTTTTCTACATAATCTTCTCTTTGTGGATAATAAACTCTTTGTGCCACCAAATCTAGAAAATATGGTGTAGGTGTTCCTAATTTAATGATAAGAGTATAGTCATCTGGAGTTTCAATACCTAATTCGCTCATATCTTTTTTACCAGCGTTAATTTCTTGAGCATTTAGTATTGGATAAATTAAATTTGCATAAGGTGAAGCAGTGTTTTGATCAATAGAGCGTTTAATTCCATATGCATAATCTTGAGCGGTAACAGTTTTTCCGTCAGTCCATTTATTGTCTTTTCTGATGTGGAATGTATAAGTCATTTTGTCATCACTAACTTCCCAACTTTCAGCACCAGCAGGGACAAAATCATTTTCAAGATATCTGATTAATGGCTCTAAAGTATTTTGTATAACTGTGTATCCATAAGTGTCATTACCTTTTGATGGATCAAGAGAGCTTGGCCACATATCCATAAATGTGTTGATGTATTGATCATCATCAAGCTTTTCGGCAGAGTCTTTCTCTTCATCTTTTTGTTCTTCTGTGTTTTCGTTTTCTACTTGTTTTTCTTCAGCTTCGTTTTCAGTTTTTTCATTATCAGTGTTGTTACATCCACTAAAGATTGAAGCAACTAAAAGAAATGAAAGTAGAATTGCTAATAATTTTTTATTCATATATACCTCCTTTTAGCTATCAAGTTTACTTTAGGACTAACTTGATAAAATAATTATATTTACGCGATTTAATAATGTCAATATATTAAAATGTTAAAGAAATTTACGAAAAAAATTTTTTTCATAAATATTGTGCTTCGTATCTCTGTC
>CAMYPV010000073.1 GCA_947293975.1 uncultured Ezakiella sp. | reverse complement strand
CGTCTCGAGTTACACAACTGCTGCGTTTATTCAAACAAGCGACCATGTTAAATACTATCTATATCGCCCTTATGCGCTTGAATATGGCTACGATCCAGCTGAAAATGCGTTTAAAGATTCCTCGGACAGCGAAAACGGTGGCGACAACGCAGACAACGCAGATAAAGAAGACGAAATAGAATCGGAGAATAAAAATGAATAGCGGAGAAAAAATCGGCGTAATAGGAATAGTTATAAATATTTTGATTGCCCTTCCAAAGATAATTCTTGGGATAATTGGCAACAGTATTTCATTATTCACCGACGGTATAAACAATGCCTGTGACTCGATTACGGGCATTGTTACTTATGCTGGGCTAAAGATTTCAAAAAAGCCCGGCGACTCCGATCATCCTTATGGACATGGCCGCGCCGAATACATGGCGGGCTTTTTGATTGCGCTCTTTACTGCGGTGGTTGGCGTGCAGTTTTTTATATCGTCTGTGAAGAAGTTTATATACCCGGTGGCTCCAGAGGTTGACACGCTTGCAAGGATGTTTTTAATTGCAAGTATAGTCTTTAAATGCGGCTACGTGTACATCAATCACCTTGCGTACAAGAAAACCTCGGCGACGCTTTTTAGGGCAAACCGCCAAGACTCGATGATGGACATAATCATATCGACATTCATACTCATAAGCTCGTTCTTCTTTAAAGGACACGAGTGGATGGACAGCGCTCTGGGATTGTTAATATCAATACTTATACTCTATCAAGCATGGGATACATTAAAAGACACGATAACGCCGCTAATTGGACCAAGTCCAAAAAGTGAGGACATCGAAATCATCACAAACACTTTGAGCCGCTCAAAACTGATCACAAATATCTACGGCATATATGTCGACAGACAGTCGATGGGGCAAGTAATTGCAACGGCGGACGTAGAGGTCGACCCGGATTTGACAGTGCTTGAAGTCCACGACGAAATCGAAATGCTCACATCCGAGTTAAAACGCAAGACCAACATCGACCTCACAGTACACGTCGAGCCGATGATAGTCGACAAAAAGCGTATGCGCATCAAAAACCTGCTGATGAAAATCGACGGCGTAACGGGTGTGCATGACTTGCTGCTGAAAAACGAAAACTATGTAACGCTCGCAATCTCGCTTGACGAATTGTACGACAAAGACGAAATCTTAATCGAAGCGCAAAAAATACTACAAAGAGAGGATGACAAAAAATGGAACATAGACAGCATAGCTTCTTTCAACAAAAAGACACAGAAGGAATAACCCTCATAATGGCGACAGACGCCAACTACAACATCGGATTAAACGGCAAAATGCTCTTTCACATACCGGGGGATTTGGCAAATTACAAAAGCATAACCATGGGCAAAAACCTCTACTGCGGCAGAAAGACCTTTGACGATATGGGGCCACTTGAAGGTAGACACATAACAGTCCTTACGCGAAAAAGCGAAGTGCCGGGCGCGGACAGAGTCATAAACTCACTTGACGAATTTAGAGAAACGCTCTTAAACGATCCAAGTGGATATCTTGTTGGCGGCGCAAATCTCGTCAAAAAACTAATGCCATACATCACACGCATATTGCTGACGCGAACCACCGAAACATTCGAAGCGGACGCAGGCATCGGCAATCCAGAAGACCACGGATTTAAAATCGTCGCCGAAAGCGAAGAGCATTTTGAAATCGGAATACATTACAAATACATTGAATACAGACGTGAAATATAGGCGAGTTATGTTACAATTAGATTAAATTATCCAAAAATATATTGAATGTATATACTTCTAATGTTACAATGAAATTAATTGTAAGAATAATGATATTATGCGAACAATTGTAAAGAAAAAAATGACTAATATCAAAAATTACAGGAGAGCAAAATGAACAAGACTTCATTAAAATTCAAAACAACAGGGATGCCGCAAGCACCCCGTATTTTGCTGTCCAAAAATACATATTAATTAAAGGAGGAAAATATGAAGAAAAAACGTGATGGCAAAACCTGACTTGACTAAAAATGATATAAAGGAAAATATATAAAAAAGAAAAAAGGAGAAAGTATGAAAGAATTTAAAAACAATATCAAAGTTAAATTAAGCAAAGCATTGACAATTTCAATTGCAACAGCAATGTTGACAGTGCCAGCTTTAAACACTGTTCCAATTTGGGCATCAGGCGCAAGCCCAGCCGCTCAACGCGTGGACAGTGCAATACGTGCTATGGCGTCAGGCGGGAAAAAAGTTGATACAAGCACAAGTCCAACATATTATAAGAAGGCAAACTGGGACAATAGAATTAAAGATAAGAGCCGTTGGAAAGTTGAAGACAATCAAAGTTTGGTAAGAGTATCGGGATCAGACCCTCTCGAAATGAATGATATCGACTACGACGGAATGTTTATCAATGCCAACGGAAGATATGTTATTCGTTTGGTGTATAAGGAAAAATCTCAAGCGGTTTCTGCTGTATGGTATCGTGCAATTATCAATTTTGGCGACCTCGATAAGTATATTGACTTTAGCAACTCTTATGTTATAGGTAGAGACGGCGAAACAAAATATCCTTTCGATCCACTCAAAGGAACTGTAGGCAGAGGCTTTGATTTAGGCAAGGCATCAGGCGACAGAACCAACAATAGAAAAAACTTACCGATTAACTTAGTATTAAAAGATGGCATTACACTTGAAAACCTACCTAAGGATAACTATATTATTCAAATGAGAATTACAGACGGTGATTATAAAAAAGTTTATGCCTATGCTCCTAAGGGAACATCTATGGACTACTCAACTTATACTAAAACAACATCTGTCTCTCTTTTAGACAAGGTAAATAACCTATTTATTAAAGGTGGTTCACAATCTGACAGCAACAGTGCTACTAACCAAGAATTCTTTATGTCAGAATTTATTGCTAATCCAGATGAGTTTAGCGATGTTTCAAACAGAGGTATAATTAGAACTCAATACATGGGTCAAAGAGCAGGAACGGCTAAGTCGCCAACAGTAGGTGATGAGCCTATCGCGTTTACACAAGTTTTTGATGCAAATCTTTTGAACTATTTAATAGAAGAAAAGGGCGACGATGACTATGTGGCTTATGTAAAGGTTCTAACAGACGGTAGAGTTGTCTCTCCATATAGTAAAAATTTCGGAATAAAAAAAGAACAAATTAATGTAACTAAAGATGCACAGGGTAATGAGCTTGCATATTTGGTCATTGGAACAGAAGACTTTAAAAAAGAAGTTGCAAAGAAAAATGATGGCGTGAAAGTTGTTACCATACCTCAACACGACCAATATACTATGCTTTCAGGTTTCTATATCACAGCTATCGACTATGTTGTAGATAAATCTAAATTTGAAGACACATTTGCTGGCAGAGATGCGCTAAGCGGTGGAAATAAAACGAGAAAACTAAACTATACAATGATGTCTGGTTGGACTAACCCTAATCCAAATGGCTGGGCAGTGTATGAAAAGCCTTTTGAAAATGATTTTGTTGTTCAAGAAGGTGAGTCATTTATAATCGACGCAGGAGCTAATGCAAAGAACAAACAAATTATGCTAAAAGTTGGTGGCGAACAAGGTATGCTTAGAAAACCTCAAGGCTACTACAACGGCTACAATAGTGGTAAGAGTGCAGTGGATTACTTTAATGAAATTGCCGATGGAATTTTCAAGATTGGTCTTAGAGAAGGTGCTACTGTAAAGAGTGGACAAAAATTAAAAATCTACATGCCATATACTCCAAGCTACAATGAACCAATGAACTTCCTTATTATGAGTAACGGAAGTAAGCTAAACGACGGAGCAGCAACACTCACTTTACAAAAAGATAGAAATATCAACATGCACCTTTACACAGGTTTACCAAGAGGAGCGTCTTTTAAGCTAAAGTACACTTTAAAAGGTGAATCTGCGCAAAAAGAATTGGTATTTACTAAACCAACAAAATTAATTCTTACTACATGGCAATACGAAGACAATGATACGGTTTTAACAGGTGCCGCTAATAGATCCATTTTAGCAAGTGGTGGTAATTTCTATATTGATACTACAAAGTTAGAGCCAGGCAAAGATATTATTGTTGAAGCCTACGATGATAAGGGTGACCTGCTTGACGACAAGACATCTTCTTTCAAATACATCAAGATTGATCATTCACAAGAAGCGGTTAAATATCTGACATGGACAGACCACTCCGACAAAAAGGCAGTTCTTTCAATCAATAAGTCGCTTTACACACCATATCAAGTTTTATTTACAAATGACTATGTAGATAATACTGTAGATGATTTCTACAAAGATCCTAGAGTATTACCAGCAGATAATGGTAAATTCAACACACCTACCGAACAAATTGTCGGATATACAAGATATGACGGTGGTAAGGTAAGGACACTTTACGAAGGACCTCAAAAACTCTTTGGAAAGGTAGAAGCAGCATCCGATGACTATGACGATAAGGGAAATCTTACTGCGGATAATCATACTAATGTAACCATTAAAAGGGAAAATGTATTTGATCCGCAATTTACAGGAAACGAAAAGACTTATAGGGGATACGCTTATACTTTTGATTTAAACAAGATGCTTCCATATCATTCAGATGATAAGACTGAAACAAAACTAACTTTATTAAAGGACATGAAGTTTGTTTCTACTGCATCTGACGGTTCATCATTACCATCTGATTTTTTGGAAACAAGAGTAAGGGCGAGAGTATTGTTCGATGCTAACGGTGGAGATCTTAAAGAAGGCAAAAAAGCTGTTAAGATTGTTCCAGATAATGTAAATTTCTACGGTGAAGAAGGCTATAAGCCAAGTGGATTTGAAGGCGCAAATGTTGAAGATAACACTGGCGACAAATTCCCAGAAGCACCAACACTAGATGGAAAAACATTTATCGGTTGGGTAACAGAAGAAGGTAAGACGGCTTTAGGTAATCAAGCAGTAGTAAGCACAGATGCTTTCAACAACTTGCCTAAAAATCAAGTGTTCAGTGCTACCACTCCTGTCGAAAAACACTTAGTAGTTTACGCAATCTATACTGATGAAAAGGCAGTAACGTTTGATGCAAACGGCGGCGCTTATGATGATGGTAAGAGTGAAAAAGTTGTAAGTACAACGGGCAATTCAATAACTGAACCTAATGCACCTACAAAAGAAGGCTATACATTCAAGGGCTGGGCAAGCACAAA
>CAMYPV010000072.1 GCA_947293975.1 uncultured Ezakiella sp. | reverse complement strand
TTTTACAACTGTGTGACGCTTGTAAGGCATCATTTCAATGATTTTCTTTGGACAAATTTCAACGCACTTATTACATGCAACGCATTTGTCTTTAATAATAACAGCAACTCCATCAACCATTTCAATTGCACCAAATGCACAAACATCTTTACATGTTCCACATCCTAAGCAACCGTATGAGCATGCCTTATTACCCCCACCAATTTGAGCCATATATCTACAGTCTTTAATACCGTGATAATTATATTTGTTAACAGCATTGTCACATGTACCATTACATCTAACTACAGCAACTTGTCTGTCAACATCCAAAGCTTCTGTGCCCATAACACTAGAAACTTTAGCAGCAACGCTTGGTCCCCCAATTGTACATGCATTTGTTGGAGCTTTGCCGCTTGCAATGGCATTTGCTAATCCTTCACATCCTGGAAATCCACATGCACCACAGTTAGCACCTGGAAGAACACCTAAAATGTTTCCAACTAGTGGATCCATTTTTACTTCAAATATTTTTGAGGCAATACTTAGTAAAACTCCGAATAATAATCCTAAAAAGCTAAGGACTAAAACTGGCTTTAAAATTTCAATAAACATATTTACCTCCTATACCAATCCTGCAAATCCAGTAAATGCAATACTCATTAAACCAGCAGCAATAAGTGCCATCGGAAAACCTTGTAATGCTTTAGGAACATTTGCAAGCTCTAGTCTTTCTCTAAGAGCACTTAATAATAATAGTGCTAGTGTAAATCCAACTGATGCACCGAATGCACTTGCAATCGTTTGGAAAATACTATATTCGTTTTGAATGTTTACAATTGCAACACCTAAAACAACGCAGTTAGTAGTAATAAGTGGTAAGAAAACACCCATCGCTTGATATAGAGCTGGACTTAACTTCTTAATAACCATTTCTACAAATTGAACCAAACTTGCAATAACAAGAATGAATACAATTGTTTGTAAGTAGCCAATTCCTAACGGATCAAGAACAAATCGTTGAATAAACCAAGTTAGTGCTGAGCTTATCGTAACAACAAAAGTTACAGCAAGTCCCATACCACTTGCAGTTTCAACTTTACCTGAAACTCCGAGGAAAGGACAAATTCCTAAAAACTGGCTAAATACATAGTTGTTAACAAAAATTGTTGAAATTATAATTTGAAATACATTCATTATTTAGCCTCCTCTTTGTCTTCTTTTTCTTTTTGTTTGTTTCTATAGATATTTAATCCAAATATCATAATGCCAAGGATAATAAATGCCCCTGGAGGCATAACAAACAATCCCATTGGATTAAATGCTTCTGAAAACTTAAACCCAAATATTGCACCTGAACCTAAAATTTCTCTAACAGCAGCTAGAAAAATAATTGCAAGACCATATCCTAATCCACTGAAAAATCCATCAACAGCAGATGGCAATAATTTGTTTTTGCTTGCAAAGCTTTCTGCACGAGCGAGAATCAAGCAATTTACAACAATCAAAGGAATAAATAAACCAAGTGAAGCGTAAACTGATGGAACAAATGCATTTAAGAACATGTCAACCAATGTAACAAATGTCGCAATAACAACAATGTAAATTGGAATTCTAATCTTATCAGGAATTATTTTTCTTAATAAAGATATTGATATATTACTTAATGTAGTAACAAATACTACTGCTGCAGTCATTGCAATAGCGTTTTTGACATTGATTGAAACAGCAAGCACAGAACATAGACCAATAAGTTGTACTAGTACTGGATTATTGTTGATCAATGCGTCTTTAATTATTTTTTTATAATCCATTGTTAAGCTCCTTATATACATCTAAAGCCATATTTACAGCTGCAGTAACACCTCTAGAACTTACAGTTGAACCAGATATAGCTTGAATATCGTTTGCACCCGGATTTTCTTTTTTTACTCCAATTGGTTCACCGATTTTTTTACCACTATATTGAGCTTGGAAATCTTTAGATTCAACTTTTGTACCAATTTGTGGTGTTTCTTTATGTTTTAATATTGTTATAGCTTTTACATCTTCACCTACAATTGCTGTAACTACGGTAATATCACCACCGTAACCTCCGCCATTTGTAGTTAAAAGATAACCAATGGTTTCACCGTTATTTAGTGCTTTTACAATTTTAACTAATTTAGAAAAATTAGCTTTATATTTTGCGAATTCATCGCCAGTTACTTCTTCAAAATCTGTAGCCTCTGGCAATAAGCTTTGATAAGCTTTTCTTGCTTCTTCAGCTTCTCTTTCTGTTATTATTGGATCTGTAATACTGTTTACGAATCCAAGAACACCCGCAGAAACAAGTGAGAAAACCAAAAGAATAAGACCTAATTTAATCGTTTCTCTCATTTTGCCTTTACCTCCCCAAATACCTTAGGAACTGTAAGTCTATCAATTAGTGGAACTGCTGTATTCATAATTAAAATAGAATAACTAACCCCCTCAGCCATGCCGCCTCTAATTCTAATTAAGGCTGTAAGAATACCACAACCCAATGCGAAAATAATTTTTCCAATTGGAGTTGTTGGTGCTGTTACAAAATCTGTTGCCATGAAGCATGCACCTAATAATAATCCACCACCAAATAAATGGTATAGTAAAAATTCACCTCTAACACCTAGTGCAAATAAAACTGCCATTGTAGATGCGACATATATTAATGTAATCTTGTAGTCTAAAACTTTTCTTATTACAAGATATATAAATCCAATTAATATGCATATACTAGCTGTTTCACCAAGAACGCCGCTAATATTACCAATAATTACATCTTTAAGTAGTGGTAATGTGCCTTCTCCAGCTTTCATAATTTGTAAAGTTGTAGCACCTGTTATACCGTCTGGACCAATGTAGCTTGTCATAATAGCTGGCCAGCTCATCATAAGTGCTGCACGTCCTGCAAGAGCAGGGTTTACAAAGTTAGAACCGATTCCTCCAAAGAATTCTTTTGCGATAATAATTGCAAATGCCGAACCTACAATTGGAATCCAGTAAGGTACATTTGCCGGTAAGTTAAAAGCTAATAGTATACCTGTTACCACAGCTGATAAATCGCCAACCAGAACTTTTTTGTGGAATGCTTTTTGAATTAAAGCTTCAAAACAAACTGCACTAATAACAGATAGTGCAATAATCAATGCTGCATGCATTCCAAACTTATATACTGAGAATAATAATTGCGGAGTCAATGCAATAATAACATCAATCATCATCTTTTGAGTTGTTCTGCTAGTTCTTAAGTGAGGTGCAAGAGCTACGCTCCAATTTCCTCTTCTTGCTTCAAATTGTTCCGCAAGGCTTAGCTTTTCAAATTCTTCATCTGAAATTCTACTTTTTTCCTCTGCTTCTTCAACTATTGATTTTTTTACTGGCGCTGGCTTTGGAGCAGGTTTTGCTTCAAAAGGCTTTGCTTCAGCAGCATTTTCTACAACAGTTTTTTGAGGCTCATCTACTTTATCAATTGTTTCTGACTTAACTTCAACAGATTTTTGAGTTTCGTCAGCAATATTTTTTAAATCTTGATCAGTCATTTTAACCTCCTATCTTGACTTTCTACCCGCTGCTCTTAGTTCGCGTTTAGCAGCTGTTACAAGCTCAGTTAGTGGTCTATGAGCTGGACATACATATGAGCATGATCCACAAGCAATGCAAGCAGATGCATGATATTTTGCAGTTTCTTCAAATCTATGATTTAATGCAAGTGCCGCAATATTTAATGGCATCAAATGTACAGGACAACCATCAATACACTTACCACATCTAATACATGGGGTCATTTCATATTCTGCACTTGGATCTTGAGCAATTACGATTAAACCTGACGTATTTTTTTGAACAGGAGTTGTTTCATCGTATTGTGAAAAACCAGTCATTGGTCCGCCAGCAATTATAGCTTTTGGACTGCCTTTAAAGCCACCAGCCATTTCTATCAAATCAGAAATTTTTGTACCAACTCTAGCCAAAATATTTTTAGGATTTTTTACTCCATCACCAGTTACAGTTACTACTCTTTCGTATGAAGGAATGCCCCTTAATACAGCGTCTGCTATTGCTGCAGCAGTTCCTACGTTAGTTACAAGAGTATTTACATTGCCAGTTCTTCCACCCATTGGAACCTTACGGTTTAAAATAGAATCAACCATTCTATATGAGTCACCTTGTGGGAACTTAGTAATAAGTTCAGCAACATGCAAATTATCCATAGAACTTAACTTTTGGTTAAGAATTTCTATGGCATCTTTTTTGTTATCTTCAATACCTATGTAACCGTTTGTTGCATTGGTAACTTTCATTATTAGCCTCAAGCCTTCAATGATTTTGTCACCCCATTCAATCATCATCCTATGGTCACAAGTCAAATAAGGTTCACATTCAGCTCCGTTTAAAATAACAGAATCAATGCCTTTTAATGCACCAGAAAGCTTATTATGAGCTGGGAATGCAGCACCACCCATACCTATAACACCGGCTTTTTTTACAGCTTCAATAATCTCTTCTACTGTAAAATCCTCAATTTTCTTTTCTTGTACAGAATATTCGAACTCATCTTTATGATTATTTGTAATAGTTACGCATACTGCACTAGAACCATCAAGGGTAAATCTTTCTTCGATTTTAGAGACGACCCCCGAAACACTGGAATGAACAGGCGCATATAATGACGCGTCTGAATCACCAATCATTGTACCAATCTTCACCTCGTCGCCAACTTTTACAGTTGCTTCACAAGGAGCACCTACGTGTTGAGTAAGCGGAATAATTACTTCATCAACATCTGTTGCTTTTTCGATTGAAGCATGCTCGGAAAGTTCTTTAAACTCTGGTATATGTATACCGCCCTTGAAAGTAAGATGTTTTAAATTCATAAATATCACCTATTCCTTTCACAAAAATTATAGCATAACAAACGCTTTAATTCAAGTTAATAAAGCCGATTATATGAATAAAAAATATATTCACCAAAAATTGTGATTTAAATCACCTGCTAAAAAATAAAGTGTAGAAAATTAATTTTCTACACTTTCATCTTTGGTTTCATTATTAATCTTATCTTTTTCTTTTGTTGTAAAATATGCACTCTTAAGTGAATTATATGGAAAAATTAAATTTGGTTTAATATCACCAACAATTGCATTCGAATAAATAAGTGCATTCATCTTGTATACAATCGGTACAAAAATATTTTCTGAATTAATTTTTTCATCTATTTTATTAGTTACTTCTAAAAGCTCTTCGTCTGTATTTGTGCTTTTTAGTTTATCATTTAATACTTTCAATTCATCTGATGTGTATGGGAATATACCAGAATTTAATAAATAACT
>CAMYPV010000071.1 GCA_947293975.1 uncultured Ezakiella sp. | reverse complement strand
ATTACCTGGATCAGGTTTAGGGTTTAATCTCAGCCCAACCGGGCACCCCTAGTGCATACTCATAATACAACATGACAACCATTTTGTCAAATAGAATTTGAAAAAACTTTTTAAAAATAAAAAAGCAGGAGCATTCACTCCTGCATTCATTATTTTTCTTCTTTTGGCGCTGCTACGGCCGGTCCTGTTCTTAGGGTTTCCATTGCTGCGTCTCTTTCTTTTTGTCTTCTTATTGAGTGCAATATTAGTGTTACTGTAACAACTGCGTATGATACGAATGTTCTTAGGTATTCACCGATCATTGCGTTTCCTGTGATGTTTGCACCTGCTGTAGGCATTACGATAAACATCAAGTGGAAGAGGACTGTACCTGTTAAGGCGTTTGTAATTGTTGCTTTAGATACACTTGCGCCACCGATTAATAGTGCTGCTGCTGAATATAGAGCAACTTGGTCTGCGCCGTTATAAGTGTTTAGGTTACCAATGTTTTGCAAGTAGATAATTTGTCCAAATGCTGCCATTACTGTTGACATAACGACTGCTTTTTTTCTGATTTTATCTACATTGATACCTGCATCTTCTGCAACTTTCATATCTTGTCCAACTGCTTTCATGTCTTGACCTAGTTTTGTTTTTCTAAACCAAACTATGAATAAACATACTAAAGCAATTATAATTAGTGTTAGAATTGGGATTTGTATTCCCATTATTGAAATGTCTGTGCCTAATATTCTGTCAAAGAAATAGTCTGTACCTTTTTGACATGTTAGGTCAATAGCGTTTCTTACGCCGTATCCACGAGATAGAATGATGTTTGGGTCTTTAAACGGAATAATTCCACCAAAGATATAAAGAACTATAAATTGATATACACCTGTCATAAAGAAGCCAAGCATCATTGATGTGATCATTTCTCTGTCTTTTGCTCTGTTTAAAACTGCACCTGCAAATATTCCAAGTATCCATGCAATTGGTGTTGATATTACAGCAGCTAGTAGGATTGCTGGAATTCCTTGCATACCCCAGTCTTGAATAAAGATGATGGCAATTTGTCCTGCCATTGCTCCTAATGTCATACCGAAGTTAATTCCAAGTCCTGCCATAATTGGTAGGAGTAGTGATAATACCAAGAATGCGTTTCTTGCAAATCTTGTAAGAACTTGTCCAACCAAAAACTGTGTAGTAAATCCACTGAAATAAATTGCAACAGCACAGATGATTATAAACATAACAGGTACTGTGAAATCATTTATAAGGCTAAATTTTCTCTTTTGTTTCATTATTTAACCCCCTTCCTTGTCAAAGCGTAAACAATCAAACCGTTTGATATGATAAGTCTTAAAACTTCTGATATATCAACCTTAATTGCTTGGTTAATAACGGTTGGTGTCATTGTCAAAATTGCTTGGAACAATAATGTACCAATGATAACATTTTTAACATTCGCTTTGTTAATGGACGCGCCACCAAGTAGGATTGCAGCTACACTTGGGAATGCAAATGCCAATGGAGCATTGTACATTTGTATAAATCCAAATGCTTGTTCGTAAATAACCATACCTACAGCTCCTAATGCGCATGAAAGTATAACAGAAATTGTTCTGTGGTGATTTACATTTATACCTGCAGCCATTGCGTACTTTGGATTTGATCCAACAGCTGTAACGGCTGAACCTTTTTTTGTTTTAAAATACATATAAACTAGATATGCAAAAATTGCAAAAACTATAAACATACCGATTGGTACAAGTGTCTTTGTGCCAAGTTCTGCATCTGATGTGATTTCAAAGCCTCCAATTTTTGAAATTGCCTTGTCCCAATATGCCTTTAGGGCAATTGTTGTACGAAGACCTTCACCTTTGAAACCCATAACCATTTCTGGATTGCTAAATGGAAGTATAACCCACATTATATTCATAAGTGCAACAAATGAAAAACCAACATAGGTTGCGATAATCATTTCGTCGCCCTTTACTCTATTAAGAATAAAGCTGTAGCCCCATCCAAATATAGCGCCAAATATCATTCCTAGCAATAATGCTAATGTTGCGCCTGCAATTCCTTGCAATTGAAATTGAACAGAAATTGTAGCACCAAGCATACCACCTAATAATCCAACTGGCAAACCGAAGTTTAGTCCGCAACCTGATTGAATCATAGGAATCATTGCAAGAACCATTACGGCATTCATACCAAATCTATTAAGCACGTTAACAAATGCATCTGGGAGATTTACTCCTATAAAGCCTCCAGCTACAAATAATGCTATGATAAATAGCAAAATTATAAATCTCGGTAGGCCAAAATCTTTAACAAAATTACGCATTTATAACCTCCTTCGGATTTGTCCCCGCCATCATAAGTCCAAAGTATTCAACTGGATCATCTGGCTTCAATTCGCCAAAAATCTTGCCTTCAAATACAACTAGAATTCTATCTGCAATACTTCTGAGTTCTTCAAGTTCACTGCTTACAATACAAATCGTAGTGCCATAATGTTCATTATAGCCACGCAATGCATCCAAAACTAGTTTTTTTGCACCAACGTCAATACCTCTTGTAGGCTCGCTTACAAACAAGAATTCTGGTTCAACAGCAAAAGCCTTTGCCAAACAAACTTTTTGTTGGTTACCACCACTTAGGTTTCTTGCCTTTTCGTGAGGACCTTGAGTTCTGATTTCAAGGTTTTCAATGTATTGATTTGCAACATTTGCCAAAGCTTTGTCATCTCTAAATACAAATGGACCAATCTTCTTGGTGAATTTATCGTGGACTTGCATTGCATCAAAACCAATGTTCCAATCGATGCCTTCGTCCAACAAAAGACCCATACCACGTCTATCTTCACTTACAAATGCTAAGTGCTTTTTAAGAGTGGATCTTGTGTCTTTAATGTCGAGTTTTTCACCCTTATAAACTACTTCGCCGCCTGCTGGATACAAGCCCATAATTCCGTTTGGAATACCAAGCTTACCTTGACCAGCAAGACCACAGAAGCCAAGAATTTCTCCTTCTTTTACTTCAAAGCTAACATCCCTTACAGTTTCACCAGGCATATCTACAAAAAGATTTTTAACCGTCATTACCGGCTCGCCACTAACTTCACGATATGTTCTTTGTTCTTTCTTGCCACCCATATCACGGCCAACCATCCAACTGGCAATGTCAACAATATTTAAGTTTTCATTTGGTGTATCCTTTACGATTTCACCGTCTCTTAATACGACGATTTTATCGCATACATCAACAACTTCACGAAGTCTGTGAGAAATAAATATAATAGCAATGCCTCTTGCAGCCAAATTTTTCATAGCCTTAATAAGAATATCTGCTTCGCTCTCAGTTAAAACTGCCGTAGGTTCGTCCATGATAATAAGCTTAACATTATCTTTTGAAAGCTCTCTTGCAATTTCAATAAATTGCTTATGCCCAACTGGCATATCCATAACTTTGGATTCTGCTGGAATTTCAAGTCCAAGCATATCAATGGCTTTCTTTGCAGCTTCATCCATGGCATCATGTTTTAAAGTTTCTAAATTTTTTCCAAATATTTTACTAAATAAATTTGGCTTTGTGATTTCACGATTTAAAAGAATATTTTCTGTAGCTGAAAATCCTGGAATCAATGAGAATTCTTGGTGAACCATACCCAAACCTGCTTTTAAAGCATCGTATGGATCTTTAAAATTCACCACTTCTCCATCAATTAGGACGTCGCCCTCATAACCACCTGTTTCGTGGATAAAACTCATGCCGAACAAAATATTCATCATTGTAGATTTACCGGCACCATTTTCTCCAACTAGGCCAAGGATTTCTCCTTCGTTTAAAGTAAAATTAACATCTTTTAAAACGTGATTACCCGAAAAACTTTTTCCAACATGTCTAAACTCTAAAACCTGTTTCATATAATCACCTTTCATATTTAAAGGCTGACCCCAGCGTTACATCTGCAGGTCAGCCTTGGGTCTTAATTAATAAATATTTTTACTATTTCTTAATTACTATTGTTTATTTTTTGTTTTGAAATTCGTCTAACATCTTGTAAATATCTGGAACTTCTTCTTTTGTCATTCCTAGATAACCTTTGCCAAGTACGTATGTGTCTTGAAGTGTTAGATAGTGATTTTTCTTTTCTTCACCGGAAACTCTGTCAACGTATGTTGATACGCCCCATTCTGCTCCTGGTGTGAATTCTTCGATAACTTTCTTGTAGTCTTCTGTTTTCTTGTAGTCAGCTGTTCCTTCAACTGTTCTCTTACCAAGTTCAGCAAGAGTTTGTGTTGTTGAGAAACCAAATGAGAATGCCCATAAACCCATGTGGCCTGCAGCGCCCATATCTACAACCTTATTTTCAACTCTCTTTAAGATTTCTGGCCAGTCACCTGCAGCGTCTTTAACGTCGATGCCAAGTGCTCCTGGATATCCAAGAATTGGTGATGGCAAGTCTTGTTCTACAAAGTATGCGCCAAGTTCAGCAACCTTTAATAGCATTGGTTCTGTGTGAGCGTCGTTTGTAGCGAAGAATGCTGTGTCTTGTCCATATTGTTTAACCCATGCTGGCATTTGTTCAAGAATAAAGTTTTGAGCTCCTGGAACACCTACGTCACTCATTGGATCTGGTGCAGTTTCCATAACGAATTCAATACCAATCTTATCACATGTTGCTTCCATGATGTCTTTACGTAAACTTAAAAGTTCGACTGACATGTGTCTTGGGAAAGTAACGTGTATAAATTTCTTTGCGCCCATTTTCTTTGCAGCAAGTGGAATCAAATATCCTCTTGTTACGTTGTCAGGGTCAACAATTAGATCTGCAACACCTTCGATTAAGTTTGGCTCTTCTTGTGAGTTACCTACAAAACATAAAATGTCAGGTCTTTTTTCTTTAATTTGTTTAAATGCAGCTGCTGTTCCTGGAGGGCCTTGGTTAACTACGACAACCTTCATCAATGGGTCGTCAGCAAAAGAAACGATTTGTTGAATTGTTGTTTCTTGTTCAGCTGCGTAGTTGTCTGGATAGTTTTTAAGAGTAATGTATCCGCCATCTTTTGCATCTCCATATTTTGCTAATATAGATTCAGCACCTCTTTGTTCGTCTTCTGCTTGAGATACTGTACCGGTGCAAATACCAATGTGGAATGGTGCTTCTTTACCGCCGTCTTTTCCTTCAGTATTTCCAGTTGCAGGTGCGTCGCCAGCTGGCTTCTTGCCGCAAGCTGCTAATGAAAATACCATAGCCATAGCTATTAAAATCGCTAATAACTTTTTCATAATATCCTCCTATTTGTTTTATTATTATAAGCTGCCAGTTAAAACATAGCCAGTAGCAAATAACCATTTTTAACGAGATAAATTTAATTTATATATCAAGTTTTGTCTTATAACTTATTTGCTTTATCCCATTAAACACCTGTCTCTTATACACATCTGACGCTGCCGACGAAA
>CAMYPV010000070.1 GCA_947293975.1 uncultured Ezakiella sp. | reverse complement strand
AAAATGTTTTTTGGTGGTATAATATAAATGTAGTTAGCACTCACCAATGATGACTGCTAATAAAAGGAGGTGCAAGATGCTAAGTTCAAGAGAAAATTTAATACTAAAAGGCATAATAGAAAGCTTCATTGAGAGTGGAGCAGCAATCGGATCAAGAACATTGGTCAAGAGTTATGATCTTGGACTTAGTTCGGCAACGATTAGAAATGTTATGAGTGATCTTGAAGACCTGGGTTTTCTTAATAAAACTCATCAATCAAGTGGAAGAATTCCGTCAGTTAAGGCTTTAAAATTCTATATATCAAATATCATTAATGAAGAGTTAATGAATAATGAAGCGATAAACCTTTATGATGGAAATATGAGCTCATATATCAAGGATGGCAATAAGGGATTTGAAAAAACATTGTCTAAACTTGGTAAAATTTTAAATGACATTACTGACTATGCTTCTCTGACTTTTATCACAAAGGATAGCAATAAGATTGTAAAAGAAATATTTATAAAAGAAATATCTGAAAATTCATATATTTTTGTAATCATGCTAGATAATGATGAGATTTTTACAAAGCTTTTGTCAACAGATGAAGCTACAGATTTTATCGGCACGGAAAAGTTCAACAGATTTTTAACTGATAATTTTAAGAACAAATCTACAAAATACTTAGTTGAAAATTTGGTTCCGCTATTTAATTTTACATTTTATCGTGAGTTAAAAGCGCTTAACAAATTAGTTGAAGATTTTAAAACTAATGAGCCGGACGAGTTAAAATTATTTGGAATGTCCAGATTACTCGAACATCCTGATTTTGATGAAATCGATAAAATTAAAAAAGTTGTAAGCTTAATGAAAGATGATACAGAGATTAGAGATATATTAAGTAATGATGACAAAGGGGGCATTGAGGTATATATTAGCGATGATGAGGACGATCCTTTGTCAAATCTAGCGATGATAACTTCAACTTATCATATTGATGTTAATAGGATTGCATCATTTGGAGTTATTGCTCCTATTAGAATTAATTATATGGAGGAAGTTTCAAAGATAATTGAATTAGATAAAAGTTTAAATTTATTATTAAAAAAGGATAGAGGTGCAAGATGAAAGAAGTAGACAAGAATGATTTGAATGAAAATTTGCAAGATGAGCAGATAGTTGAAGAAAATACAACTGATAATAATGAAAAAATTTCTGATGAAATAAATTCATTAAAAAATCAACTCATTAGACTTCAAGCAGATTTTACAAATTTTAAAAACCGATCTAAAAAGATCGAAGCAGATAGTATTGGTATTGGTATAGAAAAAATGGCTGAGGGATTGTTCCCGGTAATTGATAATTTTCAGATTGCCATTAGCCATATGGATGACCCAGGCATTAAAGAAGGCGTAGAAATGATTTATAATCAAATCTTAGATTCTTTCAAGGCTGAAGGTATTGAAGTTATGAACACTAAAGATGCCAACTTTGATCCGAATTTGCACTATGCAGTTTTTATGGAAGAAGTTGATGGCGTCGAAAGTGGAAAAATATTAGAAACAATTAAAACAGGTTTTATTAGAGGAGAAAAAGTATTAAGACCAGCGATGGTTAAAGTATCAAAATAGGAGGAAAAGATTATGAGTAAAATTATTGGTATTGATTTAGGAACAACAAATTCATGTGTTGCTTTTATGGAAGGTGGAGATCCTACCGTTATTACAAATATTGAAGGTAATAGAACTACACCAAGCGTTGTAGCATTTACAAAAGATGGTGAAAGATTAGTTGGTGAAACAGCAAAGAGACAAGCTGTTACAAATCCAGATAGAACAATTTCATCTATCAAAAGAGAAATGGGCACTAATTATAAAGTAAATATTGATGGAAAGGAATATGGTCCAGAAGAAATCTCTGCTATGATATTGCAAAAATTAAAATCAGATGCAGAAAGCTATCTTGGCGAAACTGTTACAGAAGCAGTAATTACTGTTCCAGCATATTTTACAGATGCTCAAAGACAAGCAACAAAAGACGCAGGAAGAATTGCAGGTTTAGATGTTAAGAGAATTATAAACGAACCAACAGCTGCTGCACTTGCTTATGGTATGGATAAAGAACACGGCCAACATAAGATAATGGTTTATGACTTAGGTGGCGGAACATTTGACGTATCGATTCTAGAATTAGGTGATGGAGTTTTTGAAGTATTAGCTACAAGAGGTAATAATAAACTTGGTGGAGATGACTTTGATAACAAACTTATAGATTATATATCAGAAGAATTTAAAAAAGAACATGGTGTAGATTTAAAGGCTGATAATATGAGCTTACAAAGATTAAAAGAAGCTGCAGAAAAAGCTAAAAAAGAACTTTCTTCAACAATGTCTACAAATATAAACTTACCATTTATTACAGCTACTGCAAGTGGACCAATTCACTTAAATATGGATATTACACGTGCTAAATTTAATGAACTCACACACGATTTGGTTGAAAAAACAATCGAACCTGTTAAAGAATGTATTAAAGATGCTGGTATTTCAGTAAATGATTTAGATAAGATTTTGTTGGTCGGTGGTTCAACAAGGATTCCAGCTGTTCAAGATGAAGTTAAAAAGCTAACAGGAAAAGATCCGCAAAAGGATATTAACCCAGATGAATGTGTTGCTATTGGTGCTGCAATTCAAGGTGGTGTTTTAACTGGTGAAGTTAAAGACTTATTGCTACTTGACGTTACACCACTTTCATTGGGACTTGAAACATTAGGCGGAGTTACAACTAGATTAATTGAAAGAAACACTACAATCCCTACAAAGAAGAGTCAAATTTTCACAACCGCTGCTGATTCGCAAACATCAGTTGACATTCATGTTCTTCAAGGTGAAAGAGAGTTTGCAAAAGACAATACTACACTTGGTAGATTCCAATTAACAGGTATTGCTGCTGCTCCTAGAGGAATTCCACAAATCGAAGTAACATTTGATATAGACGCAAATGGTATTGTAAATGTTAGCGCAAAAGATATGGCTACTGGTAAACAACAATCTATAACAATTACGTCTTCAACAAATCTATCTGAAGATGAAATTAAAAAGAAAGTTGATGAAGCTAAAAAGTTTGAAGCAGAAGACAAGAAAAACAAAGAAAATATTGAAATCAAAAACAATGCTGATCAAATGATTTATCAAACAGAAAAGAGTTTGAAGGATCTTGAAGGAAAAATTGATGATGCAGATAAGAAAGATGTAGAGGAAAAGCTAGAAGCTTTGAAAAAATCAGCTGAATCAGATGATTACAATGATATTAAATCAAAGACAGAAGCTTTAACAGAATCATTCTATAAGATAAGTCAAAAAGCTTATGAGCAAGCTGGAGCACAATCAGAACAACATGATCAACATAATGGTGGAGATGATGTTGTAGATGGCGATTACGAAGTTGTTGATGAAGATTAATATTTTTAATAAACCAATAAGGGGCTATTGAGTAATAGCCTCTTATTTTATTACATATAACTAGAAAAAACTATTTGTATATGTTAAAATGTAATGTAGATTGAAAATAAATACTTAAGGAGTTTAAATGAAGGATTTATATGAGATATTAGAAGTTGAAAGAACTGCTACTCAAGAAGAAATAAAAATTAATTATAGAAAACTTGCAAAAAAATATCACCCAGACTTAAATGGTGGAGATTTAGAGGCGCAAGAAAAATTTAAAGAAATATCAGCAGCATATGAAGTGTTGGGCGATGAATCAAAAAGACAAATGTACGACACATACGGGACAACTGATGGCAATTATAATGCTGGTGCAGGCGGTTTTGAAGATATATTTAGTGATATTTTTAATAATTTTGGAGATTTTTTTGGCGGCGGATATGGTTCTCAAAGACAAAGAAGTTATGCACAAAACGGTGATGATGCGAGGGTTGATGTAACTGTAAAACTATCAGAGACACTTGGTGCAAAAGAAGTAAATTTTTCATACAATAGAATTGTTAATTGTGAAACATGCAATGGAACTGGCGCAAAAAACCCTAAAGATGTTGAGACTTGTCCTAAGTGCAATGGCAAGGGAAGAGTAAGAAAAGTTAGTCAAACAATGTTTGGAATGATGCAAACAGAGGTTGAATGCCAAGAGTGCCATGGTAAAGGAAAAATTATCAAAGAGCCATGTGAAAAATGCTCAGGAAAAGGTAGATATAGAAAAAAAGTAAATAAAACTTTTACCATCAAGCAGGGAATTAAGGATGGAAATATAATTAATCTTGGACCTTATGGAGATGAGGGGATTAATGGTGGTCAAAATGGCAATTTATACTTAGTTGTACACGTGGTAAATGATTCTATATTTGATATAAGGGATTATGATTTAATAACGGAATTTAACATAACTTTTGTAGATGCGGCATTAGGTGCAATCAAAACAATAAAAGATATCGAAAATAATGATGTAGAAATAAAAATACCCGAAGGTACACAAAATGACTATATATTAAAAGTTGATGGTAAAGGTCTTTATAGATATGATAGTAAATATCGCGGCGATATGTATGTTGTTATTAAAGTAAAGACACCTACAAAGCTCTCTTCAAAGCAAAGAAAGTTATTAGAAGATTTTTATGCAGATGGTGAGAAAGAAGATCCTCCACCTGCTAGAAAACCTAAATTTAGATTAAAGTATTTATTTATTAAGATTAAAAATTATATTAGAAACTTACTGAGGTAGTTATGAATGAATTAGTAATTAAAGTCAAGAGAGAATTTGAAAATCAAATTGAAATTTTATTATCAATTTTTGGTGTAGATTCTTATGAATTGATAGATTCTGATATTTACAAAGAATTTGATAATAATGATAAAAACTGGGACTATATTGATGAAAGTGTAACCGAGCACTCTGAATTTGTTGAGTTTAAGTGTTATATTGATGACACTGATAGCTTAATGAAATATATTGAAAAGAATTCTAACTTTAAAGTTGAATTTAATGAAAGAAAGATTGAAGAAGTTGATTATGAAAATGATTGGAAGAAATACTTTAAACCAATAATAGTTACAGATAATCTTATAGTTGAGCCTAAATGGGATGTTAAAAATGAAAATTCTATTATTATTAATCCAGGCATGGCTTTTGGTACAGGAAGTCATGAAACTACATTTTTAATGTTAAAGGAGATTGAAAATATAAAACCACATGGCACAGTTCTTGATATAGGTACAGGTAGTGGTATATTGGCAATTGCTGCTGCTAAATATTTTGGTTGCAAAGTTGATGCATATGAAATCGATGACTTAGCCATTAAAAGTGCGGTCGAAAATTTAGATTTAAATCATGTTTCTGATAAAATCAGATTAATTAAAAAAGATTTTAGAGATGATGAAGTTGTAATTTATGATTATATATTCTCCAACATTTATGCAGAGACTTTAGTTGATATGATGAATGGATTTTCGAAAAGAATTCACAAAGACGGTATAATTATTTTGTCTGGAATTATTGATGATAAGGATAAGCTTGTTGAAACTGCGATGATTAAAAATAATTTTAAAGTATTGTCAAAAGAAAAGCTAAATGAGTGGACCAGAATAACTGGAGTTTATTGTGGATAGAGTTTTTGTAGACGACATAGTCCTAGAAGGAGATAATTATAAACATTTAATAAGGGTAAGGCGTTTAAAAGAAAATGATGTACTTGAAATTATTTTAGATGATAAAGTGTATTTGTCTAAAATTGTTTCAGTTGATAAAAAAAGTGCAAATCTTGAAATCGTTGAACAAATTAATGTACCTGAAAACTTAGTAGAAATTACTTTATATCAATCTATAATTGATAAGAAGAAAATGGAAACTG
>CAMYPV010000069.1 GCA_947293975.1 uncultured Ezakiella sp. | reverse complement strand
CTGCCAAATCAAGGGGGGTCAAAGAGCTTTATGATGATATTGCAATTGACAATCCATCCATAAAATTATTTTTAAAAAATGGCTTCATCGAGGACCACAGGACTGATGAATATATAATGGTCAAAAAAGTTTTGTAGGAAAAGATTATCTTCGAGACAAATAAAAAAATAATGATTAAAATATATAATAGTAAAAGTTCTGGCAAAATTGTGTTGCCACAATTTTTTATGAAAAATTTTTATAACTTACAAATAACAATCAAAATATTTTTGCAAACAAAAAACCAAGGGGTGGAGGATTTCCACTTATCTTGGTTTTATTTTTTAAATCTAATTCGCCCTAAGAGCCTTGACAACAACCGAGAATTTCATTTATAATTAAATAAGTTAGCTATGACTAACAAATAAAAAATGGAGTGATTTTATGAGCAAAGAAATGATTTATAAAACTGTAAAACGTGAGCCAGGACATTTTCTACTCAAGAGATTGGGCAAAAAAAGATTACGCCCAGGCGGAGTTCATGCAACTGATTGGTTGATAGATAAAATTGATTTTTCAAAGTCGCCGAGGATTTTGGAAGTTGCCTGCAATGAAGCTGACAACATAATGGATTTTGCAAAAAAATACCACAACAAAAATGTGGGCATTGATTTAAATGAAAGAGCCATAACTTCTGCTAAGGCAAATATTGTAAGTAGGCATTTATCAGAATATGTGGATGTAATGGTTGCAGATGCAACGAAGCTTCCCTTTGAAGATGAGAGTTTTGATGTTGTAATTAATGAGGCCATGCTTACCATGCTAAGCGACAGTCAAAAGCAAATGGCGCTTAAAGAATACTACAGGGTTTTAAAAAAAGGTGGCATCCTTTTGACCCACGATGTTATGCTTGAAAAAGAAGATGCAGACTTGGTCAAAGAATTGCAAAGGGTAATTTATAATCCTGCTGTCCCCCACACAAAAAATGACTGGCTGAACTTTTATAAAGAAGCGGGCTTTGAAAAGTCTGAATGTATATTTGGTAAGATGACCTTGCTTTCGAGGTCCGGAATGATTAAGGACGAAGGCTTTTTTGGCATGGTAAAAATTTTAGGAAATGGAATCCTTGATTCCAACCGTGGCCAATTATTTGAGATGATAAATTTCTTTAGAAAAAACAAATCCAAGATGAATTTTATTGCCATAGCAAGTGTAAAATAAATTGTTTGGATAAAAGTATAGGAAAAATTAATTGCAAAAGTCTAAGTAATTTTTTCCCACAAAAAAACCAAGGGGTGGAGGTTTCCACTTGCCTTGGTTTTATTTTTATAAAATTAAATTTATAATTTTTGATTATAGTTTTGGTTTTGCTTCGTAATGTGTGTGCAATAGTTCGTGTGCCAAATGGCCACCAACTTCGCCTAAGAATTCGCTGTAAAGTTGTTGTACTTTTGGATTTTCGTGAGATTTTCTGAGTTTTTTATTCTGATCAACTGAATAAATACCCTCGGCTCTGCGTTTTAGCACCGAAATATCTCCGTGGTGATATGGCTGACCGCCGCCACCGATACATCCGCCAGGACAAGCCATAACTTCGATTGCATCAAACTTTTCTTCGCCACTTCTAACTTTGTTCAAAAGCTTTCTCGTGTTGCCAAGACCATTTGCAACAGCAATTCTAACGTCTTTGCCAGCAATATTGACAGTTGTTTCTTTTATTCCGTCAAGACCTCTTAGGGCTGTGAATTCTAATTTTTGAAGTTCTTCGCCAGTAATTGTTTCGTAAGCAGTTCTTACAGTTGCCTCGATAACGCCGCCTGTTGCGCCGAAGATTGCACCTGCACCTGTTGATTCGCCCATTGGATCGTCGAATTCGCCTTCTTCCAAATCGAAGAAGTTGATGCCAGACTCTTTAATCATCTGAGCCAACTCACGAGTTGTAATTACTATATCAACGTCTGAATGTCCGTCTTTTTCAAGCTCAGGACGAGCTGATTCAAATTTCTTCGCAACGCATGGCATTACAGAAACAACGCACATATTTTCAGGTTTTACATTTAATTTTTTACATAGATAAGATTTTGCAATCGCACCGAACATTTCGTGTGGACTCTTACATGTACTTGGAATATTTACCAAGTCAGAGAATTGTTGCTCCAAGAAGTTTACCCAACCTGGGCAGCAAGATGTAAGAATAGGCAAATTGTCTTCTCTCATTCTCTTAACAAATTCATTTGCCTCTTCCACAATTGTAAGGTCTGCAGCAAAGTTTGTATCAAATATATAGTCAAAGCCAAGCTTTCTAAGAGCGCTGACCATTCTACCTGTAACGACAGTGCCAGGCTCCATTCCAAAACTTTCGCCAAGTGCAACACGAACAGCAGGTGCAGTTTGCACAACTACAACCTTGTCAGAGTGCAATTCGTTCCATAGCTTTGTAACATTTGAAACCTCTGTTAACGCTCCTGTTGGACAAACGCTTACGCATTGGCCACAGAAAGTACAAGTCGTTTCAAACATCGATCTATTAAAAGTACTACCCACATGTGTGTAGAAACCACGACCAACCTCAGCAAGTGCACCGACAGTTTGAACCTCATTACACATTGTTTCGCATCGTCTGCACAAAATACATTTGTTAGGATCACGCACGATAGAGTAGCTGTTTGCATCTATCGGCAAGTGACGCATTTCGCCTTGATATGGGATTTCACGAACGCCAAGGTCGTGAGCAATTTTTTGCAACTGACAATCCAAGTTCTTTGCACAAGTCAAACATGAATTTGGATGGTCGGATAATAACAATTCCACAATCGCACGTCTTGATTTAACAGTACGAATAGAATCGGTTTTAATCGTCATTCCTTCTTTAACAGGTGTTGCACAAGCTGGGAGCATCTTACCTGATTTTAAATCTTCAACAACACATACTCTGCAACTTGCAAGTTTATTAACAAATTTAATATCGTGAAGATCAAGATGACAAAGTGTAGGAATTTTAATATTTATTTTTTTTGCAGCTTCTAATATAGTCGTCCCCTTAGGCACGCTTATATCAATATCATTTATTTTTAAATTTATCATTCTTGCCTCCTATGAAAAAATAATCGCATTTACTGGACATGCCATTTCGCATTGGCCACATTTGATACATGCGCTTTGGTCAATTTCGTGCAGTTTTTTAGGCTGACCAGAAATACAATGCACAGGGCAACGCTTAGCACATTTTGTGCAACCAATACATTTATCTGTGATGACATAATTCATAACACCCTTACATCTCTTTGCAGGGCAGTGCTTATTATCGCCGATATGAGCATAATATTCATCCTTAAAGTAATGAATAGTAGACAAAATCGGGTTAGGACTTGATTGACCAAGACCGCACAAAGAAGTTTCAGAAACAATTTTTGACAATTCTTCGAGTTTTAAAATCGTCTCTTCAGTGCCTCTGCCTTCAATCATATCAGTAAGCATCTCGAACAATCTCTTGTTACCAATTCTGCAAGGTGTGCATTTACCGCAAGATTCGTCAACAGAGAATTCCAAGAAGAATCTCGCAATGTCAACCATACAGTCATCTTCGTCCATAACAACCATTCCGCCAGAACCCATGATAGAGCCAATGGCCTTTAGTGATTCAAAGTCGCAGCCCGTATCAAAAAGCGTTGTCGGAATACAACCGCCCGATGGACCACCGGTTTGCACAGCCTTTGCACGTTTACCATTTTGAATACCTTCGCCAATTCCAAATACAATGTCATTAATCGAAGTACCCATAGGAACCTCAACAAGGCCAGAATGTGTAATCTTACCAACAAGCGCAAAAACCTTTGTGCCTGGAGAATCTTTTGTGCCGATTGAATTGAACCATTCAGCACCGTTGTTTATAATTTGAGCAATATTTGCAAAAGTCTCAACATTGTTAATAACAGTAGGTTTGCCCCACAAACCTCTTTCAGTCGTTCTAAACTCCTTGTTACGAGGCATACCACGCTTGCCTTCGATGGATTCCATCAAAGCAGTACCTTCACCACAAACAAAAGCTCCAGCGCCAAGTCTAAGCTCGATCTTAAAATTAAAATCGCTGCCCATGATATTGTCGCCCAACAAATTCATCTTTTCAGCTTCCTTTATGGCGTGATTTAAAGCATCAACAGCCTTCGGATATTCAGCACGAACATAAATGTAACCATGATCAGCACCTATAGCCAAACCTGCAATCGCCATACCTTCAAGCACGCTGTGTGGGTCGAACTCAAGTACAGATCTATCCATAAATGCACCAGGGTCGCCCTCGTCAGCATTACAGATAATATATTTTTGTGGCTCTGTTTGCACAAAAGCAGCTTCCCATTTTTTACCAGTAGGAAAACCTGCACCACCACGACCACGAAGGCCGGATTTTTTAACCTCATCAATAATAGCTTCTTTTGACAAATCATTTAAACATTTTTCAAGCGCAAAATAACCGCCGCGTGCGATATATTCGTCGGTTGAGTTAGGGTCGATAATATTACAATTTCTAAGTACAATACGCATTTGTTTTTCGTAGAAATCACCCCTTAAAGTGATTTTGTCGCCATCGATAATATATTTTTCAGGATCAAGCCTATTTATAAGCTTGGGATAAGTATCGTTTTTAATCTTTAATAATTGCTCTTTATTCATTTGCACCCTCCGCATCTGAAATTATTTGATGAACCATTTCTTTTGTTACGAACGGCACATTTGTACCATCAACAGTAACGACAGGCGCATCTCCACATTCGCCAACGCATCTAGTTTCAACAACTGAGAACAAACCATCTTTGGTCGTGCCGCCAGCTTTGATATTAAGCGTATTGCAGAATTCATCCAACAACTTGTCAGCACCCTTAACATAACAAGCTGTACCTAAGCAAACGCAAATTTCGTGTTTGCCCCTTGGAGTTAAAGTAAATTGTGAATAAAAAGTTGCAACGCCAAAAATTTCGCTGCTAGGTTTCTGTAATTTAAGAGCCATGTAATCGACAATCTCTTCCGGTATGTAACCAAAAATTTTCTGTGCTTCCTGAAGGACAGGCATAATAGCGCCAGGATCGTCCTTGTGGCTTTCGACGAAGTTTACAAATTCGTCAAACTTAGCTTTATCTTGTTTCATGCAAAAACTCATTGAAACGCTCCTTTCAAATGTAATCCTAATCACATTATACACTCAAAACATCACTTTGTCAAGCTAAAACGAAAAAATATAAATATAATTATAAAAAAATTTTATAAAAAAATACATTTCGACCAAATTGCACATAAACATCATCATATATAAAAACAACGCACAATATCGCCTGTAGCGTCGATCACGAAAGTGTTGAAGCCCTAGTAGAGTCGACCACCGTGTCGACATTTGTTTTTATACATAGATACACCAATTACAACGTTGTAGGGTCGACAAGCGATATTGTGTTCGAAAAAATGTTGTAGGGTCGACCGACCGCGAGCGACATTTATTTTTATACATCGCAATACCATATAAACCGCAACGCCGTTGGAAACACGGTGGTTTCCTCTACATGCGGCGTTGCTCACATCCATGAAAAACATTGTAGGGTCGACCGACCGCGAGCGACAAGAGTTTTGTTGTGAAGTCAGAGCAAAGACAGGTCTCATGCCAAAGATTCCAAAGAGACAGAGCAATAAGCGAATGTCGATTTGTAGAATCTGTCGGCCGACATTTCCCGCTATACATCACAAAAACGTTTACAACGTTGTAGGGTCGACCACCGTGTCGACATTTACCGTTACACATAGCAACACCATTTAAAACCGTTGTACACTGACAAACGAAAAAATTTCTTCCTATTATATAATGCAACAAAAACCCATTCTAAATGAGAATTATTATTGACTTTAAACAAAAACCAATGTATAATATTC
>CAMYPV010000068.1 GCA_947293975.1 uncultured Ezakiella sp. | reverse complement strand
GAAATATTAACCTTTAAAATACTTGTATCTTCAGGATCAACAGGCTTATACATACTATTTGTATAAGCCTTAAATCCAAAATAAATTACTCCTACAATCACTAATAGTATAGCAAATGTTAAAATCCATTTTGCTCTAGTATTCATTAGAACCTCCTAAATATTTTTGACCTTTCGTATACATATAAAATTGCATAGCCAAAAATGAATACACTTAGTGCTTCTCCTCCCATTATTCCGAGTACAGTTGTCCAATATGGAATACCGCTGAAATTGCTTACCCAAATGCTTACAATAAAACCATTTAAAACGATAGGACTTAAAAAAGCAAGGAATTTGTTTTTTGATTTTCTTGTGATAATTGCAGCAACAAGCGTTACCAAAGAACCACCAATCAAATCAACAACACCAAATCCAGATACGCCCATTAGTATCAAATTACTAATAAAGCATCCCACAAAAACTCCTGGAACAGCTGCAGCTTCAACAAAAGGAAGCACTGTTAGGCCCTCAGCAAGTCTCAATTGAATAGCACCAAAAGTAAGACTAGCTGCAGGAACCATTTGAATTGCAATAAGGACCACATACATCGCTGCTATGAGTGCAGCCTTGGTCACATATTTTGTGTCAAATCTCATAATTCTCTCCTTAAATTAAATTTTACACTTCAGTAAAAATTGTCAAAATCATTGGATTTCTACCAATCCTATCAATTAGATATTTACGCAACTCATCTCTAATCGTAGTCTTCATAGTGTTCCAATCGTCAATTTTTCTATCTTGCAAACTTTGAACAACCGATCTTAGTTTTCTTAGTAAAGATTCCATGATATCTTCATTTTCCTTTACATATACAAAACCGCGACTGATTATATCAGGGCCTGCAAGTATTCTACCATCGTCTTCAGACAATGTAAGTGTAACAACAATCAATCCGTCTTCTGATAGATGCTTTCTATCACGCAAAACAATATTTCCGACATCTCCAACTCCAAGACCGTCAACCAAGACATCTTCGTTTGGAATGTGATCAATTACTTTTAAACTTCTCTTTGTTAGCTCTAAAATATCGCCATTCTTTTGAACAAAAATATTTTCCTTTGGCATTCCCATTTTTTGTGCCAACAGCGAATGAGTTTTTAAATGCTTTATCTCACCATGAGCCGGCATAAAATACTTCGGCTTAACAAGCGCGTGCATTAATTTTATTTCCTCTGAACAAGCGTGTCCAGAAACGTGTGTGCTTACAATGCTATCATATATAACAGTTGCATCTTTTTCCATCAACTTATTTATAACAGCAGTAACCGATTTTTCATTTCCTGGAATTGCGTGTGCAGAAATAATAATAGTATCTTTGTTTGTCAATTTTATTTTTCTATGTTCATCGTTTGCAATTCTTGTAAGCGCACTCATCGGCTCACCTTGTGAACCAGTCATTATGATACAAATCTTGTTTGGCGGATATTGATGTGCTTGATTGATATCGACAAATGTTTTTTCTTTAGCCTTGATATATCCAAGCTCCATCGCCGTATTTACAACATTCACCATCGATCGACCTGATAGTGCAACAAATCTGTTGTGGTTTTCAGCGGCTGTAATAATCTGTTGAACTCTATGCACATTCGACGCAAAAGTCGCAACCAAAATTCTACCATCAGCCCTTGAAAACAATTCTTCTAATGTATCGCCAATCGTCGCCTCGCTCAGCGTATGTCCTGGCCTTTCTACGTTTGTAGAATCTGCAATTAATAGTGACACGCCTTTGTTTCCGATTTCAGCAATTCTTGATAAATCTGGTTTAACTCCATCAATCGGAGTAAAGTCAATTTTAAAGTCTCCCGTATGGAATATTGTACCCATTGGAGTATAAAGTGCAATTGATGCAGCATCTGGAATCGAGTGAGTTATAGGAATAAACTCTGCCTTAAATGGCCCCACATCAACAACATCTCCATAATTAACTTCGTGCAAATCAACAAATAAATTAAATTCCTTAACCTTGTTTCTAATCAAAGCACAAGTTAGCTTTGTACCATAAACTGGCGCTTCAATTTTATTTAACACATAAGGTATTGCGCCGATATGGTCTTCATGACCATGCGTAATAAAAAACGCCTTAACCTTATCTCTATTTTCTACCAAATAACTGACGTCAGGAATTACAATATCAATCCCCAACATCTCATCTCCTGGAAAAGTCATTCCACAATCAATAACAACAATCTGATCTTTATATTCAAAAGCAGTTATATTTTTACCGATCTCTCCTAGACCTCCAAGAGGAATAATTTTTAAACCTTTAGACATTCTTCCTCCTAATTTCTAATTCATTAATTTCTTCAAGTTTCTATACTTTTTTAAAACTTCCATTTCCTCATATGGTAAAGGTTTAACATAAACAGTATTACCATATCCGTCAATTTCTACGCGCAAAAATACAAGCTCATCCATAATATTATGAGCAGGCATAATCGCAATATACTCTTGACCCTCTACATCAAAACGAGCGTCAACCATATAATTGCTTGGTTCACCAAACTCGTTAAAAACAGCCAAAGTCTCCGGCATATTTTCTCCTTATCTAATTATTTCTTTTTAAATATATTTCAAGAATATATGACGCTGCAAGAGCATCTTCAAAGCCTTTTTGTTTTCCTCTTTTAATGTTAAGAGTATTTAAAGTGTTGTTTGCCATTTTAGACGTGTATCTTTCATCGACATAAACAATCTCACAATCAATGGACTTTTTTATATTAACAACATATTTTTTTACTTTTTTTGCTTGCGCACCAATCTCGCCATTAATATCAAGCGGAAGACCAACAACAATCGTGTCCACATTTCTGCTGTCGCAAATTTCTTTTAATTGTTTCATGTCTTCAACTTTCGACGTGCGTTTAATCGTACCTATAGGCATACTAATAACGCCGCTAGGATCACTAGCTGCGACACCAATAGAACTATCCCCTATATCAAGAGCAATTATCGAATTATTCAAGATTTAAATACTCCTTGAGTATAGCTTCTAACAATTCGTCTCTCTCCATTTTAATAATTGTATTTCTTGCGTTATTGTAGCTTGTAATATAAGTTGGATCACCAGATAGCAAGTATCCGATAATTTGATTTATTGGATCATATCCTTTTTCTTTTAGAGCTACATAAACGTTTTCAAGTATTTCACGTGGTTCACTATTTGAATCTTTTTTTGAAACAAATCTCATTGTTTGATCGAAATCCATTTTTTCACCTCTATGTCAGTTTTATGTCTTGATTAATTATAACATATTTTTTAACTCATGTCGAATTAATTTATCTATACCCCTTTCATTACATCAATAATTATTGCGTTTTGAAATTTTTATAGATTATGTTATAATATAGGCAACTTTTATTTAAGGAGAAAATTATGCCACATAGAAATAAAACGCTAACACCTGGCAAGTTTTTAATATATGTACTTTATACAGTTATAATCGTTACTATTATACTGGGTACATTGCTTGCTCTTTCAGCTGTTAGTATTATGAAAGAGGTCAAAGAAGTTGATCCGGGATTAATCAATTCAAATCTAAAAGAAACTTCAATGATCTACGACTTAAATGGTAATTTAATAGAAAAAGTTGAGACGGCTGAGTATCGTACAGTAATCGGTATCGAACAAATGCCAAAGCAATTAATACAAGCATTTTTGGCAATTGAAGATGAGAGATTTTACGACCACGTTGGCGTTGACCTCATTGGAATTCTTGCAAGTATCAAGGACTCCTTTAGCAGCGGACAATTAAGAGGCGGTTCAACAATAACTCAACAATTGGTTAAAAACACTTATTTAACAAGCGAACGTAAGCTTCAAAGAAAAATTCATGAAATTATGATGTCGATCGATCTTGAAAAGAAATTAAGCAAAGATCAAATCATCGAAGCTTATCTTAACAGCGTATCGCTCGGACAAAATGCTTACGGTATCGAAGAAGCTTCTCAGACTTATTTTTCAAAATCAGCAAAGGATTTAAACTTGGTTGAATGTGCAATGCTTGCAAGTATTGTAAAATCTCCAAGCAAATATCCGCCATTCAAAAGAGTTAAGCCAGAAAATTTTGATCCAGAAAAAATGCAAAAGCTTGGCTTTCTTGAATTGCTAAATGAAAATTATATCTTGGTTTACAACGAAGAAAACGAACACAGAACCGACATTGTCCTATCACAGATGTTAAAATACGGTTATATTACACAAAAAGAATATGACGATGCAATGCAAGTTGACAGAGCTTCGCTCTTAAAACCTGGCGAAAAGAAAACAACCGACATTACAAACTATTTTACAGACTATGTGTTAAAGCAAGTCGAACAAGATTTGATGGACAAATATGGTTGGACAAAAAAAGCTGCACAAAACAAAATATTTTATGGCGGCATAAAAATTTATTCAACAATAAACGTCAACTATCAAAAAATTATGGAAGACGCTTACAAAAATTTTGTCGAAATTCTAATTGGAAACACTGACAGAATGAAGGCTCCTATAATTCTTGATACAAAAGCTGACGCTGGCGGAAACTTAATTGATTCAAACGGCAGATTTATATATCTTGCAAAACAAAACATTATCGCCGAAAACAGCGATGACATTTACCTTGCACCTGGCGAGTGGCGCTTTGGTGACAATGGCAATTTGTATATCAAGTCTAAAAAACTAACCGCCTACCCTTCCAACATCGACGTGCTTGACTATTACACAATTGATGAAAACAAAGCTCTCGTTACACATATTGTTGGAAGCTTACCAATCGCCAAAGACGATTTTGAGCTTCAAAATGGAGAGATAGTTATATCAAAAAAAGCAATTGACGGCAACAAATCATTGTTCAAGATCAATGGAGACTATTTATTTATCGAAGGCTCACAAGTTTATAGAAACAAAAAAGGTGTTCCACAACCTCAATCAGCAATGATAATAATCGACTACAGAACTGGTCACATACTTGCCATGATCGGTGGTCGTGATGTTGACGGAAATAGATTTTTAAATCGTGCAACCGATAGTCACAGACAGCCTGGTTCTACAATTAAACCAATCAGTGTCTACTTGGAGGCACTTGAAAACGGTTTTACAGCCGCAAGCCCAATTGATGACGTTCCGCTAGTTGTTAACGGAAAAGTTTGGCCAAACAACTGGTATCTAGGTTTCAGAGGAATTCACAGCTTAAGATACGCAGTTGAACAATCAATAAACGTCAGTGCAGTTAAAGTTTTAAACTCAATGGGCACAAATAGAGTCATTCCATATCTAGAAAAACTCGGCATTATTGACACCGAACATCCAGATCGAGATTCATTTGTAACTGCTGCTGAAAATCCAAAAGTAAATGACGAAAACGCATCAAGTCTTGCGCTCGGCGGTATGACAAAAGGTCTATCCCCCATGACTCTAACCGCAGCATTCGGCGCAATTGCAAACGACGGAAAATATTTAAAACCAACATCATATTCAAAAGTAATCGACAGTGACGGCACGACATTATTAGAATATGTTGAAAATCCTGTTCAAGCTGCCAAACCACAAACAGCTTATGTAATGAAAGACATTTTAAAATCAGTTGTAACAAATGGTCTTGGTATACGTGCAAAAATTCCTGGACAAGTTGTCGCAGGTAAAACAGGTACAACTCAATACACCGCTGACTTGTGGTTCTCTGGCTTTACAGATTACTATGTTGCAAGCACATGGATTGGTAGTGATAGTCCAAAAATCACGATGAAACAAAACTCCATGATTGCAGCTCAATTATTCCAGTATGTAATGAAGCAGGTACACGACGGTCTTCCAAGTGTAACCGCATTTAAAGAACCGGAAGGAATTGTAAGAGCAACCGTATGTAATCAATCAGGAAAAATTCCAACCGATTTATGCGCACAAGACCCACGCGGTACAACAAGAACTGAAATCTTTGTAAAAGGAACCGAACCTACCGAATCATGTGATGCGCACGTAGAAGTAGAAAT
>CAMYPV010000067.1 GCA_947293975.1 uncultured Ezakiella sp. | reverse complement strand
TCTTAAGACTGAGTCGATTATCGACGAGCTGATGGAAATTGCCGGAGGTTATGATCTTGATGCGCCGATGAAGCGTGCAAGCATTATTAACACTGAGCTTAACAACAGAAATTTCATCATTGGTGAAAAGTCCTATGTGATTGATTGGGAGAAGCCGATAATTGGCGACTGTGAGCAGGATCTTGCACATTTTATGGTGCCTACAACTACAAATTGGAAAACGGACAAGATTTTGTCAGACTCTGAGATTGAGGGGTTTTTGACTGAATACGAAAAATACAGACCAGTCGACAGAGAGCTTTTAAAGCAGTTCATGATGTTTAACACTCTTCGCGGTGTGACATGGTGTTCGATGGCGATGGTTGAGTACAGCTCGGACAGAGCTATTAGAAACGAGGATACATTCGAGAAAATTAAAAAGTTTTTGAGTGTTGAATTTTTAAATATGTTAAAAGAAAGATTTTATTAGGAGGTTGTTATGAACAAAGCTAAGAGAAATAGGTATATACTTTTGGGTATTGTAATTGTCTGCGCACTTGTATATCTTCTAGTGCCAAGTGTTAAGAACTGGGTTAACACATCTGTTAACACTCTATTTACCACAGACATAAACAATGTTATTGAGTACATCAGAAGCTTCGGCGGATATGCTGTTGCAGTTTCGTTCTTGTTGATGATTTTGCAATCAATTATCTCACCTATCCCTGCATTTTTTATCACATTATCAAATGCTGCAATTTGGGGATGGTGGAGAGGTGCAATTTTGTCATGGACTTCATCAATGGTTGGTGCTGCGATGTGTTTCTACATTGCAAGAATCATTGGCCGCGACATCGTTGTTAAATTGAATTCAAACTCAGCTGTTGAACATATCGAAAAATTCTTCGACAGATACGGCACAAACGCAATTGTTATTGCAAGACTTTTACCATTTATTCCATTTGACATTGTAAGCTATTTTGCTGGTTTAACACCAATTGGATTCTGGAAATTCTTTATTGCAACAGGTATTGGTCAATTCCCAGCAACAATCATTTATTCTTATGCAGGCGGTCAATTGACAGGTGGAGCACAAAAGATGTTCATTGGTCTATTGATTTTGTTTGGCGGCTCTGCTGTTGTTGCTATGCTCAAGAAGATGTATGATGCAAAGCAAGAAAAGAACGATTCAAAAAATAATTAAAATATTAATAAGCCTTGTAATCATAGCTGGCACAATTTATTTTGCAAGATATGCAAAGTTTGAACACATTCGTGATTTTGTACACAGCTACGGCGTGTGGGGCGAATTAATATATATACTTTGTTGGGTGGTGCTTCCGATTTTTATGTTTCCCGTTCCTGTAATTGCTTTTGCAGGCGGCGTTATGTACGGATTTTGGAAGGGGACACTCCTAACAATGGTTGGGGCAATGATAAATGTAGTTGTCATTTATTTTCTGTCCAGATATATCGCCAAGGAATTTGTGGGTAAACTTATACTAAACAGAGTAAGCGGCAAATTAAAAGAAAAACTCCTCACAGAGGATCAAAAATCTCTGTTTATTGTTCTTACGATAATGAGGATTATGCCGATTGTAAGCTTTAGCCTTTCAAATTATTTGGCGGGGGTTACCAATGTCAAATTTTGGGTGCATATGGCATCGTCGGTTATTGGTATTATCCCAGGCACAATGATATTTTTAAATTTTGGCGACAAGATGCTTGAACCTAATAGCAGTTCGTTTATAATTGCGGCTGTGATGCTTGCGCTTATAATAATTGTGCCAGTAATTTTTACAAGAAAGTATTTTGGTGATTTGGTTGTCAAAAAGAGTAACGATAATAATTCCGACTTATAATGAGGCGAAAAATATTCAATCAATCGAAGGCGAACTTAAGAAGCTTAAGGGCGATTTTGACGTGATTTTTTCTGACGGATTTAGTACCGACGGGACTTTTGACATGATAAATTATCCAAAAATTCAAGAGACAAAACTGCGTGGACCACAGATGAACGCTGCGAGTTGTTATGCAACGACCGAGTATCTGTGGTTTGTGCATGCAGATTCAAAACTCGACCCCAATTCTGTAATTGCAATCGAAAATTCCGGCTACGATGCGGGCTGTTTTAGAATTAAATTTGATTCGAACAAGCTTGCGTTAAAAATCGGCGGATTTTTTTCGACGGCTCATCGCGTTTTGTTTAGAAAAATTGCCTTTGGAGATCAGGGCATTTTCATTAAACGCGAGCTTTTTAACGAGCTTGGCGGTTACAAAGATATACCTATTATGGAAGACTATCAACTTTCGATGGATCTAAAGGCAATCAAAAAGCCGATTCGTTTGATAAATCTTCCGATCATTACATCTGCAAGGCGCTTTGACGAGGGCGCTGTAAAAACTCTGTGGAAAATGCAAAAGCTACAACAACGACATAGAAGGGGCGAGAACATAAAACAAATTCACAAGGAGTATGAAGAATATGACGGCAAGTGAAATTAAGCGCACACAAGAGGAGTGCATCAAATGCGATGCGTGCAAGAAGAACTGCGATTTTCTTGCAAAATACGATATGAATCTCTTGGATTTTTGTTCGAGAGAGGACTTGAGATACTCTTGTTTTTTGTGCGACAGATGCAAAAAAGTTTGCCCAAAAGATTTGTCGGGGCGTGATATTGCGCTTGAGATGAGAAGAGAAAATCCGAAGGGGACTTTTGCAACTGAGTTTATGAAGAACAATTACAAATTGAAAAACAATAGCAAAAAGCCATCAAAGACGCTTTTGTTTTTGGGCTGCAATTATCCGGGATTTTTGCCAGAAACTTGCGAGAAGATGATACAGATTTGCGAGGAGCGTGGCGTGGATTTTTCGGTGGACTGCTGCAAAAAACCAGTTGAAGAGATGGGCGCAAACCCAAAGATGAAATACATCGACAAGCTATTTCGCGACAAGGGAGTCGAGAGACTGATTTGCTGCTGCCCAAATTGCTATCACTTCTTAAAGAACCGTTACGACGACATAGAAATTATTGACCCGTACGAGTACTTAATTGAAATTGGCGTGGGCGAAGAGATTACTGAAGAGGCGAATGTGTTTTTCCCTTGCTCTGAGAGATTTGATACCCCGATATTTGACAATATTAAAAAGTTTGCCGATAATACGAAGACGGCGACATTTAGAAAGATTAATTGCTGCGGAATGGGCGGAGGCGCTGTGAAGCACGAGGGTGATTTGGTAAAGGCTTCGCACGAGAAGGTAGTGGAGATTGATGCGGATAATATGTACACATACTGTTCGACCTGCGCAGGCGTGTTTGAAAAATCGGGCGTAAAGAATGTTAAGAACTTTTTGTCGGAGATAATTGGCGTGCATGAAAAACCAAGTGCCGATTATGCGAAGAATGTTTTGAAGATTAAGTGGAGAAGGCACAATGTTAGATAGTGATAAGAAGAAAATTTTAGATTGGATGCAAGAGGGTTACAACTGTTCGCAAGTTGTGATGATGCATTTTGTGGATAAAACTGGCATTGATTTGGAGATTGCAAAAAACATCTCGCAGCCATTTGAGCTTGGGCATTACAACGCGTCAACATGCGGCGCAGTTGTTGCAGGTTTGATGGTTTTGGGGCTTTTAAAGGGCGGAATGGATGACGATTCAAAGGTCGACCTTATAAAGTCGTCGCATATTTTTACAAGCAAATTTAAAGAGCAAATGGGCGCGATTAATTGCGGTGATTTATTGGGCATGAATGTTAATGAGGGAAATAATATTTCAAAAGCATTTGAAGAGGGTAAAATTCAAACGATTTGCCCAAAGGCAATTTTTACTGCAATTGAAATTTTGGAGGAAATAATATGAAAGTAATAGTCGATTTTGACAACACAATTAATGTAAAGGGCTGTGATGTTGACGATGCGTTTGCACTGTTCTTTTTGATGAGCGTGCCAGAGGTCGAGATAATCCAAGTTACAACGAGCCTTGGAAACAGCGACGAGCTGAGTGTTTGGAAGTCTACACAAAAGATGTGGGAAGATTTAAAAATCGATTTGCCACTTGCACAGGGCGGCTATTATTTTAACGACGCCGGCAAAAAAATCGCAGAGCTTGTAAACACAGTTGACGATGTTAACATACTAAGCCTTGGCTCAACCACAAACACCAGAAAGGCACTCGATTTTGGAATGGATCCAAAGCGTGTAAAGTCGATTACTCTGATGGGAGGCATTACCGAGGAGCTGCATTTTAAAAAGATGATTATGGACGAGCTTAATCTGTCGGTTGACTATCTGTCGACAATTGAAGTCTTAAAGGCGATTGACAATGTAAATATAATTACAGGAAACAATTGCATGCCTCACAGGTACAAGATTACAAAGGATACAATATATAAGAGCAAATATCTAAATTATATCAAGGATCATCTCTTAAGATGGCTTGATGACTTTGTGGATCGTTATGATGAGGAAGAGACGATACTTTGGGACGTAATTGCCGCAATGTATATGACAAATCCTGAGCTGTATGAAGACCACGAGATGAATATAAAGCTGGGCAAAAATTTGGTGCGTGGATTTTTGACAGAGGGCAGCGACAAAAAAATAAACGCCCCATATATCAAAGACGGCGTGCATGCAATGACAGAAATATTGAAGATAATGGACAAATAAAACCGCACGTGTATACCACACAAGTGTACAAACGGTTTTGCATTCTTCAAAAATATAAAAATTGAAAGGAGAAAATTATGGAATACTATGAAAGAAAAGACCTTGAAGCATTTGGCAAAGGTGAATTAGGAGAATTACAAAAAGAATTATGGAACAAATTTATGGCATACTATGGCGAAGTGTTTGCTGAAGGTGCGCTCACCGTTCGCGAAAAGAACTTGATTGCACTTGCAGTCGCTCACGCTGTTCACTGCCCATACTGCATCGAAGCATACACAGACGCATCAATGCAATCAGGATGCTCAAACGAAGAGTTAATGGAAGCTGTACATGTTGCAACTGCTATCACAGGCGGAGCAGTTTTGGCACATGGTACACAAATGAAAAAACTGATTGATCAGTTAGAATTTTAATGCAACAAGCAAAACCAGATATCCCTAATTTTCGCGAATGTCTTGACGGCGGTGTGTTGTGGACACATGACAAGATTTCCACAATGCAGATAAATATTACGCGAAAATGCAATCTCGCCTGCAAACACTGCCATGTAAGTTGCAGTCCTCAGCGCAAAGAGGATATGACGCGTGAAACTGCAGAGAAATGTGTGGAGCTGTTTAAACGCGAAAACTTTAAAATCCTCGACATAACGGGCGGCGCACCTGAGATGAGTGAGCAGTTCAAATTTTTGATAGAAGAAATATCAAAATACGCCGAAAAAGTTATGGTGCGAACAAATTTGACAATCCATTTGTTGCCGGAATACGAAGGCTATTTGGAATTTATGAAGGAAAAGGGCGTCGAGCTGATTGCGTCGCTTCCTTTTTACGAGAGAGAAAAAACCGATCGTCAACGCGGACTTGGCGTGTATGATGAGTCGATAGAAATTTTGCAAAAACTATGCAAGATGGGCTATGGTGTTGATCCGAAGTATCAGTTAAATCTCGTGTTTAATCCAAATGGTGCGATCTTGCCTGGCAGTCAAGAGGAACTAGAAAAAATTTATCGTGAAAAATTAAAAGAATACGATATTTATTTTAACAATCTCTATACAATTACAAATAATCCGAGCGGAAGATTTTATGATTGGTTAAAGCGATCTGGAAATCTTGTGCGTTATATGAACAAGCTAGTGTCTGCGTTTAATCCAGACACAATCGACGAGTTGATGTGCCGAGATATGATAAGCGTAAACTATGACGGCAGACTTTTCGACTGCGACTTCAACTTGGCGATTGATCTTGGAATGATTGACAGTCCAAAAACAATTGACGAAGCACTCGAAATGGGCATAACAAAAAGACGCATACGCGTTCTAAATCACTGCTACGGATGCACAGCAGGCGCAGGATCTTCCTGAGGAGGCGCGCTTGATTAGGAGTTTCCTAAAAAACAAAATCGAGGCATGCCCTCGATTTTTTTGTGCAAA
>CAMYPV010000066.1 GCA_947293975.1 uncultured Ezakiella sp. | reverse complement strand
TCGCCCCTAAACTCTGGGCCATCCACACACGCAAACTTCGTCTTGCCGTCAACAATGCAGCGACAGCAGCCGCACATGCCAGTGCCGTCCACCATAATCGGGTTAAGGCTCACCACAATCGGTATGCCAAGCGCCTTCGCCTTTAGGGTCGCAAACTTCATCATGATCATGGGGCCTATTGCAACTATTCTGTCAAAAGTCTCGCCCCTTTTTATCAAATCCTCGAGCGCGTCTGTAATCACGCCCTTAAAGCCTCTTGAGCCGTCATCAGTTGCAATATGTACTGACGAAACTGACTTTAGCTCATCTTCGTAAATAATCAAGTCCTTGTTTCTTGCCGCCAAAATAACGACAGGCTCTGCGCCCATCTCGTGCAGAAATTTTGCCTGCGGATACACCGGTGCCGCGCCAACGCCAGCCGCCAAAAACACAACCCTCTCGCGTTTTAATTCGTCCGCCGTCATATCGCACAAATCGCTTGCATTGCCCAAAGGCCCTGCGGCGTGATAAAGCTCAGTTGCATTTACCAAGTCGTGAGTGCTTGCGCCGATGTCCATCACCACAATTGTAATCTCGCCCGTAGACTTGTTTGAGTCCGCAATCGTAAGGGGAATTCGCTCCGATTTTTCGTTCGTCTGCACAATCAAAAACTGCCCCGGAAGTGCATTTTGTGAAATATTATGCGCGGTGAATTTCATCTCATAAATATTTTCAGTTAACTGTCTTTTTGAATTAATTTTCATTTATAATCTCCAATGATTTTTTTATAATATCCTCTGTGCTGTGAGTTTTGTTAATCATGCAAACCTTTGCTGCATCGTCGCATAAGAGACATTTTCGCATGGGTTTTTTCAGATATTTTCGGTCAATCGGCTCATCTTTGTAAATGTCGATGTCAATTAAACTCCCATTTTCAAGTGCAATCGAAAAGGTCTTAAGCTCCACAAAGTCGGTCGTCGTTTCAAGCCTGTAGATTGTGCGATAGCCGGTGTTGTTGTAAATGGTTTTTACTATGTCATAATTTTCGTCAAAGATTTTTTTGTAGCGCTCAAAGTATTTTAAAAATTTCTCGTCCGACTTTATAAGCCCCGGCACCACAAGCGACAAAACCACTTTGTAATTGTAACCGCAGTCCGCAACCGCCTCTTTGGTTGATAAAATCGAATTCTTTAGACTATTCAAATAGCTTTGTTCATATTTAAAAAAATCCTCGATAAAAATCGAGTTTATTAAAATATCCGCAGCGCCACCGGGCGAAAGCCGATTACTCTCGACAACGCTCTTTAGCTCGCGTCTTTTTAAATGATCGTTGATTGCAAATTTTGAAAGCTGCTTGACTTTGTTTAAAAGCTCCTCGCCTCCACGCCTTACAATATTTGTGTCATGAATTTTTGACATTATATAGTATAGACGCCTGTCGAGACTGTATTTTGTGCTTTCAAAACTTAGACTGTAGCCATCAATCACCTCACGCCTTGCGCCATATCGGCTCTCTTTTAATAGAGATTTTAAAGAAGTTTTGTCGATTTCAGCCATTATGTTTTCTAAAAAATTTTCACGCGACAAAACCACGCCACGCGCCTTTGTTCTTGCAATCAAATAGACCAAAATCCCCAGCAAAAACACAGCGCCCTTGTGCGTGTTAATGCCGCCGGTGTAGATAAACATCTTTCGTTCGTAACGCTTGCCCAGCTCTCTTAGGGCGTTAAAGTCACTATTAAAAAAGCCAAGACTAAATGCTTTTTCAAAATAATTTCTCAAAGACAAAATGCCTCGTCTCATCAAAAAATAATCCATATCATCGTGCGATCCGTTCGACACAGGGCTTACAAGCCCCGGCTTATCAATCAGATCAAGCTCTTTTAACATAGAAATTGTGGCAATCTTTGCAATCTTTTTTTTGTACATTATTTTTTCTTGGCCTTTTTATTTTCATTTGCAATTACGGTGCCATTTTCGACAGCCGACTTTTGCAATTGCTTTATAACACGCTTTTCAATACGAGAAACTGTCATTTGCGACACGCCCAGCTCCTCTGCGATTTGAATTTGCGTTTTTTTATTGATATATCTCTCGATGATAATTGTGCGTTCCATCTCTTTTAAGTTCTCAAGCTCGCGTTTTAGAAAATCCAAATTTTCAATGCGATCATAAGTCGGATCGTCGTCGCCAATTACATCTGACAAAAATAGCTCGCTGCCGTCGTCGTTTGATTCAATCGAAATATCAAGGCTTCCAGGCGTGTAGACCTTGCTTGCCTCCATAACTTCGATGACGGTTTCCTCGGTGAGATCCAAAAAGTCTGCAATGTCCTTTGCAGTCGGCGTTTGTCCCATACTTTGGCTCAGATGCACCTTTGCGTTTGAAATCTTCTTTGACAGCTCTTGAATGCGGCGCGGAACTTTTATAGTCCAGCCCTTGTCTCTGAAATGCCTTTTGATTTCGCCCACAATTGTCGGAGTTGCGTATGATGTAAACTCGTAACCCTTCGACGGATCGAATCTGTCAACCGCAAGAATCAAACCAATGCTTGCAACTTGATAGATGTCGTCAAAGTCGATGCCTCTGTTTGCGTATTTTCTGGACAAAATATCACACAGATACAAATTTTCTGTTATGAGTTCGTCACGCAATTTAGGATCCCCGGTTTCTTTAAACTCTTTAAACAGCTCTTTGATATATTGTTTTTTGGCTTTTTTGTCAAGAGCAGGTTTTTTTGCCATCAGTTCTCCTTTTTAAATTTAATAACAATCGAATCTTCTTCTACTTCTAGTTCATCCGATAGAGCTTCCATAATCTTAATGCTCATAGAATCCTTCTCGTCCTCGCTAACGACAGCATAAATGCTCAAATATTTTTCGCAAATTTTAATTTCTGTCTTAAACTCTTTAAACTCGTCTTTAATCGCCATAATCATCAGCTCTGAAAGACATAGCTTAACATCTTCAAGTGTATCAACATCAAGCCCCGCGCGTGAAGCTACACCTGAGGCAAAAAGCCTCAGAGTAGTCGTATAATCAGGCGTTGCCGGTAAAATTAATTTTATATCTTCACACATTATTCTACACCAAAAACCTTATCCAATTCTGTGATTACAAAAATCTTTTTGATCTTGTGATCAGCATTTACAATTTTAATCTTGTGGCCTTCTTCTTCCATGATTTTTTGAATTGAAATCAAAATGCCAAGACCTGTTGAATCCATAAAACTTACGCCCGAAAAATCAAGCACGATGTCTGATTTGTTGTTTTCGTAAGCTTCTAGAATTTTTGTGCGTGCTTCGTGAGCATTGTAGATGTCAAATTCGCCATCGATGAAAATTTTGCCATCCTTGTTTAAAATATCCATTACTCCTCCGTTTGAATTGCTGAAATTACAGTCTCATCCTTTAAGTCCATAAGCTTAACGCCGGATGTATTTCTGCCGGTTTCTCTGATTTCCTCTGCGTCAATTCTAATAATTGTGCCCGCACTTGAAATCAAGAGAAGATCTTTTGTTTCGTATATAACAAGACTTATGATTACATTTCCAGTTTTTTCTGTAACCTTGTATGTGATAAGCCCTTTGCCACCGCGGTTTTGAACCTTGTATTCGTCAACAGATGTGAGCTTTCCGTAACCGTTTTCACTGATTGTAAGAAGCTTTGCATTTTGCATAACAGTTTCACTTGATACAAGCTTGTCGCCCTTTTCAAGCGTGATTAGCTTAACGCCCCTTGCAGTTCTGCCGCTTGCTCTTACATCGTCCGAATTTATTCTAATCGCCATACCGTGACTTGTTGTAGAAATAATTTCCTCGTGATCATCTGTCAAAAATACGCTGATGAGTTCGTCATCATCGTCAAGCGTAATTGCAATTATGCCGTTTGATCTGATGTTTTGGAACAGATCACGCTCGGTCTTTTTGATGATGCCGTTTCTTGTAACCATTGTCAAATAATCTTTGGTTTCGTTTTTCTTAACAGGCAAAATTGCACTGATGCGTTCGTCTCCTCCGATGTTTAAAAGATTTACAATCGCAGTACCCTTTGCGGTTCTGCCTGCCTCTGGAATTTCAAACGCTCTTAGGCTAAATACCTTGCCCTTGTCTGTGAAGAAGAACACCTTGTCGTGAGTTGTCAGCGTGTAAATGTCGTTTGGCACGTCCTCGCGATTTGTCGTCATGCCCTTAACGCCCTTGCCGCCTCTTCTTTGAGTCTTGTATGCGCTTTCGTTTACGCGTTTAATATATCCCTTGTCTGAAATTGTAATTACAACAGACTCGTCTGCAATCAAGCTCTCAACATCGATCTCGCCTTCGTCCATTACAATTTCGCTGCGTCTTTCGTCGCCGTATTTTTCTTGGATTTCTTTTAGCTCTTCTTTGATGATTTCAAGAAGCAATCTTTCGTTTGACAAAATCTCTTTAAATCTTGCAATTCTCTTGATCAAGTCTTCATATTCTGCTTGAAGCTTGTCTTTTTCAAGACCTGTTAAACGGCGGAGTTGCATTGCAAGGATTGCATTTGCTTGAATCTCTGTAAGGCCAAAGCCTTCCATCAACTTGCCCCTTGCCTCTTGGTCGTCCTTTGAAGATCTGATTGCCTTTATAATCTCGTCAATTCGATCAAGCGCAATCAGCAAGCCTTCAACAATGTGCGCTCTTGCCTCTGCCTTTTTAAGATCAAATTGCGTACGTCTTGTAACAATTTCCTTTTGATGTTCAAGATAATAATACAATAATTCTTTAAGGCTGAGCGTTTTTGGTTCGCCATTTACAAGCGCCAAGTTGATAACGCCGAAAGTTGTCTCCATCTGAGTTCTCTTAAACAGTTGATTTAAAATAACTCTTGGGTTTGCGTCTCTTCTTAATTCGACAACAACTCTCATGCCCTCTCTGTCGGACTCGTCACGAATGTCTGTAATTCCGTCAATCTCTTTGTTCTTAACAAGGTCTGCAATCTTTATAATCAATTTTGACTTGTTAACTTGATAAGGAATTTCTCTTACGATAATTCTGTTTCTGCCCTTTGATGTGGTTTCGATTTCTGCCTTTGCACGAATTTTTATCAAACCGCGTCCAGTTTTGTACGCATTTTTGATGCCGGATTTTCCGATGATGTTTCCGCCAGTTGGAAAGTCAGGACCCTTGATGTATTTCATCAAATCCTTGTAATCGCAATCTGGATTGTCAATCATATAAAATAATCCGTCAATAACCTCGGTCAAATTGTGCGGCGCCATATTTGTCGCCATACCAACAGCGATACCTGCCGAACCATTTACCAACAGATTTGGAAAGCGTGATGGCAAAACATCAGGCTCTTGCAAGCTCTCGTCAAAGTTAGGGCTGAAGTTTACAGTTTCCTTTTCGATATCTCTAAGCATTTCATGAGCGAGCTTGCTCATTCTTGCCTCGGTGTAACGCATAGCAGCAGCGCCGTCGCCATCGACAGAACCAAAGTTACCATGTCCATCTACAAGCAGATATCTCGTGTTAAAATCCTGTGCAAGCCTAACCATCGCATCATAAACAGCCGTATCTGAGTGTGGGTGATACTTACCAAGTACGTCCCCAACTGTTCTTGCACATTTTCTGTACGGCTTATCATTTGTATTACCTAAATCGTTCATAGAATACAAAATTCTTCTATGAACAGGCTTCAAACCATCGCGAACATCAGGAAGCGCTCTCGCAACGATAACGCTCATTGAGTATTCGAGATAGCTTTTTTTCATCTCTTTTTCAACTTTTACATCTACAATATTATCTGGTCTCATAATTCACCTATATATCCAAATTGGAAACGTATTTAGCGTTTTCCTCTATAAATTCACGCCTTGGAGCAACCTTGTCGCCCATGAGCATTGTGAAAATCTCGTCACTTCTGTTAATGTCATCAATATTTGCCCTTAACAAAACTCTCTTTTCAGGATCCATTGTGGTGTCCCAAAGTTGATCGAAGTTCATTTCCCCAAGACCTTTGTAACGCTGAATATTAATTCCGTCGCGGCCAATCTCATCAAGAAGCTCTGAAAGCTCGTCGTCGCTGTAGCAATATCTCTCCTGCTTAGACTTTGTAACCTTGTATAGAGGCGGCTGAGCAATGTAAATATGTCCGCCCTCCAAAAGTGGTCTTAAATATCTAAAGAAGAATGTTAAGAGCAGTGTTCTGATG
>CAMYPV010000065.1 GCA_947293975.1 uncultured Ezakiella sp. | reverse complement strand
CATTTTTTAACAACACTTGGCCCAGCATTGTAAGCAAGAATCGCCCTATCGGTGCTTCCAAATCTTTCTATAAGATTTTTAATATACAATGTGCCAATTTCTATATTGACTTCTGGATCAAAGATATCATTAATGCCAACTTCAACATTATATTTTTGAGAAATATATTGGATAGTTTCAGGTATAACTTGCATTAATCCGAGTGCTTTCTTTTTTGAAATAGCATTTACATCAAAGCCACTTTCAGTTTTAATTATTGCCAAAACCAATGATTTATCAACATTGTTCTCACCACATACCTGATCTATTATCTTTTCATATTTAATTGGATAATTATAAGCAATATAAAAACTACCTGCGACATAAATTATTGCAAGAATTAATAAAAGCTTAATAATGAATTTAATATTTTTAAGCAAAATATTTTAATGTCCTTTCTTTTAATTTGTTATAGTCATCATCATTTTTAATTATAATATCTGATTTTGACCTTGCAACTTCATCACTAACAAAATACTTCTCACGTTCATCAATTTGATCTACGCTCATATTTCTTGATTGCATAAGCCTATTATATCTAATATTTTTATTTACATCAATATAAATAATTTTGTACGGTGTAAAACCTATTTTATCAGCAAGACTTTTCGTTTCAAAATACAAAGGTATTTCAAGAAAAATATCGCGATCTAATTTCAAATCACGATATTCTTCATATAATTTTGTATGAACATATTGCTCAATTCTATCTTTTAAAATTTTATCTTTAAAAAACAACTCTTTATAATCGATATCTTTGCCATATAATTCAAAAACAATTTCTTTTATTACATTAATATTATCTGAAATTATTCTTTTTGAATCAATGTCAGCACTTGTAAAATCATATTTATCCAAAGTCTTCAAGATATCAATAAAGCTGCTTTTTCCAGAACCAATCTTACCAGTTACTACATATTTTTTATGCATCGTACCAATCCTTAGTTACAGTCGAGTCAACTTTCAAGTCCACTCCAATATCCGCAACTGTCTCCATTATTCTCTTAACATCTCTTTCTAATTTTTCAACTTCATCATCACTTGCCTCTAAGATAAGTTCGTCATGTATAGTTAAAATAAGCTTTGATTTTAAATTGTTTTCTTGCAAATAATTAAAGACATCTACCATTGCAATTTTAATTATATCAGCAGCCGTACCTTGTATAGGTGTATTAAGCGCAATTCGTTCGCCAAAGCTTTTAATATTAAAATTCTTGCTATTTAACTCTGGAATTGATCTTCTTCTGTTAAACAAAGTTTTTACATATCCATCTCTCTTAGCTTCGATAACAATTTCCTTCATATATTTTTTTATATTCGGAAATCTTGCAAAATAATTATCAATATACTCTTTTGCAGCGTCCCTTGAAATACTAAGATTGCGACTCAATCCATAATCGCTAATACCATATACAATGCCGAAATTTACTGCCTTTGCATGACTACGTTCAAGGTCCGTTACTTCTTCATAAGGTATGTCAAAAACTTCACTTGCCGTCTTTCTGTGGATATCCATGTCACCATGGAAGCCTTCAATCATTTTTTCTTCATTGCTAACTGCTGCAAGAACTCTAAGCTCTATTTGAGAATAGTCAAGATCAAGCCATTTGTATCCATCTCTAGTTACAAATGCCTTTCTAAGCATTCTACCCTTCTCAGTTCTCGTAGGAATGTTTTGTAAATTAGGCTCAGTCGAAGAAATTCTACCCGTTGCAGCTTTTACCTGATTAAATGTTGACCTTAGCCTTCCGTCATCGTCTATAATATTTACCATTCCATCTACATATGTGCTTTTAAGCTTGCTGTCTTGACGATATTCAAGTATTAATTCTGGCAAAGGATGTTTTTCACTTAATTTCTCTAAAACTTCTTGATCGGTTGAATATCCTGTTTTTGTCTTCTTTATTACAGGCAGTTCAAGTTTATTAAATAGAATCTCACCTAATTGCTTTGGAGAATTAATATTAAACTCTTCACCTGCCAATTCATATATCTTTTTCTCCATGGATTTCAAATCAGCATCAAACTGTTCTCCAAGTTCATTTAGTATAGATTTTTTTACTTCTACACCATTATACTCCATATTTGCAAGTACATAGGTTAATGGTAATTCAATCTTATTTAATAGATCTACCATATCCATTGATTCAATTTTTTTGGACAAAACTGGAAACAATTTGTATATTTGGACAAGAGAAACTGCTAATGCATTATAGAGTTCATTCTTATCAAAATCGTTTGTATCAACTTTTTTATTCGACTTGAATAAATCTTCATAGTTATTAATAGATGAAAAATATCTAGAATAGACAGCGGAAATAGTCTCACCATTTGATGTAGGATCAACCAGATAATCTCCCAGAACTACATCAAATTTATATGGATTAAAATCTAAATTACATTTTAACATATAATAAAGATCTTCTTTTATATTACCGCCAATTATGTTGTAATTCTTCTTTAGTATATTGTAAAATCCGTCTTTGTCATTTGAAATATATGACACATCTCCGTCATATATCCCATATGCAATAGGTTCTTCATTATGATATGAATTTCTAAAAAAACTTTTTGCCGATATAATATCAGCCTTTATATTTAATTCATCAAAAGAGTCCAAGTACTTAAATTTAGTTTCAATATCTTCACTCGCCTCTTCTTCATAAAAATCTTTAAACTCTAAGTCTTCGTATATTTCATTAACGACTTTTGTATTTCTATCTCTCAACTTAAAATAGTCAATACATTCTACATCTACATCGCGATTTATTGTTCCAAGCTCTTTAGATAAATAAGCCAAATCTTTACCATCGATTATTTTCTCGGTGGTTTTATTTTGCTTCATCTTATCTATATTTTCATAAACACCATCAAGTGTGTGGTATTCTTCAAGTAATTTTTTTGCAGTAACTTCACCAACACCAGGAATCCCCGGAATATCGTCAGACTTATCCCCCATCAAAGCCTTTAGATCAATCAATTGCTCAGGAGTCAAGCCATAATCTTCCATAATCAAATCGCGAGTATAATTAACAGTTTCTGATATACCTTTTTTTGTATATAATACATTGACATTATCATCTACAAGTTGCAGGTAATCTCTATCGCCTGTTACTAATACTATATTATAATCATTTGAATATTTTTTTGATAAACTTCCAGCCAAATCGTCCGCTTCAAAGCCTTGCATATCGTAGCATCTAACGCCAAGTTCATCAAGCAGATTTTTTAATATTGAAATTTGATAGCTAAGTTCTGGAGGAAATTTTTTTCTCCTTGACTTGTATCCATCATATAATTTATGCCTAAATGTAGGTCCCTTAGGATCAAATAATACCGCTACACGCTCTGGATTATAATAATCCATGAGTCTATTGAACATTCTTATAAATCCATATACTGCATTTGTTTGCACGCCTTTTTTATTTGTCAATGGTGGCAGTGCATAAAATGCTCTATTAACTAAAGACGAACCGTCTATTATTAAAAAATTCTTCATATAATCACCTACAATTATTATAACACATATAGAAATACATTTCTATAAAAAAAGACGCGCCATTGGCGCATCTATTAAAACATTGATATTTGATTTGTATCTTGTAATTCTTCAACTATATTATGCTCACGCATAAACTTTAAGCTAGTTCTTGTTAACTTTGTCCTCTGTGCCAAATCATCTAAGCTTAAAAAATCACCATGATCACGTTCGTAAACAATACTTTCAGCAACCGCATCACCCAAATTAGGTATAACCGTCAATGGTGGTATGATTGCGCCTTGTGTAATTTTAAACTTAGACTTATCAGATGAATAAATATCTGCACACTCACATTTTATACCGCGCAAATACATTTCACGTGCAACTGTTAAAACTCTCAATTCATCATTTTGCTTTTGCGTTGTATATTCAAGCGTTTTTATATCATCAATTCTTTTTTCTATCGACTCTAAACCTGAAGTTATAATTGCATAGTCAAAATCTGCTTTTTTTGTCGTAAAGAATGTTGCATAAAATGCTTCAGGGTAATGCAGTTTATACCATGACAATCTGAAGCTTAGCATTACGTACGCAACCGCGTGTGCCTTTGGGAACATGTATTTAATTTTGTTACAAGAATCGATATACCATTCAGGTAGACCGTGAGATCTCATCTTAGCTTCATCTTCTTCTGTCAATGGCTTACCCTTTCTAACCTTTTCCATTGTAAAGAACGAAAAATCATTTTCAAGACCTGCATGCAAAAGATATGTCATGATATCTTCTCTAGTTGCAATTACATCCTTCAGTTCACAGGTTTTATTATCAATCAAATCTTTTGCATTGTTCAGATAAACATCTGTGCCATGTGATAAGCCAGAAATTCTAACCAAGTCTGAGAAGTTTTTAGGATTAGTATCCTCAAGCATGCTCATAACAAAATCTGTACCAAATTCAGGAATTGCAAGTGTACTTACTTTGCATTTCAAGACAGCTGGATCTAATCCAAGAGGTTCCAACGACGAGAACATTTTTAAAATTACAGGATCATCAAATCTAATTGAATTACTATTAACTCCTGTAAAATCCTCAAGCATTCTAATCATAGTCGGACCATCGTGACCAAGTATGTCAAGTTTTAAAATATTTGAGTGTATAGCGCTGTATGCAAAGTGTGTCGTTAAAACTCCAGTACTTGCATCATCAGCTGGATGTTGAACAGGAGAAAAATCGTGCATGTCTTTATTTTTAGGAACAATCATAATTCCACCAGGGTGCTGACCTGTTGTTCTTTTAATACCTTCCATTTTATTTACAAGTCTTTGAATCTCTCCCTCTGAAATATCTTCGCCTTTTTCTTCGTAATAATTCTTTACATAGCCATATCCAACTTTGCTTTTGATTTTGCCGATAGTTCCCGCTCTAAAAACATAACCTTTACCAAACTGCTCCTCAATATAAGCGTGTGCAACCGGTTGATATTCTCCTGCAAAGTTAAGGTCGATATCTGGCTCTTTGTCTCCGTTAAACCCGAGGAATGTTTCAAACGGGATATTATATCCGTCTTTTTTCATTTCAATCCCACAGTGAGGGCAGTTTTTGCTCGGCATATCAATACCAACATTGTACTTACCTGTCTCATCAAATTCACTGTATTTGCATTTAGTGCATACATAATGTGGTGGAAGCGGATTAACCTCAGTAATGCCGCTCATAGTCGCTGCAAAACTCGAGCCAACACTACCACGAGACCCAACAATATATCCGTCGCTCTCGGATTTTTTTACCAATCTTTCTGCAATAATATACATAACTGCATAACCATTTGAAATTATTGAATTTAATTCTTTTTCCAATCTCTTTTCAACAATCTCTGGTAAATCTTCCCCGTATATACTTCTAGCCTTTTTGTAGCACGCATTTCTTAATTCTTCATCAGATCCAGCAACAATCGGCGGGAATTTTTCTCTAGGTATAGGTCTTATTTGTTCACATTGATCTAAAAGATAATTTGAATTTTCAACGACGAATTCGTACGCTCTATCACCAGCATATTTAAAACCATTTAACATTTCTTCTGTAGTTTTCAAGAATAATGGAGCATCATTTTCTGTTTTAAAATCTCCTCTACCCTTTGCCAAAATTTTTCTTATTATAACATCTGCAGGTTCCATTTCATAGACATTTCCACCAGCTATTATTTTCTTGTTATTAATATCAGCAAGCTTAATATATTCACTTAGAACCATCTCGATATCATTTATAGAATTATATCGATTACCCATTAAAAATCCTGAGTAATTGTCAAACGGTTGAACTTCAAAGAAATCATATTTATCAGTCATCTTATGCAAATCTTCTGCCAAAAAACCTGATTCTATCTTTGAAAATATATCACCTTTTCTGCCTTCTGTACCTACAATTAATCCTTCACGATATTTTTCTAAATCGCTTAGCAAAATCTTAGGCCCACGCATAAAGCTCTTAGTGTGTGAATCTGTAATTAAATGATAGAGATTTTTTAAACCTACATAGTTTTTTGCATATATCAATGCATTAAAACTGCCAAAGTGATTTACATACTTAACATTTGCCAAATCATTATAATCTTTTATTTGCTCTTGTTTAATCAAAATATTTACAAGTGCAATAAATATTTCGGCAGTCGCATTAGCGTCATCCACCGCTCTATGATGGTTTTGTAAATTCACCCCAAGTCTTTC
>CAMYPV010000064.1 GCA_947293975.1 uncultured Ezakiella sp. | reverse complement strand
TTAGTAGAAATTACTTTATATCAATCTATAATTGATAAGAAGAAAATGGAAACTGTGTTTAAACTTTGTACAGCATTGGGTGTAAAGAAATTTGTGCCGATTTTAAGTGAGTATGTTGGACCTACTAAAAATTTAGATTTTGATAATGATAGAAATTATGAAATTTTAAAAGAAGCTGCCCAACAATCGAAAGGAAATTTTATTCCAAAAATTAATAAGCCAATGAAATTTAAGGATGCTATAAAAAATTCACGTGAAAATGATTTATCGATAATATTATATGAAAATGAGGATACTTGTTATATAAAGGATGTTATTGATGATTCAATTAAATCAATTGGAATTTTTGTTGGGCCAGAGGGTGGATTTAGTAAAGATGAGGTTGATTTTGCAAAATCGAACAATGTTAAGTCAACAAGATTATTTTCTAGAATTTTACGTTCTGAGTTAGCAGGATTTTCAGCGGCTTCAATTATAAATGCAAATATGGAGGCTTATGAAGGTAAAAATTAAAACATTGGGTTGTAAAGTTAATTTTGTTGAAAGCATGTCTGTTCAGAAAAAACTAGAAGAAGATGGATATGAAATTGTAGATGATGATGTATGTGATGTCTTTATCTTAAATTCTTGTTCTGTCACAAATGAAAGTGATAAAAAAAGCAGACAGGCTCTTAGTAGAAATAGAAAATACAATCCTGATAATTTTTCAATTATAATGGGATGCTATTCACAAGTATCTAAAGAAGAATTATTGAAAAATAAAAATGTAAATTTAGTATATGGAAATATTGATAAAATGAAGGTCGTTGATATCATCAATGATCACAGAAATAAATTGGGTGAAACAACTTCTGGCGTTAAAGATATTTCGAGGTATAGATCTTATGAAGATTTACCAATGCACTCTTTAGGTGATAAGACAAGGGCATTTTTAAAAATACAAGATGGTTGTGACAATTTTTGCACCTATTGCATAATTCCTTATGCAAGAGGTAGAGTTAGATCTCGAGATATTGAATCAATTAAAAGGGAAGCGGAGTATCTAAAATCAATTGGTATTAAAGAAATTGTAATCACAGGCATTGAAGTTGCAAGTTATGGTAAGGATTTAAAAGATGTCAAGTTAATAGATGCAATTGAGGCTGTGGCAGAAGGTGCACCCGATGTAAGAATTAGACTTTCTAGTTTAGAAATTAGTGTTATAGACGAAGATTTTTTAAAAAGGGTAGAGTCTATTGAACATTTTTGTAGACATTTTCATTTGTCATTACAATCGGGTTGCGATAAAATATTAAAATTAATGAATAGAAAATATACAACTAAAATTTTTAAATATAAAGTTGATATGATTAGGTCATTCTTTCCTCTTGCAGGAATTACATCTGATATAATTGTAGGTTTTCCAGAAGAAAATGAAGAAGATTTTGATAATACTATTAATTATGTTAGAGACATTGGTTTATCAAGGATACATGTTTTTCCATATTCAATTAGAAAAAATACAAAAGCTGCTTTGATGAATCAGGTTGATCCGAACATTAAAAATGAAAGAGCTTTTAGATTAAGAGAAGTTTCTGAGTTCTTAGAAAAGGAATTTCTATATAAAATGATAAATAATAAAGAAAGAGTTCTTATCGAAGAAAGAAAGCAAGGAAAGTTTTTTGGGTACACATCAAATTACATTAGAGTTGAAATCTCCGTAAAAGATTACCCAGAGTTGAGTATCAATGAAGTTTATGATGTGAAATTAGAAGAAATTGGAGGAGAGTTAAAATGGATTGTTTGTTTTGCAAAATAATTAATGGCGAAATTCCGTCTACAAAGGTTTATGAAGATGATATTTGTTATGCTTTTAAGGATATTAATCCTGTTGCGCCAACTCATATATTGTTCATTCCTAAAAATCATATTGACGGTTTAGATGAATTAAAAGAAGATGAAGCAAGAATTGTATCTCATATTTTATTAAAGATAAGAGATGTTGCAAAAGAAATAGGTTTAGACGATGGATACAGAGTTGTAACTAATATAGGAAAAGATGGCGGACAATCAGTTAGACACTTGCACTTTCACTTAATTGGTGGCAGACAATTGAGTTGGGAGTTTTAATAAAATGGGGCGGAAGCCCTTTTTTATTGATTTTTTTCATATATTATTGTATAATGGTTCAAGGAGGATAAGATGGGTAGATTAGATGATATTTTAAGTTTTGAAAATAAATTAAGTGTTGAACAATTTGAAGATTTAAAATCTAGTTTAAAAAAATTTATTGATGAAAAGAATATTGTACTTAATATATGCAATACGACGGATGATATAATTAATATGACTATTGATTATTTAAACGGCGATTATGACGATATAAATAAAAACGCTGTTCCATTTTTGGCGTTTTCATTGCTTTATTTTATAATTCCATCATCAATGCTTAAAGATATTATTGGTGAAAAAACTATATTAAGATCTATTCTTGTCTTCTCGGTTAGTTATTATTTTATTAATCAAGAACTAAAAAAATACAGACAGTTCTTAGAAAATAATAAAGTTACCATTAAAACAGAATATGGCGATATTGTTTATTATCGTCATAGAATTAGGGAGGAACAATGAGAAAATTAGCACTTTTAGTCTTGCTAATGTACTTACTTACGTTTACATCTCTTGCTAAAGATGAATATTATTTCTTAAATCTAAAAGGTGAGATAAGCCAAGATAGTGATAAGCTTATTATTATTTCATGGAATAATACGGATACTTTTAACAACGACATAAAAGAAGGGAAAATTACTGATGCTTATGTTGAGTTTGATATAAGGCTTGATCAGGGAAAATATTTGAGCGAGAGAAATTTAGAAACTTTCAATGTTGATGCAAAAGAATGCAAGGCAACATTGAATCCATTTGCAGGAAAGCAAGAACTAAACACAGAAAACACGCTTGTCTCTATTAGAATGAGATATGTATTTAAAAAAGCTGGTAAGATTATAAACACAGATTTTATAGAGCCTATTGTATTAGGCCATGATTCATTTATTAAAAATGCTTCATATTGGAGTAAATCAGAATTTAATACTGCAAACAAATTAGGAATTTTATTAAGCAGCTATAAGTCTGATGTAAGTAGACCAATAAATAGATATGAGTTTATAAAAACTCTTATGAGATTAAATAAATTTATTGGTAAAACAGAAGTGGAATCAAATCTCAAATTTGATGATGAAGATGATAAAGACATTAATCTTGCTTTAAAACTTGGGATAGTTAAAGGTATCAACGGAAACCTATTTTCCGGAGAAAAAAACCTTACAAAGCAAGAAATGGTAACTGTTCTTACACGATATATAAAATTATTAGAATTAAATGTAGACAAAAATTCTAATTACCAAGTTAAAGACTTTGATAAAGTCTCTTCGTGGGCCAAACCATCTGTAAAGGAGGCTTTAGAACTTGGAATTATTAAAGGTGACGAAACAAAAAGCATTCACCCATTAAGAGATGTTACTTGTGAAGAGGCAGTTGTAATGATAATCAGAATATTGGAATTAAAAAAATAGCCACGATGGCTATTTTTTATTGTATTAATTTAGTTTTTTATTTTTTTGAATCATAACTCGTATTACTCGTGCGATTGAAGAACTTAAAAGTATTGATACAGCGATGGCAACGGCAATAAATATTGCTTCAAACAATAATGCTGTTCCTTGACTTTGTCTGCCTTCAATTAAATGTAATAGTCCTTGATATGTTTTTAATCCGGGAACTAACGGAATAAATCCAATAATAACAAAGTTAATTGCAGGAGACTTTAGTTTTACAGCCGCAATTTCAGTTACTGTACCAAGCATAAAACCAGATATAAGTGTTGCAAAAACAGAATTTATTCCTAATGATTGAAAATATTGTAAGCTAGTCCATGTCATACCAGAACATAGAGCACAAATTAATATGTTTCGTGGTCTAACAGAAAAAATAAAACAAAATCCGAGTCCTGCAAGTGTACTTAATAAAAATATATTAATCCAACTCATAATATACCACCTAAGTAATTGAAAAATGTTAAGCTACAGCCAACTCCAAATGCAATTGCAATGGCAATTGTAGCAGCTTCCATAACGCGTGCCATTCCGCTTAATAAATCTCCAAACATAAAGTCACGTACGCCTGTTGTTAATGCAACACCAGGAACTAGCGGAAGTACAGATCCAACAATAGTTGAGTCAAGATTTTTTCCTAAGCCGATTTTATTTAAGCATATAGCGACGAATGTAACGATTAGCGCTGAAATAAAAAAACCTAAAAATTGAGTATTACTAATTTCTGAAATTTTTTCGCTTGTATGAAATGAAATAGAAGATGCAATCATAGTTGCAATGAAATCCGTAAAATTACCTCCTATTAATATAGAAAATATAGCGCAGCCCGTTGTACATCCTAACATAATTAACCAATATGGATATAAAGACTGTTCATTAATTCTCTTTAAACGATTAAATGCTTCGGTAGTATTTAATTCATGATTTACAAATGATCTACTTAAATTATTTACAAGCTCTATACGTGATAAATTAGAAGATCTTTTATCAATATTTTGAATGAAACAAACGCCATTTTGAGTATTGTCGCCAATAATTATTACAGTAGGAGAGACAAATGTTGAAATATTAAATATCCCTCTACTTGCAAGCATCCTTTTTATTGTGTCTTCAGCTCTATATGTTTCAGAACCGGATTTTACCATAGTTTCTGCAGCGTATAAAACCATTTTAAAAATTTTTCCGTCGTGTTGCATTGTCGATTTAACCTCCAACATATATTATATATGATTTTTAATTTGAGTCAAATAGTCTCTTTATTAATAAATGGTTTTAGTGTAAAATATATGTGGAGGATTTATGTTAGACATTTTATTGTTTATTGTTTTGGGAATATTGTCAAGGGAATATTTTTATATTATCCCTATGGTGTTAATATTTTCTGCGATATATTTTTTTAAGAATAAATTTAATAAAAAGAAAATTATAATTTTACTTGTTTTTTTAATTTTCTCGTTTTCACAAAGTTATATTAGATTCAATGACTTTAATGATGAGAAAACAATAAAAGATAGGGGAATCATTACAGAGGTTAGTGAATACGAACAATACAATAGAATTACAATACGTTCAGGCTTAAATAAATATTATTCTTATGATAAACTAAAAGAGTTTAGAAGAGGTGATAGAGTAGATTTTAAAGGTTTACTTACAAAACACCAAAATCGTACTATGCCATATTTATTTGATTCAAGAGATTTTTATTATTCAAATGCTGTTAACTATAAACTAGATAATGCATATATAGAATATAAAGGAAAAACAGTATTATCTAAGTTAGAAGATATTAGATTAATGGCTGCCGAAGTTTTTGAAACACGATTAAATAGAAATGCATCTATAATTTCAAAAGGTATAACACTTAGATATCGTGAAGATTCACCAGTTCTAAATAATATAATTGATGTTGGACTCAGCCACATTTTGTCTGTTTCTGGCTTACATCTTGGAATTATTTTTTTTTTGATATTTAATATAATTTCATTAACAGGTCTTGGTATAAAATCAAGAAGTGTAATTGCGAGTATTATAATGCTTATATATTGCTTTATAATTGGCTTTACTCCTTCGCTTCTGAGAGCTTTAATAATGATATATGTAATTATGTATAAACGAATTTATAGACCTGGAATTACAACGAAGGACGCTCTTATAATTGCTGCAATAATAAGTTTAATTATAAATCCATATTATATATACTCAATTGGATTTATACTAAGCTATTTTTGTATGTTTGGCATATTGTATATATTTAACAGATTAAATAAAATTTTTGTAAGAGACTTAAGTTTAAAAAACAAGTTAAAATCTGCTTTTATTTTGAATATATCAATACAGATTGCAACATTTCCAGTTGTGATATATTACTTTAATAAGGTTAATGTATTTTCTATATTATTGAATATTATACTTGTACCGATTTTTTCGATTTACTTGATGCTAAGTATGATTTTATTATTGGTATCAAAGCTTACAGTAATATCTTCTATAGTAGTATTTTTGCTAAATAACATTTCAAATGTATTCGATTTTATATCATCAATTTTTAACAAAGACTCATTAAATTTAATACTTAGATCTCCAAACATAGTGTTGATATTTTTATATTTTATTTTTTTACTATACTTGTTAAATTTAAATAAATTAAAAGTTTTAAGATTAAATTATAATATTCTTTTAATAATACTAATAATACTATCTGTACCCTGTCTCTTGTACACATCTCCGAGCCCACGAGACC
>CAMYPV010000063.1 GCA_947293975.1 uncultured Ezakiella sp. | reverse complement strand
GGAGTGAGTTATGATTAAATTTACTGATTTTAGAGATTTTTTGAAGGATGGCAAGCCTGATGAGATAGACGAGCTTGATGATATGGAAGAGCTTGATGAGCTTGACGATATTGATGAGCTTGATGACAGTGAAGAGACGGATGAATTTTGCGGTGAAGAGTACGACAAGAGCGATGAGCTGGAGTCTTTTGAGTCTTTGATGCCTCGAGAAAAGCTTGAGCGTTACGGCGTTTCGGCTCTTCGTGACGAGGAGCTACTTGCGATTTTAATCGGCACAGGCACGAAGTCGCACTCTGTGTTTGAGCTTTCGAACATGCTCTACGATTTGAACGACAGGAGTTTGCGCCGCATCGTCAAGATGACAAAGAAGGATCTTTCAAGAATCAAGGGCATTGGCAGTGCAAAACTCTCGGTGCTTCTTGCGAGCTTTGAGCTTTCAAATCGCGTCTACAAAGAGGAGCTTCGTTCAAATATCGAACGCTTTACGACGTCAAAAAGAGTTGGCGAATATCTTGTGAGCAAGTTGTCGCACTATGACGAGGAGCATTTTTACGTGCTTATTTTAAACAACAAAAACGAAACGATTGACGAGCTTATAAAATCGGACGGCGAGCTTTTTAGGCTGAGTTCCGAGGAGCGTTACAAGGAGTTTTTCAAATCTGATCGCGCGTACAAATGCGTCGGCGAGACTGCGGTCTCAAAGGGGACTGTCAATCAAACTCTTGCGATGCCGCGCGAAGTTTTTAGAAAGGCAATCGAGATGAATGCATCTAGTATTATTTTGGCGCACAATCACCCAAGCGGCGACACTACGCCATCTGACGAGGACATCGCACTTACAAAACGCATGGAGGAGTCGGGGAGTATTTTGGGGATAAATGTGCTTGATCATTTTATTGTTGGGCATAACAAATATTATTCTTTTAAAGAAAATGGAGATTTATAATTGGAATTTAGAAATAATAATATAAGAAAAATAATAGTCGCAATAATTTTTGTGCTTATAATCGGGATTACGATTGCAGGGCCAAGGCTCGTGTCGAGCAATTCGAGAATTGCAAATGTGGTTGGCACTGTGATTAGTCCCGTCAGCAATTTTTTTAGAAATGTCGGCCTTACGATTAATTCTGGTCTAAAAAAGGCTTTTAAAATCGAAGAGGACACCGACATTACAAATTTGCGTGTGAAAATTGCCATACTTGAGGACGAAAACCGCAAGTTAAACGACGTTATTGCAAGAGCGGACGCGTTAAAGCGCGAGTACGAGCTTTTGAATAGCACAAATAGAAATTTGGTTGAGGCGAAGATTGTTTCTCGCAGTCCAGGAGCTTGGTATGATATTTTTAAAATCGACAAGGGCAGCCGTCAGGGTCTTTTGTTAAACGACACTGTCGTGGTTGCATCTGGCGAAGAGGGCGAGGCAATCGAAGGCCTTGTGGGCAAGATAACCGAGATTGGCTTTGATTATGCAAATGTTACGACAATTCAAACCGACAACAACAAAGTTGCGGTGAGAAATCTCAGGTCGGGCGACGGTGGCATCATCACCGGCATGCAAAACGGACTGTTGGAGGGCTATATGTACGACAGAAACTCTGATGTAATCGTGGGCGACACGATTATGACATCGGGCATGGGCGAGATTTACAAGGACGGAATTTTTGTTGGCATCGTCGAAAAAGTCGAAAACGACGAGACAAATTTAAAGAAAAACATCTTTTTAAAGCCAGCTGTTGATCCAAAGAATCTCAGAAGAGTTTATGTGGTGAAATAATGATAAGAATTGCTGTGTTATTTGTTTTAACGCTTGTCTTAGAGCTTGGCTTGTTGCCGGGACTCATTCCAAATATTCAAACGCCGGAACTTTTTTTGCCGGCGATAATCACGCTTAGCGTTGTCTCAGAAAGACCGTCAGTGCCAGTGTTTGCATTTATCGCAGGGCTTGTGCTTGACTTTTACTTTGTAAAGGCGTTTGGCGTGCGAACAGCGTTATTTTTTACAATATCCTATTTAATCTCAAGAAATCGCGAGAGCTTTTCGTCGGCGTCGATTTTTACGGTGCTTACGCTTACGCTTTTGATTGGGCTGGGGTATTTGGTTTTGTATTTTTTAATTGCAAACGTCAGAGGCTCTGTGTCTTTAAGGACGCTTATCGATTCGATTTTTTCGCTCGAAATTCCTTTGCAGATGCTCTACGCAATTATTTCTTTTGCAATTTTAAACCGTGAAAAGAGGAGAAGGTGATTTTTTGAAATCCAAAGAGGCAAATATAAAAAACAGACTCGACCTTGTGCTTGTTGTTGTGCTGATATTTTTTGCGCTTTTGGTTGCAAGGCTTGGCTATCTTACGATAATCAAGGGCGACGAGATGCGTGAAACTGCAAACCAAAGGCGTGTAAGGCGCGTCTATCAAACGGCTCCGCGCGGAGAAATCCGGGATGTGCATGGCAGATTACTCGCTGGCAATATCCCTTCTTTTACTGTGCAAATTTTGAAGGACCGTCTGCTTTTTGAAAAGGATCACAAAAAAAGAAATGGCAATCTTCTAAAACTTATCAGATATCTTGAAGAGGACGGAGCGTTTTATCAAGGCGAGTTTCCGATGGACTTAAACGTCTACATCTACAAGGATCCAAGCCTTTACATCACGACCAATCAAAGCCCGACCGAATACATGATAAGCGTCTTAGAGGACGAAAATATTTTGCGTGAATTTATTGACGGCAAAATGAATTTGGATCGCTATCAAAATCACTATCGCTTCAGCGTCAAAGAGCGTGCGTTAAACGCAGTAAGGGGCAAGTTCGTGGACATTCCGATCACGATTGAAGACGGCAAATTCGTCTCAAACGACGCAAGTCTTCAAAGCTTTTTGACTGAAAAAAGAATGGACGAAAACTTAAGCGCTGAAGAGCTTATGATAAATATTATAAAATCAGACAACAATCTTTTGAGAAAGATTTTGAATCACCCGATTGCGCGCGCAATTTTGTTTGAAATTGCCGGCAGATACAATCGCTTAGGCAGCATCAGAATGTTGTCGGTTGCGATTAAATCGGATGTTGTGGGCTATGAAAACCGCGTCAAATTCGTAAACGAATACGACAGACTCTCGGTTGACTCAACGCCCGAGGAGATTTACTTGTATCTTGCGCAGTCGAGGGCGTTAAAAGGCATATTAAAAAAGACTTATCGAGACGCGGAGCTTATTCCTGGCGAGATGCTCTTAAAATACACGCGAAGCAAGGGCAAAAACGACGACATCGACATCTACATCAGCGAAGACAAAAAATCCGTCTTCTATAAATTTGTAAACGACACCGACAAAGACCCGCTCGAAACACTTATCGGTTCACTCACGCCGGAGGAACTCAAAGAATTTTTGCTACGCGAAGATATTAGGCCGCTTGTTCAGTCGGAGCTTTTGTCAATGGGCATCAATCCAAGAATTTCCGTGGCGAATGAAATTGAATTTGCGTACAAAATCGACACGAGAAATCTGTACGAGAGATTTTACAAAAAATCAGAATTAAAAGGTGAATTGCCAACGCCAGAGGAGCTTTTTGAAAAGGCAAAGGAAAACTACAAAATTGATCCTGAAATTTCAAACTACGAGGCGAAGGCGATCTTAAACATTTATGAACTCACATATAGACAGGGTGAGAGCGCATACAAGCCGATAAATCTAAGCTACGGAATCAAAAACACTACCGTTGCAAAAATCGAGGAGAACATCGACGAAAACATCGGCGTGTTGATCAGCGTAGAGCCAGTCAGATACTATCCGCAGGGTAGCACGCTTGCACACATCATCGGCTATATGGGTAAAATTTCGTCCGAGAACGAGATTAATAAATATGTAAAGGAAAGCGGCTACGACAAAAATGAATTCATCGGCAAAACCGGAGTCGAAGAATATTTTGAAAAATATTTGCACGGCAAAAACGGCGAGCGCATGGTCGAGGTCGACAACATTGGAAACACGATAAAGACCCTAAACACGTCGCTATCGGAGCCAGGCAACACGCTTTACTTGACTGTTGACAGCAAGCTGCAAAAAATGGCTGAGGAATATTTGAAGCACACGCTTGAACTTACACGCACAAAGGGCGTTTGGAAGAGCAAGTGGGGCGATTATCAGATGGACGGCACGCTCGACAAAAAGCGTGCATTCATCCACGCAAACGCAGGTGCAGTCGTCGTTATGAACGCAAAGACTGGCGAGGTTCTTGCAAGTGCGAGCTATCCGTCGTACGATCCGAACTTGTTCTCGACGGGCATCAGCGACACCGACTGGCGCGCGCTGCATCCGGAAGACGAAAAGGATCCGCTTGCTGCAAGACCGCTTTTGAACATTGCAACTGGCACCGCTGTGCAACCGGGTTCTGTATTTAAAATGATTACGGGCTTTGCAGGCCTTCAAAAAGGTCTCGATCCATTTGAAAAAATCTACGACGGCGGTTATATAAAAATCGGCGACACGCAGTTCAACTGTTTGGCGTGGACGCTGAGCCACGCAAGTCACGGCAATGTCGACTTGGCACACGCAATTGAGCATAGCTGCAACTATTATTTCTACTCGCTTGCGCTTGGATTGAATCAGCGCAAGAACAACGCACCAATTTCGGCGCACATCGACATCGACGACATCAGAGACGCGGGCAAGCAGTTCGGCTTAAACGAACCGTCGGGCATCGAGGTCAACATTCCACGCGAGGCTGTGGGCGAAGTGCCAGAGCCTGAGAAAAAGGTCAGCACGATTAAGTTTTATATCAGAAAGTTTTTGACAGAAAATATCAAAGACTTTCTTGACAAACCAAAATCGGAAGAAGAGATCAAAGAGGACATCAAAGAGATTGCAAACTGGGCAGAAGAAGGCCGCGGACTTGGAAAGGGTGAGATAATCAAACGCCTTGAAATGATGGGATACATTGCAGATGCAAAAGTTCCTGGCCAAAAAATTTCGCTTGCTGACCGACTCAAATACGACTACATCAACCAAGCGTATTGGTCGCTTGCAGACACCATAAACGTCACAATCGGACAGGGCGCAAGCTCTTTAAACACGATGCAGATGGCAAGATATGTGTCGGCACTTGTAAATGGCGGCGTCAAGCACAAAGCCACGATTTTAAATTCAATCAAGACGAGCGATGGATTAAAAGACGTTTATCGTCCAAAGCACGAGGGCGAGAAAATTCAAATCAACAATCCAGTTGGTTACAAAGAACTGATGCACGGCATGGAACTTGTAAGTCGCAGCGGAACGAGCCGCAGAGTTTTTCAAGATTTTCCAATTAAAACCGGTTCAAAAACAGGTACCGCGCAGCGTGAGGGCAAAAACCCGACAACGGGACTGCCTTATGACGACTTTGCGTGGTTCGTAAGCTATGCACCTGCAGATGACCCAGAGGTTGTAGTTGCGTCTGTGCTGTTCCAAGGTGGCACCGGCTCAAACGCAGGGCCAATGGCAAGAGATTTAATGGCAGAATGTCTGGGCTTAAATCGTGAAGCGGTCAAAGACAACATGCCATTTAAAAATAGGTTGGTAGAATAATGTATTATGTAATTGAAAAAGATTTGATCTACACAATAATATACAACGAAAAAATAGAGCGAGTATTTGTCGAAGACCCCAACGCAATTGAAGTTGGGAGCATTTTGCATGCAAGAGTAAAAAGAGTCGACAAAAACCGCTCTTTTTCATTTGTGGAGATGGGCGGTGTCGACGGATTTTATAATGATTGCGACCTAAAAGCAGGCGGCGACTATCTATTTAATATAAGAAAAAAAACCGAAGGCGAGAAGGGCTATGTGCTTGATAGACAGATAAAAATTACTCTTGACAATCACACAATGTATCCGCTTTCAAGCGATTACTATGATAACGAAGCCGAAAAAATCATCGGCTGTCCTGTGCGCGTCAAAAAACCAAATGATAAAACAATACAAAAACTCTTGGCAATAAAAAAAGAAATCGACAGACAGAAATCACAGCTGCCAATACCAAAAATCGTCTACAAAAATCCTCCGGAGTCACAGCTCTACATCGACACGCACCGCGAAGAGGAAGGCACACGCGAAGAGATGGAGCGCGCAATGCAAAACACGCCCGAAATCAAAGGCAGACACGTCAAACTAGATGAAGGCAGTTTGATTATCGACACGCACGAGCATTTTACATTTGTTGACTTTAACACCGACGATTACAGCAAAAATTACACAAGAGAACTCAATCATCTCGAATTAAACAAAAAACTCTTGGCAGAAACAATACGCATACTAACGCTTAGAAATATCGAGGGCATGATATTAATCGACCTCTTAAAAATGAAAGACAATCACGAACTCATCACCTACACAAGACAAATACTAAAAACCACCGACTACAATTATCACGACATAACAAAGCTCGGCATCATGGAATTAACCCGCAAAAAATACGGCCGCCAAAACAGCGACGAGTATATGGCAAATATAATGT
>CAMYPV010000062.1 GCA_947293975.1 uncultured Ezakiella sp. | reverse complement strand
ACTTGATTTAGATTTTAAATCATTTAGCTTTGATTTTAAAATATCTAGTTTATTAATCTCATCATCAAGAGTATCATATTTTTTTAATTCATCTATGTTATTTTGCAATTGTTCATCTAATTGTCTTTTTACCTGTTTTGATGATTGTTCATATTGATTTGCTTTTCTTATAGCTTCATCAATAACATTGACTTTAGATATATATCCAATAGATTTAGCTTTTTGTGCAGGACTATCATTTAGCATAAATGCACCGTCATGTTGATTTTGAAAATTTATCATTACTGGATCGTTAGATTCAGAAAATTTTATTTTCTTTACACCAGTTATATTTATAACTTCTTGTGGGACATCAGTACCTATGCCATAATAAGTTTCTACTTCTGAGTTTATTTCAATTTCATATCCATTAACTTTTTTATTTCTAATTCTTCTTACAATATATCCATCATCATACAAAATCTCAACTTTTACTTCATCTTCGCCATTTCTTATAAAATCTGTTCCCCTAGGTTCATTAAAAAATAACCATCTTAGCGCTCTTATGATCGCAGATTTGCCTGAATCTGTCTTACCTACTATAACGTTAACTCCCCTATCTAGATCGATTATAGAGTATTCATGAGACTGAAAGTTTACAATTTTAATTGTCTTTATATTTCTACTCATTTGACTCCACCTCTTCAATAAGTTTTAATGCATGATTTCTTATATCAATATTAACATTTTCATCCTTAGCTACAGATTCAATTATTTTTCTTACATTAATATAATCAGAATTTGAACTTGTTTCAATTAATGTTTTTAAATTATCATATCTAAGCTTATCAGATTTTTTAGTTTCTATACCAGTTCTATCCAAAACTTGATCACCTGGTAGCGCTGATTTTAAATAAACATCCCTTATAATTGGCTCTTTTCCTTTTTCAAGTTCAACAATGACAACCTTTGGCATGCGATTAATTTCCGCTTGACTTGCAGAAACGCGCGCAACGCTGCCAGGATTATAAAAATACTTTCCGTCAATTTTTTGTATTGGAAAACCAGTATGATAATGTCCAGAAAATGTAATATCCGATTTAGTTTCTTTTATATCTTCTACTAATGTATGATTTATCATTTTAAAAGGCTTGTCTATTAACATTCCGTGAGCAAAAGTAACAGAAAAGTCTGCAATCTTTGATTGTGTCATGTATTTAGCGCAGCCTTCTTGTGTATCTAAATCAAATGTATAAGGTACAAAATGTAATTCCACAGATGTAGTGTCCTTTGAAATATAAACTGGATATCTTCCCATCATTATGTCAAAAACATTCAAATCTTCTAAAAGTGCAAGTACAGTCCTACTTATACTATTTAAATTATACGCATATATATCATGATTTCCTGGTACCAAAAAAATGGGCTTTTCAAAGCTCATCAAAACTTTATTAAAAGCCCTCATTGTTAAAATTGGTATATCTGGTCTATCTATTATATCTCCACCATGAACATAAAAATCTACATTTTCATCTTTACCTATCTTTGAAATTTCAGCAAATTTATTTAATATAGATTCCTGATAATTATCAATTCTACTAGATGGATTATTAGACCTAATATGAGTATCTGTAAAATATAAAAATTTTATCATTATTTTGAAATGGAAATGATTTCTCTATCCATGTCAAGTTCAGTTTGTGGAAGATCGTATAATTCTCTTATTTGACGATTTAACTGCTGCATTATTTCAGGGTTCTCTTTAAGCCATTGCTTTGCATTTTCCATGCCTTGTCCTATATTTTCGCCATTGTATGAAAACCAACTTCCACTCTTTTTTATTAAATCATTTTTAACAGCTACAGTTAAAATATCACCTGTTTGTGAAATGCCTTCTCCATACATAATATCGAATTCAGCAGTTTTAAATGGAGGCGCAACTTTGTTCTTTACAACCTTTGCAACTGTTCTTGAACCTATAAATTCATCTTTTTCCTTAATTGTTTCTTTCCTTCTAACTTCTATTCTAACAGATGCATAGAATTTTAATGCTCTACCGCCAGTGGTTGTTTCAGGATTTCCAAACATTACACCAACTTTTTCACGAACTTGATTAATAAAAACACATGTTGTCTTTGATATGTTAATAGCACCTGCAAGTTTTCTCATGGCTTTGCTCATCAATCTTGCGTGAGCTCCTATCTGTAGATCGCTCATTTCTCCATCAATTTCAACCTTAGGAACAAGTGCTGCAACAGAGTCAACTACAACTAAATCAACAGCACCGCTTCTTACCAAAGATTCCATAATTTCAAGTGCTTGCTCACCATAGTCAGGTTGAGATACAATCAAATTATCAATATCTACACCAAGCTTTTTAGCATATTCTGGATCTAATGCGTGTTCAGCATCTATAAATGCAGCTACACCGCCTAATTTTTGAATTTCTGCAATCATGTGAAGACTTACAGTCGTTTTACCTGACGACTCAGGACCATAAACTTCAATAATTCTACCTCTAGGAATTCCACCTATACCTAGAGCAATATCTAAATCAATACTTCCGGTTGGAATTGCAGCTACCTTCATTGAGCTTTTTTCACCAAGTCTCATTACTGAGCCTTTTCCAAATTGCTTTGTAATGTCAGCTAATGCCTTATCAAGGGCTTTTTGTCTTTCTTCGTTCATTATTTCACCTCTTTAATAATACTAACAATTTTTTTAATACCGCATAAGTAGCAGTCTCTCTTACTTCATTTCTTGTTTTATTTATATTCATTTCTAAATTGTATAGTTTGTTATCATAACATATACTTACAAATACATGACCTGCATCTGTACCAGGTCCTGCGTAACCTGTTGCTCCAATTCCAATATCAGTATCGCAAATTCTTCTAATATTACTTGCCATTTTATTTGAAACAGCCTTGCTTACAACACCAAATTTATTTATAAACTCAAACGGTATGCCTAAAAATTGATTTTTAGCTTCTACCATATACGTTACTGCTCCGGCATATAAAATATTTGATGCGCCTGGATATGAAGCTATTGTAGAAGCTATTAATCCTGCCGTAAAACTTTCTGCAGTTGCAATCTTAATATTTCTATCTGTGCATATCTGTATTAATCTAGGAATTATTTCATCAAATTTATTCATTTTAATTGCTCGATTGGAAAACGTTTAAATTTTGCTTAATATATATAACAAATGAAACTACACACATTATTACACTTAAATACATAACTACAATTCCAGCATTGTATATAGTTTGAAATTTATCAAGGCCGTTTGTGAGTAATATCATCGTTATTCCAACTAATTGAAGAACTGTTTTAATTTTTCCAGACTTTCCAGCTGCAATTGTTATTCCTTTATTTGCAGCCACCAGTCTAAATCCACTCACTGCAAATTCTCTGTATATAATAATAATTACAGGCAAAGCTGGCAAAATATTACTTTCTACGAACAGTATCAGTGCTGTTATTACTAGAATTTTATCAGCAAGAGGATCAATAAATTTACCAAATGCTGTAACTTGATTATTTTTTCTAGCTAAATATCCATCTAAAAAATCTGTAACAGATGCTAGTGCAAAAACAATGCATGATATATATGATTCTTTAAACATATAGAATAAAGCTATAAAAACAGGTACTAACAATATTCTAACTAATGTAATTTTATTGGGTAAATTCATTTTCCTTAACCTCTCCGTATAAATCGTAGCAATCATTGCCACTTATTATTATATCATAAAACTCGCCGATATGTAGAGTCTTATTCTTTTTTATTATAACATTACCATCTATTCCTGGAGCATCCATATAACTTCGACCAATATAATTTAAATCCGTTTCTGATTCTATCAAACACTTATAAACGCTTCCAATATGTGATTTTAATTTATTAAATGAAATATCTGCCTGTGTTGTCATTAATATTTTCTGTCTCAAAAGCTTTTCATCTTCTGAAATTAAATCTCCATGCTTATGCGCACGAGTTCCTTCTTCCAATGAATAGCAAAACACACCAATTCTATCCAATTTATAATCCTTTATAAATTTGTGTAATTCTTCAAAATCCTCTTGTGACTCGTTATAAAATCCAACAATAAAGGTTGATCTAATAATTATATTTGGAATTTTAGATCGCAATTTATCAATCAGGTTACATATACTGTCCTTGTCGGTATGTCTATTCATCGCATTAAGAACATTATTTGAAATGTGCTGCAATGGCATATCAACATATTTCAAAACCTTATCACATCTTGCGATAGTATCGATTAATTCATCATAAAATCCTTCGGGATACATATATAAAATTCTTATCCACTCGATATCGTCAATATTATTAAGTTCTTCCAGAAGCTTATGAAGCATAGGTTTTTTATAGATATCTATACCGTATTCACTAGTATTTTGAGCAATTAATATTATTTCCTTAACACCATTCTTAGATAGATATTTTGCCTCTGAAACTACATCTTCAATCTTTCTAGATCGCATTCTACCTCTAAGACTTGGTATTATACAGTAACTGCAATGATTATTGCAACCCTCTGATATCTTTATATATTGGCTAGTTTTAAAATCATTTCTTTTTGCATTTTCAGTATATTCTGCATTTATATTTTTTGTATATGCTTTTCTATCTCCAGCCAATATAGAGTCTAAAATTTCATTAATATTTGCAATCTGTCCTGTACCAATAATTGCATCGACTTCATCTATTTCATTCAGTAACTCATCAGGATATCTTTGTCCTAAACAACCTGCAATAATTAAATACTTAAATTTTTCATTTTTCATATTTGCAAATTCAAATATTGTTTCTATAGACTGCTCTTTTGCATCTAATATAAAACTACATGTATTAACAACGACAAAATTTGCTTCATCGAAATTATCTGTAGCAATATATTTTTTTGAATCCAATAATGAAATCATACATTCAGTATCTATATCATTTTTAGAACATCCTAATGTGAAAAAATATACTTTATACATCTTCACTATTACCTTTACCCTTAAGAACTTGGTCAATTTGATCAAGTCCTATAAGAACCTTTCTTGGTTTACTTCCCTCGCTTGGACCTACAATTCCAATCTCTTCCATTCTATCAATAATTCTAGCTGCTCTAGAATAACCTATCTTTAATCTTCTTTGTAAATATGATATAGAACCTTGATTATCTTTAACGACTAATAATACAGCATCGTCAAATAATTCATCAAAAAAATCTGATTCACTAGCATCAGGAGCATTGTGAACTTGATCAATAACATCATTATCATATTCTTCATTTGAATTATTAACTTTTATAAAATCAATAATATTCTCAATCTCTTTGTCTGTAACAAATGTACCTTGAATACGTGTCGGACTTGATGAAGATCCCGGTAAGAATAGCATATCTCCTCTTCCAAGCAACTTCTCAGCACCTGACATATCAAGTATTGTTCTTGAGTCAATTTGAGATGATACAGCAAAAGAAATCCTTGAAGGAATATTCGCTTTAATTGTCCCAGTTATAACATCAACAGAAGGTCTTTGAGTTGCGACTATTAAATGCATTCCAGCAGCACGTGCCATTTGAGCAAGACGTGCAATGGATTCTTCGACTTCTTTTCCGCTTACCATCATTAAATCTGCCAACTCATCGATAATAATCACTATCTTCTTTAAAATTTCTGCATCTTCTTTTTCTCTAGCCTTTATATTATAGCCTTTGAAATCTCTTGCCCCAATCTTTGCAAATAGTCCATATCTTCTTTCCATTTCTGTAACAGCCCAATCCAAAGCCGCACTTGCTTTTCTGGAATCAGTTACAACAGGAATCAAAAGATGTGGAATTTTATTGTATACACTTAATTCAACAACCTTAGGATCTATTAAAATAAATTTAACCTCATCTGGTGTAGATTTATACAGTATACTTAAAATAATCGAGTTTATACAAACAGACTTACCTGAGCCAGTTGATCCAGCAATTAACAAGTGAGGCATATCTGAAATTGACGAAATTATAATTTTACCAGTAATATCTTTTCCTAACACTAATGGTAGTTCATCAGATGCATTCTTAAATTCACTTGATTCAAGTATTTCTCTTAAATAGAGTGTTTCTTTAACATCATTTGGCGTTTCTATACCAACTCTGTTTTTACCAGGTATTGGTGCAACTATTCTAATATCTTTACTTTCTAAAGCCATCGCTAAATCATCTTGTAAGCTTACAATTCGACTTATTTTTACCCCAGTTGCAGGTTTTAATTCGTAGCATGTTATAGTGGGACCTCTATTTATACTCTCGACAGTAACCTCGACACCAAAACTTGCTAATGTTTCTTCTATAATTTTAGATTTTCTAGCAATAACATTTTTATCAATTGCACCTTTTCCTTTTGGTAGAGTGAGTAGTTCTAATGGTGGAAATACATATTCATTTACAATAGTTTCATCCTCAGGTAATACAGAAAATTGATCGATTTTACCTTTATCTGTAACTGATACAGTTTTTGTGTATAAGGTCGTGCTAGAAGCTTTTTGTTT
>CAMYPV010000061.1 GCA_947293975.1 uncultured Ezakiella sp. | reverse complement strand
TAGTCGTTTAGATATATGTCCATTTCGATTTTGAGCCATTCGTCTATCATTTCTTTGCTTTTTATGCGGCCGTAGAGTTTTTTGCCGGCGTCCATCAGTCGTGAGAATACTACGTTGTCTTGCATTGGTACGTAGCCGATTTTTTCTTTTTTCATATTCATTACTCGGATTGCTTGTGGGTCGTACTGATTTTCTGGTTCGCGCACAAACAATAGCTTATCCCCGATATTTAGCGTTGGCTCGAGTTCTAAGATGTTTTCCACGTGGGTTGTTCCTGCGACATGTGTATCGAACAAAAATATTTCGCGTTCGAAGGGCTTTGGTATTTCAATTTCGCCGCCGTGAATCAAACCCATCAGTCCTGTTGTTTTTTTTACAATATCACTCATTATAACCTTCCATCATAGTTTTTATCAATTGCTCCTGGTTTTTAATAGCCTCTTCGTAGGCGGTAATTTGCGACCTAATTTCGTTTTGCTTTTTGATTTTCATCTCCTCGTCTTCCAAATAGACAAGCATGTTGTACGGATAGGACGATTTAATTTCAGAAATTTCATCGTAAACAGCCTTTATCAAAGCCTTTAGCCTATCGCGCTCCTCCTCTAAAGTCGGCAAATCTACATCATCAAAAGAAGACATCATCGCATAGTAAATCCTCAATCCGTCGATGTCGCCCGCCTTGTACGCATCAACAACCTTTACAAATATTTCCTTTTTGTCCTCACTCAGATTCGGATGCAGGTCTGGGTGAAGCATTTTGACAAGCTCTCTGTACAAAAACTTCAGATCCTTCGAATCCTCTGGCGACAATTTATCGCAATTCTTTCTGTCAAGTGCGTCGTCGATTTCCTTCATTTTTTCGTCGAGCATCGACTGGTACTCCTCAAACTCCTCGTCCAAATCAAAATCTATCTTATCAATGTCGACCTCTTCGCCTTGATTGATGAGCGTCTGAATCATCTCTTTCTTTCTCTTAAGACGCATAAATTTGCAGTAGAGATTAAAAAGATTAAACTCCAAATTGCCAATTTCAAGCATATAATCCATCTTTATATTTTCGCACACGACAAATTTAAGATGATCGCGCTGATACACAAGCTCCGCCAACGAAGCCCTCAACGCATTAATCTCATCCGCCAAACCGCCCGCATTTGAAACAACAATATCCGCCATAGCCCCTCCTTTTAAATTTCACCAGTTTTATTTACATCTCATTAATAATATTATATCACATTCTTAAACAAAAAAACGACTCTTGTGAGTCGTGGTGATGTGTGAGCAGGCGCAATTTCGCTTTGGACACACGGTGGTAAATATTGTGATGAACAAAACGCTTGCCGATACGGTAATCGGCGCTACGAGCGTTTTGTTGCCATTGCTTCAACACTTTCATGGTCGGCGCTACGGGCGTTTTGAAATTTGTTGCGATGTACAGACGCTACTTGGTTGTTTGTTTTAATTTTTCTGCTCCTAATAGGTTGAAGATTATTATCACTGAATCGTTAAATATTTCCATTGGACACAGCGCGAACTCTGGGTAGAGTGCCCACGATGCGAAGCTTATTAGTGCGTTTACTACTGAAAGTGTTGGGTTTATGCCATAGTTTAATCCATTTAAATATCCGACTGTGGATATCACTCCTGGCGTGCCATATGTTATTGCGATCACTGTAAACCACGAATTTAGTTTGTACATTACGAGTGGTCCGAGTAGTTGCACTATTAGCAATACAAGTATATATTTGTAGTCTCTTTTAATGTTATTAATGATTTTATTCATGATGTCTCCTTTGCTTAAGCGAGAAAGTTTATTTTTCGCTCCAATATTTCGAATTCGAGTTCTTTGAATTTGAATATTTCGCCGTCGTAGTTGGCGGGGATTTCCGGTCCGTGTGATATGATTTTGCCGGATTTTGCTTGGAATGTTTTGACTTCGTCGATGCCAAAGTGTTCGCCTTTTCTGTATTTGAACATGAGTTTGATGATTTTGTCGACGCTTAGCTCGTTGACGATTGTGATGTCGAGTCTGCCGTCTGTGGGGATTGCGTGCGGTGCGACGTAAAATCCGCCGCCGTAGTATTTTGCGTTTGCGATGCTTCCCAACAGATAGTCGCCTTTGCCGTATGCGATGCTGCCGTTTGCGAGCTTGAATTCGTATTCGAGCGGGAATTTGCGTTGTTCCATCAGGCATTGATAGGCTGCAATTAGATACGCAAGTTCGCCGTATTTTTTTATATTGCCTTCGTTTTTTACGACTTTTTCTGTGACGAATGAGTCGAAGCCGAAGCTTGCGATGTTTATAGAGTAATGTTCATTTATTTTTATTAGGTCGATTTTTGTCGGCTTTAGATTTTTGATGCCAAGAATTATTTCTTCGATGCTTTTGTCGCCGTAGATTGTGCGCGAAAAATCGTTGCCTGTTCCCGATGGCACGATGCCCATGTACGCGTCTGTGCCGACGATGCCCGTTGCGACTTCGTTTATTGTGCCGTCACCACCGCATGCAAAGATTGCGACTTCGCTACCGTATTTTTCGGCGTATTTTTGTGCAACGTCGCGCGGTTCCGACTGATAGTTCGTGTAATATATTTCATAATCTTCGCCTTGTAATGATTTTTCGATAAGCTCCACTCGCGGTAAATTTTTGCCGTTGGCTGCTTTTGTTGACATTATAAATAAATATTTCATTAAAAAATCTTCCTCACTAAATTCTTCATATCTTCTGGCATCGGCGCAAATGCGTCAACCACACGCCCCCCTGCAACTGTGCGCAGGCGATAGGAGTGCAGCGCCTGTCTGTACATCTCGTCGTAGCCCACGCCATACATGATGTCGCCCAGAATTTGTATGCCAAGACTCATAAGATGCACGCGTATTTGATGCGTGCGACCCGTTTTGATCTGACATTTTATAATCGAATACTCGCCCTTGTTCATAAGCGGCGTGAAAATGCTAAACGCGTCCTGCCCCTCGCCATCTGCTGCAATTATGCGACGTGTGCCGATCTCTTCGTGTCTGCCGATTGGCACGTCGACCACTGTTTTTTCGTAGAGATTGCCCTTGCAAATTGCGATGTATTCCTTGATCGTCTTGTCGTGATGAATTTTCGAATAAAGCCCCTGAGCCACGTCGTTTTTTGCAATCAAAATAATCCCCGACGTGTCCATGTCGAGCCGATTGATAAAGCGAACTTGCTGCATGATGTTTTTCTCGTAAAAGACATTTTTTGCATAATCTCTAAATGTTATGCCGTCAAAATTTCTCGTCTCATGAGTCAAAATCCCCGCCGGCTTATTAAGCGCCAAAATCAAATCGTCTTCAAAGACAACTTCGGCTGCAGGCGCGCCATTGACGTACTCGGCGTCTTCTTTTGTAAATTCATCGTCGATGTGAAATGTGATTATGCTACCTTTTTTGATGGGGTCCTTGCCGTGAATTATCTTGCCGTCGACAAAAATTTTGTCCTTGTAAAAATACTTGCGATAATTTCTGTGGCTAATCGACAAATCCATCAGCGCGTGATTTAAATTGTACGCGTCATTTACGGCGGTAAAATTAATTGCTTGCATCCGTTAATCCCAAGCTTTCCATCGTTCTTGTGACGCTTTCTTGGCAGCGTGATTTGATAAAGTCGCTCGCTTTGATTTCGCCATTTAAAACCGCTTCGCACGGATAAATTGTAAATGACAGCGGATTTTTGCCGCGATCAACCCATGTTGGATGATATTTTGCATTCTCCACATAAATTCTGTCGCCCTTTGACTTTATTGTAAGCTCGACAATGACGCCGTCCTCGCCGTAAGGGCTTCCCTTCATAAATTCGCGGCGCTGATTCGAGATGAAATTGCCCTGACTGTAGATGCAATATGTTTTGTGGCCGTTTGACTCGATGATCTCAACCGGTTCGATGACGTGCGGGTGGCTGCCTAAAATTATGTCGACTCCGTTATCCGCCAAAAATTTCGCCCATCTTTTTTGATGATCGTCGGCTGTGCGCCTGTACTCTGTACCCCAGTGTATGATTACAACGATGCCCTGTGCGTGCTTTTTCGCGTAGTCGATGTCCTTTAAAATCTTATCCTCTTTGATCAAGTTCACCATGTACTCCTTGCCCTCGATGTAGCGGTCAAGACCGTTTAGTCCGTAGGTGTAATTTAAAAACGCGATGTCTCTGCCATTTATATTCACGATTTTCGGCTCGGTTTTCTCGGGATCTGTGTACGTGCCGACCACGTCGAAGCCGTAGGCGTGTGCAGTGTCGTTTGTGCGCACAATTCCCGGCACACCCCCGTCGAGGCTGTGGTTGTTTGCAAGCGCAAGCATGTCGAAGCCCGCAAATCTAAGCGCGTGCATCGAAGACGCCGGAGTTCTAAACGACGGATAGCCCATGAAATTTTTGTCCGCAATTGTGCTTTCGAAGTTTGCAATCGCGTAGCCTTTGTTTAAAATATCTCTTAAAAATCTGAAATTGTCCATAAAAGTGTAGCTGCCGTCCGCTTGCTTTGCCGCGTCAAGCTGTGGCGAGTGAAACATCACGTCGCCAACAGACAAAATCGTCGCCTTGTAATCGAGCTTTAATTCCTCTTGAACTTTTTTTGCCTGAACTTTTTCTTCCTTCTTGATTTCGTTTTTTGCAAGGGTCTCGACCTCAACGATTTTCGTGTTTAAATCGACATCTTTTTTGCAACCAAAAAATGCAATTGACAATATTATTATAAACAAACTAATTTTCTTCATCTACATAATCCCCCCTAAGTACAGTGTAGCCCAGTATCACAAAGCCTATCGCCAAAATTATATCGCCAATCGAGACGAGTTTTGCAAATGGATACGGCTTAAAAAACGGAATCACATCGCCCAAAAACCCGAACTTCGTGGCATCTGTCATTATAACATGATGAAGCGACTTGCCACTTAAAGTCTGTTCGTAGACGACGGGGCTGATGCGTTTGAAAAACTCCGCGTGTATCGGCATGCACAAGCCGTTTAGATACATCACAAAAAAGTTTAAAACGCTGCCCAATAATATTAAATAAACACCCTTATAATTTCTGTTGTAATACAAAAATGCAAATAGTAATGCGTGGCTAAAAAAGCTTACAAATCTCAAAGTGTCAAGATCTACGCCCATTTTTGCGCACAAAAACACCGCAATTTTTATCGTCACAAATCCGATCAAAAATCCGTACGCGCGCGTTGGAATGCTCGCCAGATTTTCGAAGGATTTTTGCTTCACAGCTATTACAAATAAAATTATAAGGGTTTCTGCAATCATTATCTTTCCTTTAAATTTTTTATGATATTTTTCGCAGCAATTCTACCCGATTGATACGCGAGTATAACCGTTGCTGCACCTGTTACCACGTCTCCACCAGCGTAGATGCGTGGGTTGTTTGTCATCAAGTTGTCGTCCACAAGCACAAGGCCGTTTTGTGTCTTGATGTTTTCCTTGTCGTAGTTGATGAGTTTGTTTGGCTCTGTGCCGATTGCAATTACAACGACATCCGCCTTTTGCGTCGACTCTTCGCCGTTTTTTGTAAACACAATCTCGCCCTCTTTGATCTCTACAGGGCTGTAGCCAAAGTGCATGTTGATGCCCTCTTCGACTGCGTGATCAATCTCCTCAACGCGCGCGCTCATGTTTTCGATATTTCGTCTGTAATACAAATCGACCGACTTGTAATAACGCCTTGCAACACGCGCCGCATCCATCGCGACATTTCCGCCGCCAATAACCGCAACCGTCTCGCCAAGTGGCATCGGCGTTTTGTAGTCGCTTCTGTTTGCATTAAGAAGGTTTACGCGCGTCAAAAACTCGTTTGCCGTAAGCACGTGGTTTAAGTCCTCGCCCGGCACATTCATCAGGCGTGGAAGGCCCGCGCCGCCTGCAATAAACAAATAGTCGTGCCTCTTTAAAAGCTCCTCAAAGCTGATTGACTTCCCTACAATCGTCCCGTAATTTATCTCCATGCCAAGATCGATTAAGTTTTCGATTTCGTCTTTTACAATCGATTTTGGCAGACGAAACTCTGGAATTCCGTAGACCAAAACTCCGCCCAATTTGTCGAACGCCTCATAGACGACGGGCTTTATGTCCGCCTTCAAAAGATCCGCCGCAAGTGCCATCGCCGCAGGGCCGCTGCCGACAATGCCGACTGAATGCGTGAATTTTTTGTCGGCGTGTTGCTCCTGATTTTTTTTGGTTTTTTTGGCGCGAATTTTGTCGCCAACATAGCGCTCGAGCTTTCCGATATTTACTGCTCGACCCATCTTGTTATACACGCAAAGCGCTTCGCACTGCTTTTCTTGCGGACACACACGCCCCGTAATTGACGGAAACGCGTGCGATTTTAAAATCGTGTCGTACGCATCTTCGACTTTGTTTGATTTAATTTGCATTATAAACTTTGGAATGTCAATGTCGACCGGACATCCCTTCACGCAGCCTGGGTCTTTGCAATCCAAACATCTTTCAGCTTCAAGAATCGCAAGCTCGTCTGTAAAGCCCTCGTTTACCTCGTCAAAATCCTTGATGCGTTCGTGTGCATCGCGATCTGGCGGATTAATACGCATACGTTTTTGAGGCTTGACGCTCTTAATTTCATCAATTTTTTTATCTTGTTCTACCATCTCTTAAGCCTCCTCATCGCATCGTCCCAATCCACATTCTCGCCCCTAAACTCTGGGCCATCCACACACGCAAACTTCGTCTTGCCGTCAACAA
>CAMYPV010000060.1 GCA_947293975.1 uncultured Ezakiella sp. | reverse complement strand
CAAAAGAACTCAAAAAACTTGGCATAGAAGATGGCGACACAGTTGATGTTTTGGGATATCAATTTGAGCATATAGAATAGGAGAATTATGATAACAGCAAAGCAAAGAGCGTTTTTAAAATCAAAATTAAACACTGTTAAACCTGTTTTGCGAATTGGCAAAGATGGTTTAAAGGATGAAGTGTTTGAGTCGATTGATTTATATTTAAATAAAAATGAAATTATGAAGATACAATTACTTCAAAACACAGAGGTCGACGCTTACGAATTGTTTGATGAATTAGAAGCAAGACTTAATGTGGAATTTGTGCAAAAACTTGGCAATGTCCTTTCAATTTACAGACAGAGCGACAAGAAAATTTATTTAGAATGAAAAATTTTGGAACATTATTATTTGGCGGAGCATTTAATCCGCCAACAATTGCACATGTTTTAAATGTAAAATATTTGTCGGACACATTGTGTTACGACAATTTTATCGTGTTTCCGACGGGCAATCCTCCGCACAAGGAGCTGGAGTGCCTGGATGATGAAGCACGTTTTTTATTATCCAAAAAAGTTTTTGAAGAGATTAATGACATCAAGGTAAGCGACATTGAATTTAAAATGCAAGGCGAGAGCTATACTTATAGGACGCTTCATGAATTTAAGAAAAAATATGACAACTTACATTTGATAATTGGAATGGATAGTTTTTTGAGCTTCTCAAAATGGAAGAATGTTGACGAGATACTTGAGCTTTCAAATATAGTTGTGTTAAAAAGAGGCGGCTATGATTTTAAAGAGACTGAGATTTATTTAAAGCATAAAGACAAATTTACATTTATAGATAATCCCGTTTTTGAAATGTCAAGCACATTTGTTAGAGAGCGTTTAAAAAATGGTGATGATATTAGATTTTACGTAACCGATAAGTGTTATGAGTTTTTGAAGAAATTTGATTTTAAGGAGATATGCGGATGTACACAAGAGAAAAAGTATTAGAATTTTTAAAAGAACATCTTGACCCGAAGAGATTTGGACATTCAATTCGTGTAATGAAAACTGCAATACTACTTGCAAAAATCTATGGCGTTGACGAGAAAAAGGCAGAGATGGCAGGACTTTTGCACGATTCTGGAAAGTGGAAAAGCCGCGAATTAACATTGCAAAAAGTTAAGGACTGGGGTATAATATTAAGTGAAGAAGAACGTATAGAGTACAATCTTGTGCATGGAAGTGTGAGCGTATACATCGCAAAAAATATTTTTAATATTGACGATGAAGATGTATTGAACGCTATAAAATATCACATTACGGGCAGGGAGTCGATGTCTACCTTGGAAAAGATTGTATATATTGCAGATATGATTGAGCCTGATAGAGATTATCCTGGTGTTGAAGAGTTTAGAAAAACTGCCGCTGAAGATCTTGATCAAGCAATGTTTGATATTTTAAACGACAACTTACGTCATCTAATCGAAAAGAAGGCATTCATTGCAATTGATTCTTTGAAAGCAAGAAATTATTATTTAAGAAATCATTAGTAGAAATTCTTAGGGTTTAACAAAAGGAGTTATAGTGAGCGAACAACAAAAGAAATTAGAAATCATAACAAAAGCCATTGACAACAAGCTTGGCTATGATATTGAAACAATTGACATAAGAAACAGAAGTAGCTTTGCCGATTATTTTGTGATTGCAGGCGCTTCAAATACAAATCAGTTATACAGTATTGCAGATAATGTAATATACGAGATGGAAAAAGAAGGCTTTAGCCTTAAAAATCCGCAGTCAAAAAAATCTAGTGAGTGGTTGCTCTTAGATTTTGGTGATATAATTGTCCACATTTTTGATGTTGAGGCTCGTAAATACTACGACCTTGAACGTCTATGGAAGGACACTCAAGAAAATTAGGAGGTTTTTTATGAAAGTTTTAAACACAGAAAAAGCACCGGGTGCAGTAGGCCCATATGTACAAGGAATGAGCGCTGAAAAATTTGTATTCACAAGTGGTCAGCTTCCAATTAATCCAGAAACAGGCGAACTTGTTATGGATTGCATCAAAAAAGCTACTCGTCAATCGCTTACAAATGTACTTGAAATTGTTAAGTCAGCAGGCGGAGATGTTAAAAATATTATGAAGGTAAATATCTTCGTAAAAGATATGAATGATTTTGCAGCTGTAAACGAAGAGTACGCAGCATTTTTTGGCGACCACAAACCAGCAAGAAGCTGTGTTGAAGTTGCAAGATTGCCAAAAGACGCAAAAATCGAAATCGAAGCAATCGCATATTTAGGTTAATTATAATCGCCACAAAATATTGTAAGGGAAAGCCCTAAATATTAACTGTGGCGATTAGATTTAATTATAAAAAATTATTTTAAAGGAGATGTTATGAGAAGAATTTTAGTTACAGGTGCACTTGGACAAATCGGTTCTGAACTTATTGTAAAGTTGAGAGAAAAATACGGTGCAGAAAATGTTATTGCAACAAACAGAAGCAAAAAAGAAGGACATGATGCAGTTTATAATGGCGGACCATTTGAACTTTTAGACATCAGAGACAAAGAAAGAACAATCGAGCTTGTTGAAAAGTACAATATCAACACAATTATTAACTTGGCTGCAATTTTATCAGCAGTTGGCGAACAAAGACCACTTGATTGTTGGGATATAAATATGAATGGCCTTTATAATATGCTTGAAATTGCAAGAGAAAGAAACATTATGCTATTTAACCCAAGCTCAATTGCAGCATTCGGCCCAAGCACACCACCAGATATGACTCCACAAGACACAATTCAACGTCCAACAACAATGTATGGAGTTACAAAAGTTGCTGGAGAAATTTTGTGCGACTACTATCACCAAAGATTTGGCACAGATACAAGAGGAGTTAGATTCCCAGGACTCATCTCATACGAAACGCTTCCAGGCGGCGGTACAACTGACTACGCTGTGCATATTTATTATGAGGCAATTAAAAATAAAAAATACACTTCATTCATCAAAGAGGGAACTCAAATGGATATGATGTATATGCCTGATGCACTCGATGCAATTGTTGAACTTATGGAAGCTGATGGAGATAAATTAATTCACAGAAACGCTTTTAACATCACAGCAATGAGCTTTACTCCAGAAGAAATTGCAGCAAGCATCAAAAAATACATTCCAGAATTTGAAATGGATTACGATGTAGATCCAGTTCGTCAAGCAATTGCAGAGAGCTGGCCAAACTCACTTGATGCGAGTGCAGCAAAAGAAGAGTGGGGCTTCTCACCTAAGTATGACCTTGACGCAATGACAAGGGATATGCTTGATAAATTATCTAAAAAATTAAAATAAGAATTTTAGGATGCGACTTGGTTCGCATCTTTTTTTATCGTTATTCTATGTAGGAATGCATTTAAAAGTCGATATGTGAAAAAGTTTTAGTATTTATATAAATGATTTTTTTAAATATTTGCGTAGATATTTACAAGAGTATTTTAATTAAAATAATTATAAAAGTTTTTCAAAAATATTTTTATATATAAAAAATTATATAAAATTTTATTTTTACTTGATTTTTAATAGTTTTTATGTTATAATAACAGTAATTAAAGAAAGCGAGGGGTGTTATGAGTAAGGTTGAAATTATTAAAGGCAACTTAGAGGGACTGGTTGGTAAATCTGTTATGATTAAATCCGACCTTGGCAGAAATAAAACCATCGAGACAGAAGGGGTTATTACAAACACTTATCCGGGAGTATTTACTGTAGAGGTAAATTACAATACAGAAGTTACGGGGACGGTTTCGTTTTCGTATAGCGACGTTTTGTGCGACAGAGTGTCGATAACGCCACTTATTTAAAATTATTCATTGAAGTCGATGCGTAATTGTTTTTGATTAATATGCATTGACTTATAATATTTTTAGAGCTTGAACTTCGGAATGATCCGAGGTTCTTTTTATTGTAATTGTAAAATTATATATGTTTTGTTATAATATATTTAATAGGTGGTGAATGGATGCAGGAGTATATTTGCAAGGGCAAAATCAATTTGAATTTAAAAGTTCTTGGTCGCCGCGAAGATGGTTATCATAATATAAAATCAATTATGAGTGAGCTTGATTTTGGCGATATTTTGCGTGTGAAAAAATCCGATTGCTGTGATGGTTTTAGATGTAATATAAAATCTTTAAATCGCAACAATTTAGTTTTAAAAGCGCTTGAGATTTTGCGTAGTGAATATAGAGTTGGGCCAACCGAAATTGAGCTTATTAAGAACTTGCCGATTGCAAGTGGCATGGGTGGCGGCTCAAGCGATGCTACAAACTTTCTATTAGCTATGAAAAAAGAACACGACTTGCCAATTAGTCGTGATGATTTATTTGAAATGGCAAGAATGATAGGCATGGATGTCAGCTTTTTTATAGATGGCGGCATTCAAATTGCAACCGAGCGTGGAGATGTGCTTGAAAAAATTGACGGCACAAAAAAAGACGTGCTTGTGGTTTATGATGTGCCTAGCCTTTCTGAAAATATTTATAAATCGATGAATGAGGACGATTTTAACACCGATTCGTACAATGATCTTTTAAATCCGGTTTTAAGAAATAATGGCGAACTAAAAAATTTCTACGACCACATAATGCAGTTTGCTGACTTTAAGATGACCGGGGCGGGCGGCGCTTTTTATTTGATCGACGAATACGACGAGCTTGTGAAAATTTCAAATAAAATAAATGCAAAGTACAAAAAGATTGGCAAGGTTTTTGTACCAACGGGAGAAATATTATGATTATAAATATATTAAAAACATTGTTTGCAATAGTATTTTTGATTACGCTTAGCTATATGGCAAATTACATTTTCAAAAAAACTTCGTGGAGCAATTTTTATAAAATGATGGGAATGTTTACGGTTTTTGGCATTATAATGATTGGGCAAAATTTTATTGCAAGAGCCTATGTGTATTTTGAGGTAAATTCAGCTTCGGCACCTCGCGTGCTTGGCATTAGCAGACTTTTATTTGTGCTGTTTTTTACTCTTGTGTCGGTATTTTCGTATTACATTTACATTGTACGATTTAACAAAAAGCGTTATCAGCGCCAACAAAATTTCGTGTGGGTGCTTGCACTTTTGTCGATTGTGCTTGCAGTGCTTCCACAAAACGAATATGCAAGAGAAAACCCTGGCGTACTCTTGCCACAAATCAGGGCAATTCCGTCGGTAATTTTGGGAATTTATGTAAGTATGGTTGTCGTTATTGACGGATATTATAAGAGAAGCGCAAATTTTCAACGCTTTGGATTGTATTTGGCAGCGATGCAGTTGGTGCATTTGATTTATGTATTTATTTTCCGCGCAAAAGCGCAAGACGAATTTGCAGTAATTGTAATGTCAAGCATTTTATTTATGCTAATGGTTTATACTTTTTATAGAAAACTATCTAAGATTAACGAATTGGAAAGATTTTAATGAAACAAGAAATTTACGAGCTTTTAAAGTCTAATATAAAAAGAAATAGCGTTAAGTTTTTGATGCCTGGTCACAAGGGCAGACTTGATGAGATTGCTGTTTTAAATTCACATTTTGACTTTACCGAAAGCTTTGACACAGATAATTTAAACAACCCACAGGGTGCAATTAAACGCAGTCAGATAAGAGCCGCAAATGTTTTTGGGGCAAAGTCAACATTTTACACTGTAAATGGATCATCAGGCGCAATTATTGCATCCGTTTTTTATAGCACAAAGCCGGGCGACTCAATACTGGTGTCGAGAAACTGTCACATCTCTGTGATTAGAGCGGCGATTATAAGGCGACTAAAAGTCTTTTATATCAACACAGATTTTAAAGACGGTTTTGATAGAAATATAAGTTTTGAAAATTTTAAAAAAGCATTTGACGATGTAAAACCGTCGGCTGTTGTGATTACTCATCCAAACTATTACGGATTCCCAACTCCGATTGATGATATCGTAGAATATTTAAAGGACAAGGACGCATTCTTGATTGTTGACGAGGCACATGGCGGACATTTTGTATTTAATGACGAGCTACCAAAGTCGGCGATAAAGGCGGGCGCAGATATTGTAATTCAGTCTGTGCATAAGATGCTTACAGGGCTAAATCAAAGTGCGTTTATACATCTTGCAAGCAATCGAGTTGACAAAGACAAATTGTTTGAGTCGATAAAGCTATTTCAAACCACAAGCCCGAGCTATCCTGTAATTGCTTCGTGCGAGATTGCAGCGAGCTTTATGCAGGTCGAAGGCCGAAAGCTTTTGGCGGAGAATATAAAATTGGCGAAGGATTTTGTTGATCGATTAAAAACTTTGCCGAATGTAAATGTGCTTGATTATTGCGGGCGTGATCCTCTAAAGATTGTGTTTAATGTTGAGGGAGTGGCGGGCGAGAGTTTGCACGAGGAACTTTACAAAAACTACAATATTGAATGCGAGATGAACGATGGGCAAAATGTGCTTATGCTTGCGACGCTTATGAACAAAAAAGAAGATTATGATTTGTCTTTTGATGCAATAGTAAATATTTCTAAAGACAAAATGGGTACAAATAGTTTTAGAGAGTTTAGTTTAAACATTCCACAAAAGAAATACGAGCCGTACGAAGCGTACGAGTTGCCGTCTGAGCGCATAAAAAAATGCGACGCAGTTGGCAGAGTGTGCGCGGAATTTGTGGCACCGTATCCGCCGGGAGTGCCTGTGGTTGTGCCGGGCGAGATTATAAGTGAAGATGTTTATGATTACTTAG
>CAMYPV010000059.1 GCA_947293975.1 uncultured Ezakiella sp. | reverse complement strand
GAATTATATTTTGAAATTTATGTAATGTAGTGTGAGTTATGGTATAATGAATTTAGGTAGAGACTTATTAAAAGGAGGGTGTAATGGCAAAACGTATAGAACCAGATTTAAAGAAGATAGGTGAATATTTAAGCTTAGATAAAGGAGTTGAATTTGTAATTCCTGAATACCAAAGAGCCTACTCATGGGAAGTTAAACAATGCGATAAGCTTTGGCAGGATATAGAAGATTTTATCTTAAATGGATCAGAGGACCCATATTTTTTTGGCACTATAATAATAAGTTGCGAAGACAAAGATAAAAAGCTAAATCTAATTGATGGCCAACAAAGGACGACAACCTTTATTCTGCTTTTTAAAGCTCTATTAATTTGCTTGGAAGAGGCGATTGAAGATACTAAAACCTATGACAATCCTGAAAAACTAAAAAGAACTCTCGGTATGAAAAGGGATAGGCTTTTAAAAATCTTATACAAGGTTAAAGATGATGAAGTTTATGATATCTTGGAAGATTTTTATAATCATGATAAAGAGGAAATGTTAAAAAACTTGTCTATTAACGAACTTTACAAAGATGAGCTCAGTAATATCTTAAATTCTAAAACATTTGTAGAAGCTGAGAAAAAAGTTGCAACAATTAAATACAAGCAAAAAGACAATAAGTACACCAATTTCTTTAGAAACTTTAAGTTTTTTTATAATAAACTTAAAAGCCTGTCTCCAGAGGATTTAAATATTTTTGCTGACAATGTCCTTGACAAGACAGAAATAATAGAAATTCGCAGTTGGAATGTTGAGCAAGCCATTACAATGTTCAACTCGCTAAACTCCGCAGGTATGCCATTATTGGATGCAGATATTATATCTGCTCAACTTTATTCCAATGCTGTCAATGAAAAAGAGGACTTTATTAACAATTGGTCTGAACTCAAGAAAATAGTATCGGATCTTGAAAAGAGCAATGTGGTAAATATAGACGACATATTAAAACAGTATATGTATATAAAGCGCGCCATAGATAAAGAATATATATCAGAAGGTAAATCTGTTGATGTTTCAACGCCTGGTATTAGGAGATACTACACAGATCTCAATAAAAAACTTCTCGAAGATCCTTTGAGAATAACATCAAGATTTTTAAAGATAGCAAAAATTTGGGATAGAATAAAGGATTACTCCGTAGTTCAGCTAGCTTTTAAGTTTAATGAAAACATAAAAGTATATTTGGTCTCTTACTTATATAGGTTTGAAGTGGACGAAATAAGCGAAAAGCTAGTGTCCGATTTTATGAACTACCTATTGAAAATATTTGTAGTACTTGAATTGGTAGACACGGGATTTTCAAGCGCTAGATTTAAATCATTCTTATTTGGATTAAATACAAAACTTGTAGATAAAAATGTAGAACTTCAAAACATTAAGTATGAAATAAAAGCCCATATAGAAAAAAATTGGAACAGAGCAGATTTAAATGAAAGAGTGTTAGATTATACAAAAAACCCTCTAGTATACCTTGATGAATATATCTACTGCAAACGAGAAGGTAGAAAATTTATTTTGCCTGAAAAATACGAGATTGAGCACATAATGCCAAGAAGTGGCAGGAATATAGAACAAATTAGAGAAGATGCAGGGCTCAGTAAAAAAGAAGAATTTTTGGATATCGTCAATAAATTAGGAAACAAAATCCTCTTAGAGGATAATATCAACAGGTCACTTGGCAACGAATGGTTTAGATCTAAAATCCAATCTTCAATAAAAGAAAAAGCTGGCTATAAAGACAGCTTATTTTGTCTGCCAGTAAAGATCGCTGAAAAGTATGAGGATGACGACATGCCAAAATGGACAGTTGAGGACATAAATAATAGAAATGAAGTTATTGCAGAAAATATAATCGACTTTATTTTTGAGCAGTAAGATCACAAAAATCAGTTGTAGATAAAATGTCCAGGACTGGTTTATTATACAAATAGGAAATTTTTAACACACACATGCATGCCCACTTTTGTGGGCTTTTTTGCAAGTAAATGCCAATTACTTGAATGAAAACTTGCCAATCACTTGAATTGCAAGAAAAAAGACGCCTTTGCGCCTTTGTATGTTTACATCTTATTTTAGAACTTCAATTTTTTCTATGTCATCAAATGGTATCAAGGTGCCATTAATGTATATATAGTTTACAAATGGCTCTTCATCATGTGTATAAAAATCAATTTTACCAATTATCGTATCTTTATTTAGGGTAGTAATTTTCAAAGGAATATTTAAATAGCGACCTAAAAAAACATCTTCATTTAACATATTTACTGTTATTATATTCATTGGACACCTTCTTTCAACCTAGATTATTTATTTTTTAATTTTATTTCTTATTGAACCTTGATATTTCTTCTTTGCTTAGTTTGCTAGGACGGATTCCTTTTTTTCTGCAGTACGCCATTAGTTCGGGCATGTCTAAGTTGGGATAGCTATCTTCACCTGTTACAAATAAACCGTCTGCAATTTTGTCAAACTCTAAATACTCTTTTGGTATACGGCATTTTTTAGGGGCTTTATCTTCTTCCACTGACCATCTGCCTCCTTTCATATATTAATTATACCATATTTGTAGGTTTTTTGTATTTATAATATGATATTAACACTTTATCAAAGCTTTTGTAACAAGCTTAGTGTATTATTAATATGAAGGGGTGGGCCTATGAAGATCAGGTTTTTGGGTGAGTCAGATCCTATTTACTTATTGCACGGTAAGGTTTATGATGTTATTAGTATTGAGAAGGAGTGGTACAGGATTATTGACGAGGAGGGCGAGGATTATTTATATCCACCTGATATTTTTGAAATTGTTGATGATAGTCCTATAAAAGATATAAAAGGAGATACAAATGATAAATTATAAAACTGTAGATTACAATTTAGAAAGAAAAGCGAATTATAAAAACAAAGAGGATTTAATAAGATATTTAAAATCACATAAACAAATTGCAGCATGTCCTGGATCTTTTGTAGACCCAGTCACAAAAAAGAAATTGGGAATGAACAAAATTTTTGGGGACGACAAATATCAATGGACAGAAAGCCTTGTGTATTTAATAGAGAAATATCAAATGTACATTGATGAAGACTTTTTAAGGCACGCGGGTATTGATTAGCTAATAGAATTAAAGGAGATAAAAATGATTGAGAATGAAGATTGGACTTGGTCGCAGGAGACTTTGAAGGCAATTATTGAAGTACTAATAGAGAGTAAAGAATCCTGGGAGCAAGACATTAAGAGCGATTTTGATGAGGGGGTTGTAGCGGGTTATGAATTTGCACTCGATTCTATCAAAAATCAATTAGAAGCCAGAGGCTATAATTTTGAGGATTGGCTTAATGGCTAAAGGTTTTATGCACGGACCGACAAAATTTTAAGCGAGAGAGAAATCTTTCGCTTTTTTTATGTTTTAAAGAAGGTATATAATTAAACTTTGATTTTTATGAAATATAATGGGAGTTATGGTATAATGAACTTAAGTAAAGACTTAATATAGTCACAAGCAAATAGGCTATTTAAAATCTTGATAACATAAAGGAAATGTGTGGAAATTATCTTGACACATAGATAGCACGTCGAGGCTCTAGTATTGATGACAATAGAAACTGTCAGAAATATATTATAAGGAGGACGCATATGAGCATTAAGTATAGTGAAGTAGGTTTTAGAGCTTTTTATCATAATTTTATTGCTGTTCCAATTAAGGATGATCTGAAGGCGGTAGTACAAGATTTTCATGGAGCAGATAAAGCAAATTATATTTTAACATATGGATATATTGATCATACAGCAGGATTAACACTTGAAGTGTTGGATGCTGCCTTTAAGGGTGACGAAGGTTTTCTCTTTGACCTTGGAAATAAAGAAATATCATCAAAGATTAGAATTGGATTTGTTATGGACGATGAATGTTTTTATTTTGATGATGAAGACGGGAAAATGTATGAACGATATGCAGACAAGATAGAAAGCTTAAAAATCTATTCTGCGGGAGATGAAGTAGAAGAATCTCGCAATATGCGTTTCTTAGATCCATCAAGAAGCCCAGAGTATCCTGATGATGTATTGGTATATCTAGTGAAAGATGGAAATGAACTTGAAGGATGTTGGGTACGCATTGAAGGTTTAGCAGAAGATCATATTTTCGGAACTTTGCTTAATGAACCTGACCAGGATTTTGGTTGTCACGTAGATGATAAGATTGAATTTTACGTGCATCAAAAAGATGATGAAGAAATATCACTATGGTCTAATATGAATCAAAGTACAAGAATCGCTGCTGAGGATTTAGAAGATGGAAGAGTGTTAGAAGCTGCCATCCACACCTTTAACGAAGAGCCTACTGAAAAACACATGCTGGATATCATGGCAATTCTACGAGATAGCTATGTGTGGATTCCGTGCAATGCTATAATGAGCGATGCAGATCAAGCAAGACTGACCGCTAAGGATTTAAATATTGGTGAAGAATTTACTACTCATGATGGAATTAGGATGATTCCTGATATATTACAAAGTGAAGATGAATTTTTCTTCCCTGTATTTTCTAATATGGAAGCAATGGGCGAGTATGGAAATGGATTCTCCAAAGTGCAGAAGCATTTCTTGGAAGCGCTTGAGGTTGCAAAAAATAATGATAGAGACCTGGCAGGCATCGTTGTAAATGCTTTTTCGGAGCCATTTGTACTAGACAAAGAATTATGGAATTTATTTGATAAGGCGGAGTCTTGAAATTAAATATAATATTAGTATTCATTTTTTATCAATGATGAGAAATTTGTCAGCTAATAAGCACACCTATGCCCACTTTTGTGGGCTTTTGTTTTGCAAGTAAATGCCAATTACTTGAATGAAAACGTGCCAATCAATTGAACAAAAACGTGCCAATCAATTGAATGAGTGATAAAATATGATCTTTTCTTTACTGTGGTATTTTTATCTTGTATTTACTTTATAGCTCGCTTGTGGTAAAACTTAATTATAATAATATGTAGGAGGATTTGTATTATGAAAAAACGTTTAACTTTTATTTTGGCATGCGTTCTTTTACTTTCATCAGTAATTTTTGCTGCAAGTATGAGAAAGAACATCACTGTTGACTACATGGGTATCAAGGTTGTAGTTGACGGCAAGGAAGTCATTATGGGCAAAGACTTGGCTGGTAACAAGATCGAACCTTTTGCTTATGAAGGTACAACTTATTTGCCAGTCCGTGCTATTTCAGAAGCTTTGGGCAAGACTGTTCAATGGGATGATGCTACTAAGACTGTATTTATCGGTGATGGTGCAATTGCACCTGCTCAAGGCAGTGCAGTTGATTTGCTAGAAATTACAGAGCCATTTAGCAAGGATAATGCAATGGTAAAAGGCAATTACAGCTTAGCTGGCGTAGAATATAAAAATGCTGTTTATTTTCAATCATTCTTGTACAGAGAAGGACATGCTAATTTTAACCTGGAAGCTAAGTATACAAATCTAACTGCTAAATTGGGTGCCAACAAAGCAGGAACTACAATCCGTTTTGATTTTATAGCTGACGGTAATCTCCTACAATCTTACGAGGTAGTTTCAGGCCAACTACCAATCGATGTAAATCTAAATGTAAGTGGTGTTAGACTTCTTGAAATCAAATATGAAGTAACAAGCAAAAAAACGGATGCAGAGTCAGCTCTTGCAGACATTATGGTTAGATAAAATTCTCCTATAAGAGAATTCTACAAAAGCCTTGGAGGCTAAATAAAAATAAGTTTAAAGCGGAGGTTATTTACCTTCGCTTTTTGTTTGGATTTTTGGGAAAAATCATGGATAGGATAGTAAGACTAATTTCAAATTATTTTTATAGATCAATTTTGAAAGATTATGATTTTTGAATTTGAATTTTATTTTTGCAAGCAAAAAGCCCCGACCAAATGGTCAAGGCTTAAATTAAATATTAAATTTAAATTTCTCTTATGAGGTCGTCGATGATTTTAACTGCGACCTTGGAGGCGCGTTCGAAGTTTTCATAAAACTCGGCCCCGCCATCGGTTAGGGCGTCTGAAACTGCCTTTATCATGACGAAGTCGGCTTCGTAGAGTTTTGAAGCGATGGCTATGGCTGCACCCTCCATGTCTACGATGTCGCAGCCCCACTCATTGCGGAGAGCTGTCTTTGCTTCAAGGCCTGCAACAAATTTATCACCCGAAGCCAATCTTACTTTTTTCAAATGGGGGTCGATCTTCATCGCCAATTCGACCAGGGACCCCGTTGTTATCATGGCAACATCGTCGAAGATTTCGTACTGGCCCTTGGGCAGGTCGTCTGCGTCTGATGTGTCCCATTCGTAATGACAAACGCTCTCGACCACTGCAAGCTCTTCGACCTCTTGGTTGCTTAGCGCTCCAACCACACCGTAGTTGATGATGGTTTCGCACTTGTAAAAGTCGAGAAGTATGGTCATGGCCATGGCCGCGCGAATTTGCCCCGCCCTTGATGGGCAGACGAAAACGTCCTTGCCGTGGATCTGGTATTTTAAAACCTCAAAGCCCCCGTGCTTGTATCTTTCAACCGGTTCTCCATATATATTGTAAAAAGCATCAAATTCAACTGCGACTAAGATTCCTATGTTCATATTATCACTCCTTATGTTTATTGTGTTGTTTAATTTTAACATATGCGAGAAATAAAAGCTAGAATTTACGGTTAATTTCGCGATATTCTCGTGGGCCGTAAGATTCTTAACACCATTTTTTATTCTCAAAATTTGCGAGAGGTGTAAGACCATAAGTCTCTTTCTCCTTTTCAAAATTTGCGAGGGCCGTAAGATTCACCAATCGAACGTCGCTCACACTCGTTCTCTTGGGAATCTCTGACACGAGACCTGCTAGCCAATCAACTTCGCCTTTTCAAGGCTCGTTTCTTGGGCTAGGGCTTCGAATTTCGATGACAAACGCGCTAGTCGCAGAAATTTTGCGAATGAGGTTTACATCTATACAAAATTTGCGAGGGAATTTCGATGAGATTCGAAGTGAAATAAATTTTTTAGGACGCAGTTCACATCTCTACATAATTTGCGTGGGAAAATTGATGAATTTTTGTAGGCTGAGACTTTTTGACGAGTGAGGTGTACTCAAGTGTACACCGGAATGAGCAAAAAG
>CAMYPV010000058.1 GCA_947293975.1 uncultured Ezakiella sp. | reverse complement strand
GTGACATTTCTCCATTATTAACAGAAATATTTGTTACCTTCTTTTCACCTGCTGCATTTATCATTGGCAAATAGCCAACCAACATCATCACAGCAATTAAAATCGAAATAATCCTTCTCTTCATCTAAATCCTCCTTAATTATAATCGTGAGCATCGTATATAAAGCCTCACTATATCATTTTATCATTGAAATAAACACTAATCCAATTAAATTTTCTTATAACGTTTGGTTCGTTATAGATTTTTTTTATAACGTCAAACGACATGTGTTTCCAAAGCGATGTTGTGGTATAAACGGTGTTGCAATGTGTAAAGGTTGATGTCGTTCGCGGTCGGTCGACCCTACAACGTAGATAAATACGTTTGCCAGCAAACCCGAGGTAGATTGGCACGTAAGATTCTCCAATCGAACCTCGTTACACTCGTTCTCTTGGGAATCTCTGGCATGAGACCTACTAACCAATCGATGTTCGCTTACGCTCCATCTCTTGGGTTAGGGCTTCAAAACCACCGTGTTTCCAAACGGGTTTGCGACAACACCACATGTGTCTCCACAAAAAATCGCCCACTGATGTGAGCGACTTTTTTATTACATACATTCGTCTATTTATTTGTTAAATATAAATGATGCAGTTTTTGTGGCTTGATCCCAGAATATTGTCTTTCCTTCTTCAAGGCCTAATGCTTTTGCAATGTTTGAAATTGAGAGGAATATTCTTTCGCTTCTTATTTCAGGTTCTGCATCTGCCTCAAATGCTACGCCGTTTACGTAGAATGTTTTGCCTTTCATTGGGATTCTGATTTCTGTTTTACCGTCTTTTAGGATTGCGGTTTTTGTAGCTTGATCCCAACTTACGTCAAAACCAAGTGCCATACCTACAAAACGAATTGGAACCATGATTCTGCCATCTTTTGCAAATGGTGCAACGTCCATTGTGTTCATAGAGTCATTTACTCCAAAATTCATGCTGTCAAGCGTGAACTTTGATGTGATGACAACTGGCTCTGTCTTAACCTCTTTCTTAGGTTCAACTTTCTTTTCTTCTTTTTTATGAGCCTTTGCTTCTACAATTGGTTTGTAATTATATCTTGGAGTTGGTTCGTAATAACCCCATCCACCACTATAGTCAGGAAGCTTTGGTTCGTCCGGAACAACAGGCTTATCTGGCTTGCTAGGAGTAGCCGGCTTTTTCATCATTTTTTGTATTGACTCAATTGCTTTTCTCAAGTCGTTGATTTCGTCGTTTGACGGATCTTTTTCGCTTGCTCTTTCAATCAATTCAACAGCGTTTTGATATTTTTTCTTCAAATTGTCATCCGCATCTTTATAATCTTCTGTGTTCATAAAGTCCTTCGCAGCTTTTAACAATTTGTGAATATCGTTATCGCTTGCTTCGATTTTTACGATTGCTGGGTCTGATTCGAGATAGCCTTTTTTGGTTGCATATACCTTGATTTTGTTATCCGCCTTTACTTTTGGAATTGATACGACGAATTCTCCGTTTTTGTTAACTGCGCTCGAATAATAATCTACGCCATCAACATTAACTCTTATAGTCGAATCTTTTTCGCAGTTTCCACTGATTTTATCGTCGCCAACTTTTGCAATCTCAACATTTGGCTTTGCAGTCTTTTCGTTAACGCTCTTGCCGCTTAATGCTTCGAGTGCCTTTTTAATCTTCAAAACTTCCGCTTCAACGGCTTCGTTTGTCAAATCTTGCAACTTTCTAAACTCTTTTGCATCGCTGATTGCGAACTGATAATTTCTCTTCTCTTCATTTGTCGAGAGCTTGAATTTGTCAGAATTTATAACATCGTTATACTCTCCAATCAATCTATCGAGCTCTTCATAATCAGCAGGCTTTTTACCGTCAAGTCCTTTCAAAACACTCATCAAGTCGACATATAATACGCCAATATACTCAGTATCGTCCTGAATAATATTTTTTGCTTGATGCAATTTATCGTCAAAACGACCTTTAGCGCCTTCACTCGCTTCTGTATAGAGATAATTTTCTTTTAATGCTTCAGCTTTTTCGATTAGCTTTTGTAACTCAGATTTCAAATACGCATCAAATGGTCCAATCAATTCATTTCTTCTGTTTAACAAATTATCCGTCGCCGACTTTACAGACTCATTATCTGCGTCAACGTCATCGACTATTGACTTTGCTTCATCAATTGCCGACAGATATTTGTCTTTAAGTGCTTTATCAAGCGTGCTATACGATTCTAATTTCTCAAGAATTTCATGCTCTTTAAGCATTTTTTCAAGAGGAGCTTTGTCAGGTTTTACAAAATCATCATCTTTTAATAGAAGTTTAATCGTAATAGTCTTTGTGCTTTTTTCGACAGTGATTTCTCTTGGATTTTCGATGAGCTTGTACTTGTCAGAGTCGATTGCAAGATCATGCTTGCCGATTTTTAGGGAAACATCAGCATTTGTATAATCATTTCCGTCGATATAAAACTTGATGCCATCAACTTTTTGTCCATCATGCACAAAGTCAATCTTCACGTCAATTGGATCTGCTTCTACAATATCAATAAACTGCGTTCTTGTAAATTTACTTTGTACATACTCTGTGTTATATATTTTGTTCGGAACGACATTGTATGCATCGCCAAGCTCTGGAATTTCAATTTTGTACACGCCACGAATAATTTTAACTCCCTGAATTCCGTTGCCATTGACGTAATTTAATTTCGCCACGAAATTATCTTTTAAATCCTTTAAAACTATCGTGAATTTTTCTAAATCCGATGCATTCGATTTTAATACAAATTGCTTGAAGTATTTAATGGGAGCATAATCAGTCCACTCTGCTTTTATTGTTGTATCTTTTGCCAAAATAACTTTTTGGAACTCTGAAGGCTTGCCTTCATCTTTTCCTACAAAATACTTGTCGTCTTTTGGATTTGCAGATACATAATAGATTCCAGCTTTTTGACGAATTTCTTTGTTAGAAATTTTGATTGGATTTTGCTTAAATCTAAAATCATCGCTACTGTACATAAAATATTCTGCATCATTAACGTCGTCTTCGATTTTTAGATTGAACTCGTCACTTTCCTTTACAAAGTTAAATTCAACATCCTTTGTAAGCTCAGTTTCACTAAACTCAATTGTAACGCTTTCTGGCAAACAAATATATCCTGCTGGAACTTCTTTAGGACTTACTGTGTATTTTTGATCAAGTACCAAGTCCTTATCTTCAACAGTTCCGCCCCAGTAATTTATTTCAAACTGCAAATCTTTTTTGATTGCCTCGTCTGCATTTATAATATATTTGATCTTTGTTTCGAAATTCTTTTCTACTGTGAGAGTGTTATGGTCATCTTGTCCGTTTACAACAATTTCATCATTGTTAACGCTTACAATATATCCCTTTGCATACTCTGGGTCTGTAATTTCGATTTCGATTTTGTATTCGCCATTTGGCAAATCAGCCTCTAAACCCTTTATCTTACCCTTATTAAAAATATATTCCTTGTTATCGGCCTTGCTAATCGCCTTTACAATAATCTTGTTGTAATCATAGCTACTCGAGAAATTACCACCGATATATAATCCATATGTCGTGTAATCCACAAGCTCAAACTCAAGCTTTACAGTTTTTTCTGACTCATCTTTTGTGAGCAAAACTTTTTGAGTCTTCTCGCCTTTAAGTTTGTACAAAGGATAATAATCTTCAACCACAAAATCGTATTCCCCAAGCGGGATAAGGTCATTTGCCTTGTACTCCTTGCCATCTGTGCCGACCAATTTGTATTTTAAATCGAGATAGTTATTGGTCTTTGGCGCATTGATATCAAGTCTAACCATGCCGTAATTTTTGATGTTTGATAGCATCTCAAGGTCAACCTTGCCGACATTGTATCCGCCGTCAACTGCATAAATTAGCAAATCTTTTTTGCTTGCACCTTCTGGCACAACAAATGTGTAGTCATTTATAACATGTTTTTTGCCATTTAATTCATAATAAGTCTCTCTGATAAACGAATCGTCTTTAACTTCGAACTTCAGTTCGCGAGTCGCTTCATCAAATGAAACCAAGTCGAATTTAGGTTCGGTCTTGTCAATTCTAAATTGAATTTTATCCTTAAACACATCTTGAACTTCGTGGCCTTCTTCTCTAATTGGCGAGCCACCAATCTCCAATGTGTACAAGCCTTCTTTAAACTTTGTGATGTCAGTTTCTTTAAACTCTGTAAATCCACGCGTCCTGTTATCCTTTGCATCAGGCATATAGCTGTTGTTTTTGAAAACGTGATCGCCAAAATCCACCACAAGCTCTTCTTCGCCTTGTTCGTTTTTAATCTTATAAAGAACCTTGCCGTCTCTAACCGCAACGATGTCCAAAATCAATCTGTCGTTTTTGCCGTCGCCGTTTGGACTTAGCACAATGTCTTCAAACTCTGGATGATCTCTCTTGCCATCTTTCAGTTCGATGTCCGCAAAGTTTTTAACACCAGCAATCACGAGGCTCTCATCAACATAAGTCTCGATGTGCGTGGAGAATTTGTGCCACGGATGATCATCGAATTTGTAGTTCCAATACATTGGATTTTCGCTATCAAAATCAAAATCATAAAGCGGCTTCTCGACCATGCTCAAGCTGTCAAAGTCGCCCTTGAAACTAGCAAACGGAACTGAAATAAACTTATTCTCATCGTCTTTTAATGTAATAAAACCATCGATGAAAGCGCCGTTTTTAAATGGCTCCAACTTGTCGATATTTTCCAATGGAATGTCAAAATCGACAATCTTTTCTTCAAGCGCGTCAAGCGTAATTTCTTGGTCAAGAGTTTTTGAAAACAACTCGCCAGGTCTAAATTGAATTACCTTGCCATTAACCGTTTCAATCGTCGTTGCAACTGAAGGTGTAATGGTCTTTTTCTTATTAGTATAATTCTTTAGCTTCAAGCTAAATTTAATCGAATCTTCAACATTGTTTATAAACATGCTTGCAATGTCGGTCTTTGGATTTACCGCAGTAAACTCAAGTTCAACAGCACGCTTAACATCAAGCATACCTGCACCCTGACGACGAGGCGATGTTGCAACCTTGGTCTTTGGATCCATGTGTGGAACCGCAGAGTTCATCAATATCGCCTTAACGACCTTTGCAATATCCTCGTGCTTGATATTTTTAAACTTCTCGTCTTGATCCATGTACTCACGCACAAGTGCAATTGACGCTGCAACATGAGGAGTCGCCATTGACGTACCACTCATATTTGTAAAAGTGTCCTTGCTGTTTTGTGTCGAGAAAATCTCTCCACCAGGAGCAATCAAGTCTGGCTTTAAATCGCCGTACGCTGTCAAGCCGTATGTCGAGAACGAACTTACCTCGCCATACTTAGGATTTTGCGTAATCTGTGGCTTGTGCGAAAACTTCAAAACCTTGTTCGCTTGTGCCTTCATGCTCTCGCCATCTTGCAAGCTAATTGCAACTGACGGCACCTTTACCTTCTTTGGATCGAGGCTCATGCCCATTTCGCCGCTTACATTGTTGTAAACAATTACACCAATTGCTCCATTATTTTGAGCGTTTTCAATCTTATCCATAAATAGATTTTCACCACGTTTGATAAACGCAATCTTGCCGTCTAAATTTTTACCGACAAAATCCTCGGGTCTTCCGTACAAAACATCAATGTATTCAAACTCGCCCTCAGGTAGCATGCCACCAACATTTGACGGCGTAACAGGATACATTGTACCGCCAACTTCTAAAGCGTAGCCCGTACGAGTTTTGTTTTCAAAAGAGCCAACAGTAATAATATTATTTAAAAACGCAGGGTCGTCAATATTACCATAGTCAGGATTCAATAGAGAAAGCTCGCCCTTGTATTCGCCTTCGTTACCAGCAGCTACAACAACATTTAGTCCTCCAACATAAGCCTGCTCCATCAAGTGATAAATCGCATACGAAAACGATTCTCTCTTCCCCTTCGGAATACCCTGACTGATGTTAATAGCGTCCGCACCAAGAAGCATCGCGTGTTCAATCGCGGTTGTCATTGTGCCGCCGCTTAGTCCCATCATCGCAAGCTGTGCATCGGGTGCAATGCCTTGCCAAACTCTGCCATTTATATTAATAGCCTTACCGACCATCGTGCCTGCAATGTGTTGGCCGTGACCAGAAAGCACACCACTTGGATCCATTACGTTATTGTTTGTCTGATAATTCCACGCAAACGGAATCTTCTCATTAAAATACACATCGCGAGTGATTGACTGCCCTTGATATGTCATAAAAGGCAATTTTTCAATCAACTCATCATATGTCAGCTTTAGCTTTGAAGGTGCTTCCGAAAAAGCATCATGACCCGGGAACATGTCATTGTCTGCAACCGCCAACAATCTGCCTGTGCCTGAAAATTTCTTGCGCAAGTTTTGGTCCACCCCAACCAACTCAGGCGACGAAATCATCATCGGTCTCATCTGATTCATACGATTTGCACCAGAATAATTCATCAGTGAAAATCTGTTTGAATCTAAAGACCTGTCTTCGCTCTCAAAACGAAAGTCCTGATAAACAGTCTTTACAAAATCAAGCGCCTTAATCTTTTCAACTTCAAGCTCGCTTAAAAGTGCTTGAAAACCCACAAAAACAATATGTAGTCTTGACTTGACATCAACACCCAAAAGTTTTAATTCATCTTCTTTCTCATTCAAATAAATTTCAGCAAGCCTCGCTGCCTCGACGTATTTACCCTTACTTCTCAAATTCAAATAGTTTTGATCGCTGTAATTTGTAACTATGACGTACAAATTTTTGTCAGCATTGTCATTTGCAAAAAGCAAATTTGCCGGCAGGATATTTATGAACATAAATATCGCAATCAAAATGCAAAACTTCTTTTTCATAGAGCACCTCCACATAATTTCTAGGATAAAAAACATCCTAAATTTAGTATATATTCGCAGTAACCATTTTGCAACCTTTTTTTGAATATTCTTTAAAAAATATTCTTATAACATTTATAAGAAATACATATAATTTAATCTAGTAAAACTCTATACAAAAAGCAGAAATATATATTTATGAGCAAACCCGCCGTAGCGTACACCACCGTGTGTACAAACGGGTTTGCGACGCGTAAATGGTATTGCGATGTGTAAAGGTGTATGTCGCTCGCGGTCGGTCGACCCTACAACGTTCCAAACGGGTTTGCGATATATGAGGTGCAATATCGCACATAGCGTACACCACCCAAGTGTACAAAGCGATATTGCACACAAAACCACCGTGTGTCCAACGACGTTGCGGTTTAAATGATATTGTGGTTTTGGGCATTAAAAAACCCCACGCTTTTGTTTGCGTGGGGTTTGGTGGTTATACTAATTTGTTGATGCTTACTGTGACGATGTTTGCTTCTTTTAATTGTTTT
>CAMYPV010000057.1 GCA_947293975.1 uncultured Ezakiella sp. | reverse complement strand
TGCTATTTAACCCACCAACTGACTACACCTTTAAAATAGGAGACGTCCTAATAGTACTTGGACGCGAAGACCAAGTCGACAAACTAAGACATCTGGGAAATGAAACCAAAGAAAACTAAACCACAACAAAAATAATTGCAAAAAAGGAGCATCACATACGCGTAATGCTCCATTTTTTTATTTACTGCCCTTATTTATGCTAGGCATAATATTTAATAGTGATTGATAACTATCTACATCATGGTAGACAACATCATCTGTTGAAATTTCATTAAAGAGTTTTTTTGCACAGTCGATTTTTGCCTGCTCAATTGGTCTTAGCTCCAAACTCTCCATCGTGCCTTTTGTTTCTGCAATGAAGAAAATGTGTTTAACAGTTCCTTGATTAAAAGCAATCGCCCAGTCTGGACTGTAATTGCCAACAGGCGTTGGTATAGAAAATCCACGCGGAAGTTTTGCATAAACGCAAACCTCATTTGCACCTTCCAAGTCCTTTGCGAATTTCTTTTCAACTGATTCCTTTGCAGTTCCATCGGTAATAACATAAGGCTGTATGTGTTTTTTAACAAGCATCGCCCTTTCAATATCAATATTGCTATCAGCAGTAAAGATGGAGATATCATATTTGTCTTCGACCTTATCATAATAAATATGCTCCACAATCATGCTAGCCTTTTGCTCTTTGATCAGCCTTGAAACCTTACTGATAAACTCTTCAGGATTTTGCTTGTACATATTAAATTTAACATTATTTATACCAGATAAAATTTTTGCCACAGTTCTTCTCGTAAGCACAGTTATATCTGCGACCTTGCCTATCAAGTCATATTTGATATTGCTTGAAAGATTTGTTTCTAAGATATGTGTGCTTGACTTTGCATCCTTAAAAGAATAATTCTCGTTAATATCGCTGACTGAAATCGCATCCTTTTGTTCAGAAATTTTCATTGTATATTGCAAAGGACTTACCCTTAGGTTCTCATCAATTGCTATTATGGCCTTTTCAATCAATTCATCCGAATCAAAATCAACTTTGTAAATATACTTATGATTGATATAGTTCCACAAAGTTTGGAATTCCTTCTTATAAAAGTTTTCGTTCAAATCATTCTTTAAAATAGTTGTTTCGTGGCCATATCCGTACATATCTTCCAAGGCCTTGGCATTAAATACAGATTGAATTAGCTTATGAACTCCGACCTCAATATGCTTTAATTTTTCAGGCACAGGAGCAAGATTATTGTTTTCTAAATCAATATGATATTGTTCAGTCACATAATCCTCGCCATCATCACTTACATAATCATTTTTGACCATGTATTGATAAATCATATTTGCATCTTTGCTATCAATTGTATAATTAGCACCATCAACCACAATATTCTTGCCAGTAAAGTATTCCACACTTGCATGCTTTGGTCTGTCTCTTAATTCTTTCTTGGTTTGCTTTTGCAAGTCGTCAACAAAGCTCTCGTAGCTTTCGCTGGCAATTACTGTCAGTTTATTTATATCGTGCACACGACTTCCCAAGGTTTCATAATCCATCCTTGAGCCGTTTTTGTCCACGCAAATTCTCAGTCCACGACCTACCTCTTGCCTCTTCAAATTCTCGCTATCACTCTTCTTGAGTGTGCAGATTTGAAAAATATTTGGATTGTCCCAACCTTCACGGAGCGCGGAGTGAGAAAAAATAAAACGCGTAGGCTCTTCAAAGCTCAATAGCCTCTCTTTGTTTTTAAGAATTAAATCATAAGCACTTACATCGTCAGATAGACCTGTGCTTTTTAAAATACTACTATCAATCGAACGACCTGTCTTTTTATCAATCGAAAAATATCCGTTGTGAGTTGTGCTTACATCAATACTCTTTAAATACTTAACATAATCCGTCTCAAACATATTTTGATATTCTTCCAGGATAGACTTATATTCCTCTTCAAATATCTGAGCATATTCGCCCAAAATTATTTCGCCATCATCCCCGTACATCCTATATTTTTTTACCTCGTCGATAAAAAATAAAGAGAGCGTCTTTATGCCCTTGTTGTATAAGGATTCTTCTTTTTGAAAGTGAGATTTAATAGTCTCCCTAATTTGAATACGACGCAAATAAGATTCGTTAGAATCGCCGACAACATCGCCCTTATAAACCCTTTCTCCATTGGTAAAAGAAATATAATTTTCTATGGGATTTATTTCTGCAATCCTATAACCCCTATACTGTTCCATGTCTTTTGAAGTCTCATAGAGATTATCATCTGTATTAAAAATCCTACGCTCACGCTTAACGCCACTTTGATGCTTAACTTCAATCTCAAGTCTGGCGCGTGGTGACTTTTTAGGATCAATAATAATATCATCAAGATACAAATAACCCTCTGTGCCTGTCAGATTTTTTGCAGTAAAACCCTTGACCTGAATTTTTTTAACCAATTTTTGATTGTAAGCATCAACTGCATCCAAAGCATAAACCAGATTGTGCTTGGTGGAGTGAGTTGCCGAGTAATTCAAAGAAAACAAGGGATTAAAATTTAGCAAAGCCTTTTGAGTTTGAGCCCCACCCATTTTTTGTGGTTCATCCAAAATTAAAATCGGATTGTTGGCTTTGATAACATCGATCGGCCTTCTGCTGTTAAAATCATCTCGCTCACTGTAAATAATCCTTGCTGCATTATTCCTTGCCCCTTCTTTAAAAGTATTAAAGGCCTGCATATTAATAATCATAACATTTATGCCAGCATTGCTGGAAAAATCATCCAGTTGATTAAGATTGGAGCTATCGTAAACAAAATACCTAATCTTCTTACCATAACTTTGCATAAAATGTTCTTCAGTAATTTCAAAAGACTTTTTGACACCCTCACGAATAGCGATCGAAGGCACCACAATAATAAACTTCGACCAACCATAATTTTTATAAAGCTCGTGCATGGTCTTTATATACACATAGGTCTTGCCTGTACCAGTTTCCATTTCAATATCAATAGAACAGTTGCCAACGCCCTTTACAAGATCGTCTGAAATAATTAAATTATTTGACCTTTGAACTTTTTTGATATTATCCAAAAGCCTATCGCTATCAAGCAAAAGCCTTGCATTTTTAAAACCAATTTCGGAAATTTCTTCATCAAAATAACTCGGAGCATGCATCATCTTGCAATCGTTATTGTAATTATATCCAATATCCCTTCGATATGAAGTCATATTTACATAGGGCTGGCCTTCAAAACAATCCACAACACTCTTAACGGCATCAGTCTGATAACCTTGAATTTTAAAATTAAATTTCATCTGTTTTTTCTCCATACAGAACAAAAATACAAATCTCCAAAAATGAAAGACACCTCAAATAAAAATATTTATAATATTTATCACATTCCAAAACAACTTGATTTTTTTCATGATGCCTTATTTTGTAAGTGTTTCCAATTTTTGTAAGTTCTTTCAATTCATTTTCATATAATATTTTCAATCCTTCATTTCCCTGTGAAATGCTATTCAGTAATTCATCTGATGATTTTCTTTTATCATGCCTTATATCCTCGTCGGTATAATTAAAAGTTTTTATCCTCTCAAGTGCACCCCATATATTATAACAAGCTGCTTTATAATCATTTTGATTGAATAGCTTAGCGGAATCTAATATTAAATTAACTAATTCATTGTCATCAATATTTAAATTACTTAAATCAAAACCAACTAATTTATTTGTATCTAAAAATTCTTCTAGAATATTAATAATAACCTTGGAATATCTTTTTGCAGTTTTTGTAAATGCTATTGCTGTATCATAAGCCTCAGTAATACCTTTAATATGTTCACCATACAAGGAATTAGCTAATTCTAATGCAAAAAATGGATCTTCTTCTTCGCCTTCCACATACTTTTTTAATTCATCTATTACAAATTTTACCTTTTCTTCAGTATATACAAATCCCATCTTACAAAACCTTTCTAACTGTGTCTGGACTAATTTCCTTAAAGATTTGATCAAAATTTGTCAAAAGGCTATCATTTATCATATTTCTGTTTAAAATAACAGCATACTGAGGCTTTTTCTTTGCAATTTCCTTTACCAAATCAGTGTCGATGTCCTTGTCAAAGCAAGCTATCAAGAAATCATCTTCAACGCTAAAGCATTTTTTATTATTTATATAAAACTCATCAATCTTGCTTGAAATTTCAATGCCCATATCAAGCATAACTTGAAATAGAAGATCCAAGTCGTTTCTGTCTGATTTAATATTATCTGTCATTTGAGATAAAATGTCTTGTTGCAATTCAAGCGGATTATAATAAACATCTTCCATATTTGAAGAGTCGACCTTTAAAACCCTAAAACCAATGTCCAAGTCCTCAATGCCCTCTTGGTCTTTAAAGTCCTCCTTGATCTTTGCACCAGCACGACGAATACGCTCCTTGCCAATTTCACAAATATTTTTATAGCCAGCCTTGTAGGCTTCAGATTTTTCATCGGTCTCCTCTTGGAGCTGAACCATTATAAATTGACGACTGCCACCATCTTCTGCGTTCAATTGCATGACTGCATGTGCCGTCGTTGCAGAGCCTGAAAAAAAGTCCATAACTATGCAATCTTCATCTGTAGATATATCTAAAATATATTTAATTAATTTACATGGTTTGGGAGCAGAAAAATATGCAACTTCAAATAATTCTTTGAAATCTGTTTTACCTGTACGCGTTCTACCAAACCTATCTTCAAAAAGTATGCTACGAGGTATACTACCTTTCTTCTTGTAATTTTTTGTATAAACATATCCATTCTTGAAGACAAGCTCATCGTACCTTTCCTCAACTGTTTTTTTACTCCAGCGCCAACGAGCAACTTTAACTTCATTATTTTTATGCTCTACAATATATTTCCTCCCATCTGGACCTATTATTGGAAAATCTAAGCTCTCCACATATCCTAAACTCTGTTTATCTAATCTATCCAAAGAGTATTCTCCTTTATCATCAATTTGATTGTATACAGTTGTTACTTCAGCATCTCTGTCTAAATTAATAATTAAGTTTTTACAATTCTTTGCATAAACTAAAACGTATTCATGATCAACAGCAAAAAACTTACTATCGTTTGCTCCACCACTTTTGCTCTTCCATATTAATTGTGCTACAAAATTAACTTCACCAAAAACCTCATCACAAATCTTTTTTAAATTTGCTTGTTCATTATCATCAATAGAAATAAAAATAACCCCATCATCTGACAAAAGATTTCTAGCCATTTTTAATCTTGGGTAAATCATATTTAGCCAGTCGGTGTGAAAACGTCCATTGCTTTCGGAATTGACAAAAAGACGGTTGCCTTCTTCGTCAAACTGTCCACTCATATCCATGTATTCGCTCATGTCTTCTGCAAAATCGTCTTCATAGACAAAATCGCTCCCCGTATTATAGGGCGGGTCTATATAAATCATCTTGACCTTGCCCAGATATGTTTCTTGTAGGATTTTTAAAACTTCCAGATTGTCCCCTTCGATATAGAGGTTTTTGGTCGTATCAAAATTTACACTATCCTCAACAGATGGGCGAAGTGTATTTGTTGTTGGAGCATTGGCTGCAATTATGGATTGTTTCTTTTCTGGCCATGTAAACTCGTATCTTTCCTTTGGTCCGTCGACGACTTTTGTGGAAATTTCTTGTTCGAGCAGCTCTTTGTTGATTGCTCTTACAACATTTCCGTTTTCGTCTATTGTTTCCGTTACAATATTTGGAAAAATTTCTGCTAGCTTTTTAAAATTTTCATCCGCCATATTGGATGTCTGCATTTGTAACTTATCCATAATTCTCCTCCAATTTCTTTTCTAATTCTTTTATTTCCTTGTGCAAGTCAAATTTCTTTTTGGCTTGACTTTCTCTTTTAATTTTATTTTTTAGACTGATGATCTGCCTTTTTATTTTTTCTTTTTCGATATTTGATATTATTGCCTGATCAAGATTTGTATGTGCTTTTATGTCGATACTTCCGATTTGTATTACAAAATTATCCCAAACATTTTTTATATCTAAACCCTTTATTTCAAGTTCGAAATCTTCCTGCCAGTCGCTTTTAATTAGCTTGATGTTAAAAACTGCCAGCTGATACTCGCCATCAAAACTTAAGATGGCGATGATGTTTTGCTGAAATATTTTTAAAATCGTTTCGATGTTTTTGTCGTCATAGCTTTTGCTTTTAAGCTCTATCAAGATAAAGAAAATTCTATTTATGTCCTTTGACTCTCTGATATTTATTGTATTGGTAGATATTTCATTTACAATGTATATTCGACTTATGTCGTTATCAAAGCTCGTTTTTCTTTGTCCTTGCAAAGTCTTGTCAAAGTTTTTGTAAATCATGGTTTTTGGGATTTGCTTTTTTAAACTCGTTTGTTCTGGTAGGCCCAACATTTTATTCTTCCCGTATAACTAAAAAACTGACAAGCTCAAAGTCATCAAGACCTTTTATATCTTCGGCAAAAAAGCTCACATCTTTGCCAGCAATAAAGCTTTCTAAGTTGTCTTCATCCTTGGCTTCTATGATTGACGCGATGGCGTCGCCCAAAAGTTTGGAATACTTTTTCATATCCCTGCCGTCTTTTGTGTCTTTGTTGTATTTTTTGTAGAGATTTTTATCTATCTCTGTTTTGCCCTTGCACAGATATCTAAAAGTGTCAAGGAGTTTTTTGGGAGAGAGATGGCCTATAACTGTTGCACCTTCTTCGTCTACATAAACCATATAAAATGGATGCAATCTATTTTTACTGTTGATATTTATTTCATTTCTTAGATTTTTTAATACAAATATCACTCCGGCTGGTTCGCGCTCGGTTGATTTTACAACTGCGTTCATGCCCATAGGCGCGTTTTCAATTTCTGGATGGAGTTTAATATATTCCATAATATCTGCCCTAAAGGTATCTAAATTAAGGTCAGTTATATTTATGCTGTTATTCATTTCTTCCAAGTCAACGACTTCTTCTTGCATTCTTCTAAGTTGATCTTTTCTGTATTCAAGATCGTTTAAGTCTTCTGGACTTAATAAGTTATTATCGCCCGAACCAACTATTCCACCCATCTTCATTCGAACTTCAACTCTTTCTTTCAGGTTGATATACTTATCAAGGTCAATATTTGGCCAGAAGTTTACGAGTTGTATTACATCATTTTGGCTGCCGATCCTGTCTATTCTTCCAAATCTTTGAATGATTCTAACGGGGTTCCAGTGGATGTCGTAATTTATTAGATAGTCGCAGTCTTGTAAGTTTTGCCCTTCTGATATACAGTCTGTTGCTATTAAGATATCTATGTCAAAATTTTTATTTTTCTCTAATAAATTTCTCTCCTTAGAAATTGGCGAGAAAGAAGTCAATATATTGTTGAAATCTGATGTAAGACCCTTTATAGTATTTGCATTTCGCATTCCC
>CAMYPV010000056.1 GCA_947293975.1 uncultured Ezakiella sp. | reverse complement strand
TTATCTTTACTTACACCAACAAATACAAATTCATATTCTTTGTTGTATTCAAATTTAGAAAAGTCAGCTGTGCTAATTGAACTCATTGCCGCAGTTTTTATAGTTTCGCCATTGTATTCAATTGAGTTTTCTGAAATCAATTCAGTATTATTAAAGCTTGCAACTGCCAAAGAGTCTTTCATAGTTGCAGGGCTACCTGCTGTTGACCATTCAACATTTTCTGCTCTTGGTAATTTTTCTGTTTTAGATAAACTGTATCCGTCATTACCATTTGCAATCGCAACTAAAACACCAGCTTCTTTTGCTTTTTGAATAGCTTCTTCAAATACTGGGTCGTTTGCAACTGGACCAGATACACTACCTAAACTCATATTTGCACCATCTGCACCTAGTAACACAGCGTCATCAAGTGCTTCTGTATATTGTGATGTACCAGTAAGTGGTTCATATTCACCAAAAACTCTCAAAGCTAAAATTTGAGCTTCTGGAACAATACCAATAACAGCTAAAGGATCTTCAGGATCACCATTACCAGCAATTGTACCAGCAATATGTTGTCCGTGCATCCCCAATTTTGGGTTACCATCTTTTAAATTAAAGTTTCTATCATAATAGTTATATCCATAAGGGAATTTTTCATTAAAATATTTACCACGCATTGCATTTTTTTGAATTAGAGAATCAACCATTTCTTTATCTAATTTAACTGCATCGTGATTTTTAATAACTAAGTCTTTATGAGTAACATCTGCACCTGAGTCTAAAATTGCAATAATTCTACCGCTTCCATCATATCCTCTTTGAACAGATTGGGCAGCTTTAACAATTTCTCTTGAATAGTGCATTTGTGGTGTAGCTTCAACATTATTTTTAGGACGATTTAAAACTACCTCAGCTGTTATGCTCTTAACGCCATTTGTTTTAGCAATCTCTCTTGCTTGATTGTATGTTAGACCCTCTAAAACAAAACCATTCACCAAAGCTTTAAATCTTCTTATATTTGAAAAATCATTTGATGATCTTGTCATTGAGAATGTTCTCATACCACCAAGCGCTTCTTGATTACCATTAAAAATATTATTTAAAACTTGATTTTGTTCTTCAATTCTTCTTGATACAAAATTTCTTAATTTAGCATCGTCTCTTCTTGACACGCTTTGAGTTTTAAACATTCTTGTACCGCGTTCAGATACAATACCAATAGGTGCTTTTTCTTTATTTGTATCACCTTCAATTTCAACGATAAAATTAAATCTATCATTTTCATTTAATTCTCCGTTTTTAAATAATTCGCTCATTTGCGAATCTAATTTTTCGAGAGCATCTGTTGTAGTTGAGTCAACGATTTCATTTTCTGATTTAAGTTCAACCTTGCCAGATCTGCCCTCGGTTTGAGCGTTTAGCGGGACTAATGTTGTTAATACCATTAGGACTGCTAATACAATTGACATTGTTTTTCTCATAATCCTTCCTCCTTAAGTTTTAATGTTACTGTAACATAAACGTAACAATTATATTTTATCACAGCTAAAATCTTTTTTCAATAGATTTTATGAATTACCCACTTTTTTATAAGTAAACAGAATTTAATAGTATAAAAAAAACTCCAGCATATTTCGCTGGAGTTAAATTCCATTTTTCTTTTCTATTTCTTTATAATATTCTTTACCTTTGTCGGTTAATAAATATGCCTCGCCTTCTACAATCAATCCATTTTGTTTTAAACGTTTAATTGTTTCTTTTAATATATGATTATCCATCTTTAAATGATTTTTCATAGTTTTGACGCCTAATTCAATGTTTTGATTGCTTTTTCCCATATGATTATTAATATGCATCATTACAAGTGCGTTATTCAAATATTTTAATTGTTCTTTTCTCTTCATCATCTTTGAAATTGCACCTGATGGTTTAATTATTTGTGCAATTATATAACTTATCATCCCCACAAAAGCGGTTGTACCTGCAAGGTTTACATTCAGTTTATAACCTATAAATACACCAATGCTTACATTTATAAATGCGATTATCATTGTTACAATTATTGTTGTCTTTAAGTTTTTGGTAAGAAGTATTGCTGACGCCGCAGGCGCAATCATAAATGATATTACCAATATACTACCAACAGAGTTAAACGATATAACTGCATTTAAACTGACAAGCGCCATTGAAACATAATGCAATATAGTTACTGAAAATCCAGATAAAATTGCAAAGCCTGCATCAAATGCAGTAAGCTTTAATTCTTTGAAAAAAACTGTAATAAAAACCAAATTTATTGTAAGCGCAATAATTGCCATCTTTAAAGCTTTAGGTATATTAAATCCCAAGAATTCTGTTCTTGAAAGCGGACTTACAAGAACCTCTCCCATCAAAACGCCATCAACGCATAGATGCGTGTTTCGTAAAAACAAACTCATCATCAATACGCCAAGCGAAAATAAAAACGGAAATATTATTCCTAATGCCGCGTCTTCTTTAACTTTATTTGATTTTATTAAAATCTCAACCATAAATACTGTTAATAAGCCAGCAATCATTGCCCCAAATAACAACACCGGGCTATTAAAATCAGGAACAATTAAAAACGCAACAACTATCCCTAACAAAACTGAGTGGCTAATTCCGTCAGCTGTCATCGACAGATTTCTAAGCACTAAAAATATACCTATAATAGAAAGAGCAAGTGCTGTAAAAAGCATTATTAAATATACTTCAAGCATTTTTAATCCTCCTTCTTTTTATAGCAGTTCTAATTACACCCCATCTGCCAAATATTATTGATAAAATAGATAATGCACTCATTATAATTACAATTGATGGTCCTGTTGAAACGCCTTTGTAAAGGCTTGATACAACTGTACCTCCAAAACTTGACACTCCACCAATTACTGATGCAATCAATACAACTATGCTATATTTTTTGCTCCATTGAATTGCAGCAACCGCCGGAGCGATAAGCATTGACGAGATTAATATTGATCCAACAACTTTTAAGCCTGCAGCAATGACTGCAACCATTGTAATTGTTATAATCATATCAATTATTCTTGTATTAAATCCAGATACAAACATGTACTCGTTATCAAAAACATTTAACTTTATTTCCTTATAAAATAAAATCATAACTGTCAGTGCAACAATGCTTACTACAAAAATTAATGTAAGATCTTGTTTCGTTATAAATGCTGCCTGTCCAAAAATATAGTTTGCAAGCCCACTTTGAGATGCGCCTTGAAAGTTTGTATTGCCCTGAATATAACTATTAAGAGCCATACCAAGTCCAAAAAATCCTGACAATACTACAGCCAAAGCTGTGTCCGTCTTTGTGCGCTCTGACTTAGAAATCTCCTGAATAACTATATACGCAATTAAGCCAGTTGCAATAGCTCCCGACAATAAAATATATGGAGATCTTGTTGAGAACAACATAAAAGCAATTATAATTCCCGGAAAACTTGAGTGACCAATCGCATCACCTATTAAACTTTTTTTATTTAATACAGTTATCGTGCCAATCATAGCAGAGGCTATGCCCAAAAGCGCAGTTCCAATTGCAACCATTATAAACAAATGATTTGAAAACAATTCCCCCATCTAATCACGCTCTCTTTTAAATGCTATGTCTAAATTTTCTTTTGTAAAAGTTTCACTAACAGGTCCATCGGCAACAACTCTTCTATTAATAATTACAACATGATCAAAATATTTTTCTATTGTATTTAAATCGTGGTGCACAGCTACAATTGTCTTTCCATCTTTTTGAAACTCTTTAATTGTATCCATAATAATTTTTTCAGTAACCATATCAACGCCAGCAAGCGGCTCATCCATAAAATAGATTTCTGCATCACTCGAAATTGACCTTGCCAAAAAAACTCTTTGACGTTGTCCGCCCGATAGTTCTGAAATCTGCCTATCTCTAAATTCATACATACCCATCTTCTCTAAAGCTTGCTTTGCAATTTCATAGTCTTTTTTGCCAGGACGCCTTATCCAACCAAGTGTCTTATAACGCCCCATCAAAACTACATCAAGCACAGTTGTCGGAAAGTCCCAGTTAACACTTGCTGTCTGCGGAATGTATGAAAAATATTTTCTTGCATTTTTTGGATCTTTGCCCAAGATTTTAACCTCGCCAGCAAGGGGCTTTAAAAGCCCCAATATGCCTTTTAACAATGTGGATTTGCCAGCGCCATTTGGGCCGATAATAGCTGTTCTTGAGTTTCTAACTATATTAACATCAGCATCCCAAACAACTGGCTTTTCATTGTATGCGAGTGTAAGATCTTCAACATTAATGATCGAATTTTTGTCTTTATTCATAATAATCCTTATTTTAAATTCTCAACAATTATATCAATATTATGCTTGTACATGTCAATATAATTATCCCCAAATTGCCCCTCAGGTGCAAGACTGTCACTAAACAATTCATTTCCTTCACCTTGAACAACTTTTACGTCAAAACCTTTTTTCTTAACTGAATCTTTTAAAGCTTCCATCCTCTTTGGATCTGTTGTGCTTTCTGCAAAGATAGCCTTAATTTTGTGTTCAAAAATAAAATTAGCCGTTTCATCCATGTCTTTTACCCCAACTTCTGTCTCAGTCGAGACGCCTTGTGGAGCCATAACAGGAATATCATAATATCTTGACATATAATTAAATGCATCATGTGGTGTTACAAGATATTTTGATTCTTTTGGAATTTCAGCAAGTCTTTCCTTGTTATAGCTATCTAATTTGTCAAGCTCCTTCAAATAATTTTCATAATTCTTATTATATTCTTCACTTTTTTCAGGAACTAATTTAGAAAGCTCTTCGCAAGCAACCTTTGCTGCTTTTTTATAAAGATGAATATCAAACCAGAAGTGAGGATCAAGATTTGTTTGTCCATTTTCTTCCATTGTACCTATTTCATCATTTGTAAAATCTTTTGCAACTGCAACTCCAACGCTCTCAAGTGCTTCTATCATCTTGCCTTCAAAATGTAAACCGTGATACAAAACTAGATCTGCATTTTTTAATTTAGTTGCATCATTAGGTTTCATAAGATACAAGTGAGGATCTTCACCTGCCGGTATAATCAACTGTCTGTTTACACTATCTCCTGCAATAACCTTTACCATATCATATAAAAATGATGTTGTAACCGTCACAGTTTTTTTACCATCATCACCTGACTTGTTCCCTGTTTTATTACATGCTGTAAATAACATTGCGATTATTAAAATCGCCATTAAAATTCTTTTCATAATTTCCTCCGTTTCATTTATTATTCAACAAATAAATATTACCATAAATGATAAAATTTGTCAACTAGATTTTTTATATTAAAAAAGGCCACCATTTGTGACCATTTTTTAGTTAACTTTAATTACTGATGATTTTAAATAAATTGTTCCAAAGCCATCAACTTTACCTTCTAGATCATGATTATTTACAACCTTGTCAAGTATCCTAACAGCTTTTACTTTTGTGCCTTTTTTGATGGTATCCTTTCCTAGCTTTAGATCCATAATTACAATTGCATCTGTGCCGTCATTAATTTCGTTCCCATAAGCATCTCTTATAATGCCTTCTTCTTCAATTGCCTTTTGCGTTTCTTCTGACCACTCATAAAAACACATTGGACAAACATACATGTGTCCGTCTTCATAAGTATGCTCTGAATTACATTTTGGACATTTTGGCATAGTCATTTAATCACCTCTCTTCTTATTATATTTATATTATAACATAGTTTTTGTTTTATTTCATATTTTGCTTTTGCGTGATAAAATTGTACTAGTAGTTTATGTATTTTAAAAACTTTGTGATATAATAGAGACAGTTTATTTTTTTAGGAGGTTTAAAATGGATGTAACTGTAAAATCCAAGCCGTCTATCACGGCTAAAGAGGCAATTCTTATTGTCATAGGGGTATTAATGGTGGCATTTGCAATTCATTTTTTCTTGGTGCCTAACCATTTATCAACAGGCGGTGCGAGTGGACTTGCAATCGTTTTGTCTCACTTCTTACCTTTTGATGTTGGCCCAATTTATACATTTGTAAACATAGTATTATTTGCAATTGGTCTTATTTTTATTGGTAAAGATTTTGGTATCAAAACAATCATTGTAACATTATCACTTTCTGGCGTTGTGTGGCTACTTGAAGTAATCTTCCCTAATCCACAACCACTTTCAGACAATTTGTTTTTATTAGTATTTTTAGGTACTCTTATACAAGGTGCCGGCGTCGGAATTGTACTTAATCAATATACATCAACTGGCGGTACTGATATAATTGCAAAAATTCTTCAAAAATATCTTGGTATCGAACTTAATATTGGTTGTATGATTGCAGACTTTATAGTGGTATTACTTGCTGGATATGCATTTGGTATCGAAATTATGCTGTATTCAGTTGTTGGTGTTATTATAAACTCATCTCTTGTTGGTATTGTTATAAACGGTCTAAACTCATCGAAACTATGTTATATTAACACTTCAAAGGTTGAAGAGGTATGTGATTTTATACTTGATGATCTTGATCGTAGTGCAAATATTATCCCAAGTCGTGGCGCTTATTCAAAAGTTGAACAAAGATTAATCTTCACAGCTATTAATGGCCGTGAATTTATGAAGTTAAAGTCTTATGTGCATTCAATTGACCCAAAAGCATTTGTCGTTGTTGCTAGTGCCAATGAGGTTATCGGTGAAAAGTGGAGGAGATTTATAGAATAGTGGAATATTCAAAAATAATTGATGAAATATTTGAAAATAAAAAATCTTTTTCAGATACTGAAATTCAAAATATAATTGACAAATTAGAATCAAGAGCTGGTAATATTCCTGATAGAACTCTTTCAAGAATGAAAAAAGCTCTTGAGATTTTAAATTTAAAACCCCTAAAGGTCGTAAATATAGTTGGAACAAATGGCAAAGGAACTGTATCAAAGGCTATTTTTGACACATTAAATAAATTTGATATAAACACTGCCCTTTACACTTCGCCTCATCTTGTTTGTTACAACGAAAGAATCAGAACTACCGAAGGCATGATCGAGGACGATATATTATATGCTTTAATTGAAACCGTTAACCAAATTGAAGATGAGATACATGATGAATATGGAGTTTTCACATATTTTGAAGTTTTAACATTGGTTGCAAATATTTATTTCGCCTATAAAAATGTTGAAATTGCCATACTTGAGGCTGGTGTCGGTGGCGTAACCGATTCAACAAGCGTTGTCGGGGATAGCTTTTTATCTGTAATTACATCAATTTCAATCGATCATGTGTCATTACTTGGAAATACAATCGAATCAATAGCTACAAACAAAGCGGGTATAATGAAAAAAGGCAGTTCAATCACATTGAATAAGGGCATTGCATTAGATGTTATAACTAAAAAAGCAAATAGCTTATATAATTTTAAACTGTATGATTATAAAGATTTTGAGCTGCCAGATTTTATTCCTTCAAGTGGAAGCTTTGATATTTCTTTTTTAGATTACAAAATCAATATCAA
>CAMYPV010000055.1 GCA_947293975.1 uncultured Ezakiella sp. | reverse complement strand
GCATTTAAGTATTTAAAAAATTATACTGGACAGGCATTCGATTATATTTATATAGATCCACCATATGATGATACAGATTTTTTAGAAAAGATATTGGAATTTTATCCTAAATCTGATATAATAAATAAAGACACGTGTATAATTTTTGAAACTATTAAATCATATCAAGAAGAAAGTGATAAATACAAGATTATAAAATCGCGTGAATATGGCAAACGAAAGGTTATAATACTAAAGGTGAATGATGAGAGCGATATATCCGGGGAGCTTTGATCCCGTAACTAATGGACATCTAGATATAATTATTCGTGGAGCAAAAATGTTTGATGAATTGCGCGTGGCGGTATTAAATAATGTATCAAAAAAACCATTATTTGACTCTAATGAAAGAATAAATATGATCAAAGAGAATGTAAAAGAATTTGATAATATTATTGTAGAGCCTTTTGATGGCCTTTTGATTAACTACGCGAAAGAAGTGCATGCAGACGTTATTATAAGGGGATTAAGAGCAGTTAGTGACTACGAGTATGAACTTCAAATGGCTCTTGCTAATAAAAAATTATTTGATGAGATTGAAACTATTTTCTTAGTTTCAAATAGTAAATACTCATACTTAAGCTCAAGTCTTGTAAAGGAAATTGCACATTTTAATGGAAGTTTACAAGATTTTGTGCCCAAAAATGTAATTGTAAAATTGAAAGATAAATTTACAAAGGAGGATTAATATGGACGTACTCGAAATTTTAGATGAAATTGAAGATGTTGTTGAAGGGGCTAAGACTGCTTTTTTAAGTAATAAGGTAGCCGTTGACAAAGAAGAAATTCTTGAGTTGATTAGTGAGCTTAGAATTAAGCTACCTGACGATATTAAACAAGCAACATGGATTAAAGAAGAAAGAGAAAGAATTTTAAACGAAGCAAGACTCGATGGAGAAAAAGTTATTAACGATGCTAAAATTGAACTAAGCAGACTGCTTGATGAAAACAGCGTTATGATTGAGGCAAAAAATCAAGCAAATAAATTAATGACAGAAGCAACAACACAGTCTAAGCAAATTACACTAGGCAGTATAGAATATTCAGACAAATTATTACTCGAAACACAAGAGCAACTAAAAAAAGTAATCGAAACACTAAACGATAACAGAAGACAACTTGCTCAAATGAGTAATAATGTTAAAACAGAATAATATTCTGTTTTTAAGGGGATGACCTGGCTTCGACGGGGATCTTGTTTTAAGGAAAAGCGAGCCGTAGTTAGCGAAACTACGTTAAAAAAGAGCAAATAAATTTAAACGCAGACAACAATAGAAGTTTTGCATTAGCTGCTTAATTAAACGCGGCGAATCTTTATCTTTATCTCTCGTGTAAGATAAAAGATTTTTAATCATACGAGTTGAGTTGTCACCGTTTTGCTTTTGAAGTGATGACTTATTAAAAAAGCTATACTCTTAAATCTTTTGTGAATTTAGAATAAGAGAAGAAATTTAAAATTTTCTGCGCTCGGAGAGGTTCCTTGAAAGGGGTTTTCGGACGCGAGTTCGATTCTCGCCATCTCCACCAGGATGTTAAGGAAGTTGAAATACACTTCCTTTTTTGTTGTTTTAGTTGTTGGTTTTATTAAATATGTAAATTCAAAAAATAAATTAGATGCATATTTTCCTGATAGCAAGTTTAAAATATTGACATTATTAACTTGTACTGATGGAGATCAAAGAATGGTTGTTCATGCAATTGAAATAAAATAGGCGATTATTTATCGCCTATTTTAGTAGTTTTGTATTTAATTTATCTATGCATATTGCGCCGAGTGGTGCTGTTATTAAAATTCCTAGTACCGCTGTTGTAAGGATGATTTGACCTGATTTCAGTCCCATTGATAAGGGAACAGATCCAATTGCAGCTTGAACTGTTGCTTTTGGTAAATATGCAAGTATTGTAAATAATTTTTCTTTAGCATTGAGTTTTATTTGTGTTAAAGAAACAATAACACCTATTGATCTGAATACAAGGGCAATAAATATCATGATAACTGGTTTTAAACCAAAGTTTAATGCTGTTTGTACATTTACTTCTGCACCAACTAATACAAATAAAAATATTTGTGCCACAATCCATATTGCACCATAGTTGCTTGCAGCGTTCGATATTATGTGCTCATGCATATTTTCTTTTAGTAATAAATTCATAGAAATTATTGCAAGTAACCCTGACATTGCAAAATAAATTGAGATATATTTTTCAAGTGCCATTAATAGAAATGAAAAGCATAGAATAGCTGCTGTTAGATAATTGTTTTTACTGTTTATATATTTTTTAAAAAAATACGATATCATAATTCCAAAAATAGCTCCTATTAGAATACCAGAAACAATAGATACTGGAATATTGATAATCGATTTTAAATCTAAATTTGATCCGCTAGCAGCTGTTAAAAAGCTGCTAAATAGTACGATTACATAAATATCATCGCATGAAGCTCCTGCAAGTATTAATTGCGGGATTTTTTTATTCGTTCCGATATTTTTTTCTATTAAGTCAACCATTCTTGGAACAACGACTGCGGGTGAGACCGCGCTCATTACAGATCCCATTAACAATGCATCTATTTTTGATATTTTTAATATTATTGGTGCGAAAAAATAATAAGCAAATATTTCAAATGTTGCTGGTAAAAAAGACATCAATATAGCTGGAATACCAATGGCTTTTAAATCTTTTATGCTAAGAGTAAGACCAGCTTTAATTAATATAATAATCAATGCCATCTGTCTAATCTCGGCAGATATGTTTAATAATTTAATGTCTAATAAATTTAACAAGTAAGGTCCAACAATTATGCCTGCGAATAAATAGCCGATAATTTTTGTGAATTTTATTTTGCTTGATAAGTAAACGATTATAAATTCAATCATAATGATAATAGATAAAGATAGTAACATAATACCTCCTAAAATAAAAAATGCCAATAACAACCACAATAATTGTAGAAGTCATTAGCTTAATAGCGGTTTTGGCAATGCCATGGAAGAACATCATTTCCGTAAGCATATTATAATTAATTGGATATAGATTGTCAAATGTTTGCATTTATTTATAAAATATAGTATAATTTACAATGTATGGGGGTAGATGAGTCCTGGTGGGCTCTCTGGTCTTCAAAACCAGCGAATGGGGTTCGGAGCTTCATTGGTGTGTTCGATTCGCACGTACTCCCGCCAAAGTGTTGCCACTTTGTATCACGTTTTGAGTGGTACTAAAGTGGTTTTTTATATTAAGGGGGAATTTATGATTAAAGATTATGATATTTGGATGAAGCTTGATAAGATTGATGATGAAACAAAAAATATTCTTTCTTCTATGTCAAAAGATGAAATTGAGATGAATTTTGGAAGTGACTTAGAATTTGGAACGGCAGGATTGAGGGGTACGCTCGGGGTTGGAACAAATAAGATGAATATATATACTGTTTTGAAATCTGCAATTGCCATCGCAAAGTGGATTTTGCATAAAAACAGCAATGATCCAAGTATTGCGATTGGATATGATGTGAGACATATGTCAAAGGAATTTGCTCATATTATTGCAAGAGTTATGAGTCATTTTAATATAAAATATTATTTATTTAATCATATAGTTGCAACGCCACAGCTTGCATTTACAACCAGATACTACAATACAGATGCAGGAGTAATGGTTACGGCTTCTCACAGCCCAAAAGCTTATAATGGTATAAAAGTTTATAAGAAAGGTGGAAGTCAAATATTAGATGATGACGCTAATTTTATTGAAAGCGAATCGTCTAAACTTCATTATGAAGATATTTTTAATTATATTTCAGAAGATGAATTGATTTTCTCTAACGATAAGCTTTTTGATGATTATTATAATAAAATTTTAGATATGAGTTTATTTAAGGACGAGAAAAGAGAATTAAAGATTGTTTACTCTCCTTATAATGGTACTGGTCTAATGCCTATTCAAAACATTTTTGAGAAAGCAGGGTACAAATTTGATGTTCCTGAAGAGCACAGAAATCCAGATCCTGATTTTACAACAATTCCTTATCCAAATCCTGAGGTTGAAGAAACTTTTGATATTCCTAAAAAGTTAGCAAATAATATAAATGCGGATATAATAATTGCTACAGATCCTGATGCTGATAGAATGAATATTTGTGTATCCAATAATGGTGAATATGTATTTTTAAATGGCAATCAAGTGGGAGCTCTTTTAATCTACTGGATATGCAAAAGGAGGCAAGAGCTTGGTCTTAATAAGGGTGTTATTGTAAAGACAATTGTTACTGATGATTTTGGAAAGAAAATTGCTGAAAAATTCGGTTATGAAGTTGTTGAAACATTAACGGGATTTAAAAACATTTCTAGAGTTGCAAATGAATTGGATGGTAAAGATAAAGAATTCATAATGGGGTACGAAGAATCAATTGGTTTTGAAATAGGTACTCTTGTAAGAGATAAGGACGGCATTAGTGCGGCTTTATTTATTGCTGACATGGCTGATTATTATAAAAAAGAGTCAAAGACCTTAATTGATGTGCTAAATGAACTCTATAATCTTGTTGGATATAATTTGTCAAATAATTTTTCAATACAATTTAGTGGAATAAATCCAAATGAAAAGATGAGAAAAGTAATGGATGAAATTAGAACTGAAGGATTGAAAGGCATTGATTATGAAGAGGTAACAGATTATCTAAACCACAAAGATGTAAATTTAAGAACAAATGCTTTGATATATAAAATGAAGGACTCAAAACTTGCAATTAGACCATCAGGAACAGAACCTAAAATTAAAATATATATTTATTCATCCTCAAGTGACTATGATATATCAAAACAAATTACAATTGATATAGAAACAGTTGTAAGAAATACAATGAAATAAGCAATAAAAAAATCGACTCAGTAGTCGATTTTTTGTTTACTATTTTGCAAGCGTTCTTATAATTTCGTCAAGCGCTTGACCTTTTTTAAATACGAAATCTCCAGATTTTAGACTTCTGTCAAGTTTCATTTCTACAGCTTTCTTAACAAATTCATCTTTGCTAGAAACTAGACCTGCATTTGCAAGGATTTCGCCCATACCTCCTGGTAGAGTACCGGATGGAATTTTAATCTTAACTTCTTCGCCTGTTGCTTGTGGTTTTGTTTCTGTGTTATTTTCAGTATTTGTATTTTCAGTTGTAGTTGTATCTTTATTTTCTGATTCGTTATTTGGATTTGAAATTATTATTTCGTCTGGTTTTGTATCTTCTGTATTTTCAGAAGCATTAGTGTCTTCGTTAGTATCAGTTGTTGTTTCTTCATCAGAATTTTCATTCGTTTTTATATCTCCGCTCGTTACAGTAACTTCTTTTTGATTTTCCTGTGTTTGAGCAACGTCTGCATCGACTTTACTCTTATTGAATAAGAGTTCAAATTTGTAACCTAGTAGAATAACGATACCAATTATTATAACAATCATAACAACATAATCGATAGCGTTGAATAGTAAATCTTTTGTCTTGTCTCTTTTTGTCATTTTCACACCTCGTTTGTATACAATTAACTTTTGTACTATAATTATAGCAGATAATGAAAAATATTTAAAGGGGTATTGAGTATGAAAAAGATAATTGTTGAAAAAAATGATGCTAATCAAAGAGCCGATAGATTTTTAACAAAATTATTGCCTAAGGCAAATAAAAATTTTATTATGAAGATGATTCGCAAAAAAAATATAATTAGAAATGGTTGTAAGATGGATGCGTCGGATATTTTGCTATTAGGCGATGAAATTAAATTATTTTTCTCAGACGAGACCTTTGAAAAGTTTTCAAAAAAAGAAAACAAATATGCACATATAAATTTGGATATTGTTTATGAAGATAAAAATATTTTAGTTCTAGATAAACCGTCAGGACTCTTGTCACATTCAGCAAAAGACTTGAGAGAAAAAAACTTGATTGATGGTGTAATAAATTATTTGATCGAGAACAATGAATATAATCCAAGAGTAGAAAACTCATTTGTACCGGCGTTATGCAATAGACTTGATAGGAATACTTCTGGATTAGTTGTTGTTGGTAAAAATTCATACGCGCTTAAGGCCATTAATGATAAGATTAAATCTCGTGATTTTAAAAAGATATATAACGCAATTGTAATTGGAAAATTTACTTATGAAGGTCGTGTTGAAAATAAAATGATAAAGAATGAGCGTAAAAATCGCTCGGTTATTACAAAAAAAGACGATGGCATCTACATGGAAAGTTTCTTCAAACCGATTATTAGTGGAGATAGATATTCGATAGTTGAAGTGGATCTTATAACTGGCAGGACTCATCAAATTCGTTTGCAATTATCAAATTTGAAACATCCTATCCTTGGTGATCCTAAATATGGAAGCTTTTCAGCGAATAGAAAGTTAGAAGATTTAAATTTAAAAAATCATCAACTTTTATCAAGTGTTGAAATTGTTTTTCCGAAAATGGATGGTGAACTAGAGTATTTGAGTCATAAGAATTTTATATCAAAGTATAAGTCGAAAATGATGGAGGTATATAAAAAATTAAATGAGTAAAATCCTAAGTTTTATAATTATATTTTTATTATTTGGTTGTAAAGTTGATACTGGTGAAATAGTAAAAATTGAATCAAATGGTAAGCTTACAAAAGTTGCAGATACTAACTCTTCAGAAAGAGAAGAAATAATTTTCAACAACAAAAAGACATATAACAAAGATGATATGATTGGTCAATTGATGTGTGTTGGAATTAATTCTTATACCTTAGATAATGATTTAAAGAATATTATTGACAAATATAAACCAGGCTCATTTATACTTTTTAATAAAAATATTAAATCTACAAATCAATTAAAAAGATTGACTAGTGATATTAAAAAATATTACGTTGAAAAAGGATATATAATGCCTTTTATATTTGTTGATCAAGAGGGTGGAAGAGTTGATAGACTTGGTAAAATTGAAAAGAAAATGAATTCTGCCAGTTGGTATTGTGCAAAATCTAATGCAAAAAAATACGTCGAAGATTTAAATTATAGATTATCAAAGTATGGTATCGATTCTCCATTATGTCCTATTTTGGATACAAATGCTTCAAATGCCAAAGGAGCAATTGGCGATAGATCATTTTCTGGTAATTATAATAAGGTTTGTGAATTTGGCAAAGCGGTTTTAAATGAATTCAAGAATACTAATATGATTTCTGTTGCAAAACATTTTCCAGGTCATGGTGCGACCACTGTTGATTCACATTATAATCTGCCTGTTATTAATAAAACTTACGAGCAATTGAAACAAACTGACTTGTTGCCATTTGAAAGCAATTATGAGTTTATGGATGGAATTATGGTTGCGCATATATTAGTTCCAAGTGTTGATAGCGTGCCGGCGAGTTTATCACAAAAATGGATGAAAATTATTAGACAAAATGGTTTTAACGGGCTAATTTTATCAGATGATTTAACTATGGGAGCTCTTAAAAAATATGGCGAAATAAAAGATAGGTTTGTACAATTTATTGACGCTGGTGGTGATATTGGTCTTATTTGTCATTACAAAGATTTGTCACTGTCTCTTATAC
>CAMYPV010000054.1 GCA_947293975.1 uncultured Ezakiella sp. | reverse complement strand
ATAATGTTTAGCGTATCTTTTTTAATTGAGTCAGAAATTCTTGATGGATATGGAGTGAATGTTTTGTTCATCAAGCTCTCAACTTCCATCACTATTGGCCTTGTACCCTCTTTGATAACTCCAAGCGCAGAGCCTTTGACTGCCTCGTCACGCTCTGTCATAAAATACTCACTCGGATTATCAATTGAATTTAGGCCAGTTTCTTCCATGTAAAAAAATCCAATCTCGCCAGTTGATCCGTATCTATTTTTTGTCGCCAAAAGTGTGCGCAGCGGGTCTCCCGCCTCGCCTTCAATGTATAAAACTGTGTCGACAAGATGCTCGATACTTCTTAAACCTTGAAGCTCGTCAGCCTTATTCATTTGACCAACCAAAAATACCATACGTGGATTTTCTACATCCTTTGCAAGTTCAACGCATTTGTATGCACACTCCAAACTCTGAGTCGGACTTCCTGCGCGGCTTGGCAAATGTTCATCAAGCACAAAAGTTTGAATAGAATCGACTATTAAGGCATCAATTTTTAAGCTCTCTGCTTTTTCTACAACGGCGTCCAAAGAATTTGTCGCCATTACATACAAATCATCGCCAATGCTGTCGATTATTCTTTCAGCACGCTTTTTAATCTGGCTCTCACTTTCTTCACCACTTGCATACAAAACCTTAAAGCCTTCTTTTACGAGACAATTAGAAAGTTGCAACAAAAGCGTTGACTTTCCGGCACCCGGTCTTGCCGTGACAATCGTGACGGAATCTCGAACAATACCGCCACCCATCACACGATCAAGCTCCTTTATGCCACTCATTACTCGGTCACTATTTACACTTACAACCTCTTTTAATTTTTTCACTTCAGCCTTATGTGTATTAGATTTTGCGTGAACCTCAGGCTTGTTATCAACTTCAACAAGACTACCCCACGATTGACACTCGGGGCATTTTCCTAGATAGCCTGCCGATTCATAGCCGCAGTTCTCACACCTGTACAGATTGCTTTTCTTCATCTCTAATACCCTTGATGACAACCTTGCCATCCTTAAAGTCGATGCTTACTGTGTCGCCAATCTTAAGCTCGCCTTCGATAATTTTTTCGCTTAAATTATCTTCAAGCGCAGTTGTCAACGCTCTTTTTAGCGGACGAACTCCGTACTCTTTGTTATAACCTATCTCTGCAATATGCTCAATAAATTCATCTGAAATTTTGATTTTGTATTTGTCATTAACTCTTGCCTTGATATCAGCAATTTCAAGATTGACAATCTTTTTAACATCTGATTTTTCAATTCTATTAAACACGACAATTTCATCGATTCTATTTAAAAACTCAGGCTTAAAAGTCTCTTTCAAAGCTTTGTCTACCTTGCCTTTAATTGCGTCGGTCTCATTTACTGCTGCCTCGCTAAAACCAATCGAGTTTTGTCTCTTCAAATCGCTAGTGCCAGCATTTGAAGTCATAATTATAACTGTGTTTCTAAAGTCAACTTCCTTGCCCTTACTGTCGGTTAATCTTCCCTCTTCAAGAATTTGTAGAAGTGCATTAAAAACATCGGGATGTGCCTTTTCTATTTCGTCAAACAAAATAACTTGATAAGGCTTTCTCCTAACATTTTCGGTGAGCTGTCCGCCATCGTCAAAGCCGACATATCCTGGAGGTGAACCAATAAGTTTAGAAACAGAGTGTTTCTCCATATATTCACTCATGTCAAGGACTGTCATTTTGTTTTCATCGCCAAAAAGTTCATAGCTAATTCTCTTTGCAAGATATGTTTTACCAACTCCAGTAGGCCCAACAAAAAGCATTGAAGCAATCGGGCGTTTTGGATCTTTAAGACCAGCTTTTGAACGCTTAATAGCTTTGTCAATAACTTTTATTGCCTCGTCTTGACCAATAACTTTCGAAGACAAATTGTCCTTAAAATTTCTCAACTTTTCCAAATCAGAAGAAGTCATTTCGCTTACAGGTACACCGCTCCATTTACTTACAATAAGCTCAACAGCACCAACATCAACTGTGTTTTCAGCATTTATAACTTCTCTTGGAGCCTCGCTGATTCTGCTTTCGATTATACGCTCCTCATCACGAAGCTTTGCTGCCTTCATAAAATCCTGATCTTCAATGGCGCGCATTTTTTGAGCCTGAACTTTTAAGAGATTATCCTTTAAAATCTGAACATTGTCTTTAACCTTTGTCTTTGTTCTGCACTTACTCATGGCTTCGTCCATTACATCAATCGCCTTGTCTGGTAAAAATCTTTCAGTCAAATATCTTTTTGAAAGCATTACCGCCTGAACAATTGCATCGTCTGTGATTCTTACATTGTGATATTTTTCAAATTCTGCCTTTATTCCGCGCAAAATCTCCACAGTTTCTTCTGCGCTTGGCTCTTCAACAACGATTGTTTGCAAACGCCTTTCGAGTGCGGAATCCTTTTCAATATATTTTTTGTATTCGTCAAAAGTCGTTGCACCTATAATTTGTATATCGCCTCTTTGTAGATATGGCTTTAAAATATTACTTGCATCCAAAGAACCTTCGCTACTGCCAGCACCTACAATGTTGTGTATTTCGTCAATAAACAGAATTATCGACTTGTCCTTGCTCGCCTTTTCAAGCAAGTTTTTTATTCTCCCCTCAAAATCTCCGCGATATTTTGTGCCTGCAACAAGTGAAGTCATATCGACTGAATAAATATTTTTGTCCTGCAAATAATAAGGAACTTCCTTTTTTTCTATGCGTTCGGCAAGCCCATCCACAATTGCAGTCTTACCAACACCAGGCTCTCCTATAAGAGTAGGGTTGTTTTTTGTACGTCTTGATAAAATTTGAACCATACGCTCAATTTCATCTTTTCTACCTATTACAGGATCGATTTTCCCTTCTCGATAACGTTGATTTAAATTAACAGTAAATTCTTCAAAAGCATCCTCATTATTATTTTCATCGTCCTCTTCATCCTCAGATGTGATAAAACGTATAAAGGATGACTTATCAAAATTAAGTCTCTTAAGCACAACCTCTGTCATATCAAGTCTGTCGCTTATAACTGAAAATGTCAACGCCTCTATGTCAACTATATTGCTATTAAAATATTCTGCGCGTTTCATCGCATCAAACATCATAACATTTCGCGCGCCTTGTGAGTAGCCCTCTGTGCTTTCAAATTCGCCAATGCCAACCATCTCGACAAGCGCGTCTTTAAATCTTTTATAACTTAAACCATATTGTGCCAAAAGCATTTTCGCCTTTGACTCTATGCTTAAAATTCCCAACAATATATGCTCGGTTCCAACATATTGAGATTTTAATGAGCTTGCCTCTTTGTGTGCAATCTCAATTGCTTTTTTTGCCATATCATCAAAATTTGTCAAATCAAACATTAAATCACCCTCTTTACATTAATTCAAAAATTTTCTTGTGATAGTACTCTTCTTGCTCAGAACTTGGAATGCCAATGCTATTCATATGCTCTGGTTGAGTGGACACAAGCAAATCATTAATTCTATCGGCTTCAACCGGCTGATCGATAATCTTTTTGTAAATCACAATATCATCAACCAATCTTAAAAAATCTAAAAAGCTAACCTTGCCTTCATTTTTGTATTTATCAATTCTCTCTTCAATATTTTTTAAATAGCTCAAATCAGCCTTCAAAGTGTTGGTTTCTGCAACTTCCATAATGCACAATTCCTCTGCAATATTTTTTATAAAATTAAGCTCGTCTTCGACATTGCCCTTTGAAATAATTCTTAGAACAAAAAATGCCGATGGCCTTGTGGCATTATTAAAAGGTATCAACAATCCGCCAGGCTTCTTCATAACCTTTCTTGCAGACTGTATAATTCTGTTTTTTGTCATGAGTGCCGGCAAATGTAAAAGTGTGTCAAACACAATTCCGTTGCCACAAAGTGGAACAGATGCCGTTAAATACCCAAAACTTCTATCCTTTTGAAAAGGCAAATCTGATTCAAGTGTGTTTGCCACGCTTAAGACCTTGTTATATGAATCATTCCAATTCTTACCCTTTGCACTAATCAATACATGATCAACGTCGTTAATAATTAAAATTAATTCCTCGTCCTCATTATATAAAACTGCAGGATCAGATTCCTCGGTAATTGTCATTGACAAAAGATTTCTCTCCTGAAAAATCTCAACATCGCCGCCTGCAGAATTATAAGAAGGAATGTATTTTAAAGGCATATTTATTTTTTGAACAGATGAAATAACCTTATCTCTTAGCTCCATCTTCTCTTTCAAATTCAGTTTATCAACATATTTATATCCTGAAATATTCCTTATCAAATCAACATTATATCCGCTAATTATCATATAAATTCTCCATCTCTTGTTTAATTTCAGCAGCTTTTTCGTAATTTTCAGTTCTAATAGCAATGTCAAGCTCTCGCCTTAAATCATCCAATCGGCTGTGCTTTTTATTTGTACATGGCAAAAGATTTTTGGATCTCAAAAACGAATTAATTTCATTTTTAAAATAAGAATAGCAAACCTCGCAACCAACCATCTGTGTAAACTTAATGTCGCTCAATTTGGTTCCGCAATTTGGACATGTCATCTCGTCTTTTGGATCTTCAGCCATATTGTTTTCAAGCTCTTTAATTAAATTCATAATTTGATCATTAAAAACAACCTTGACATCAATATTTGCTCCATCTTTTCCAATGTTGTTAAATATTTTCTTCAAACTTTCTAAAGGGAAATTTTCTAAATCTTCGTATTCAAAATCATTAAAATTATTCATCATATCACTCCCTTGCAACGACCAACAAAATGTTTTTAAGAATTGATGCACGCAATTTATTTTTGTCGGGAACTCGCGCATCAAGGCTCCTGTCACTAACGCTTGCCAAAATTATTGCGGCCTCTTTTTCTGAAATCAAATCAGAATCCAAAAGCGAATTTATAATAGCATCGACTTCTTTAAGCGTAATTGAATCGCCAATTGCATCTGTCAAAAGCTCTTCAAACTCATTGCCCAATTTAATCTTAACTCTCTCAATACTTATATAACCACCGCCGCCGCGTCTGCTTTCTATATAGTAGCCCATTTGTGGCTGAAATCTTGTCTCTAAAACATAATTAATTTGAGATGGCGAACAATTAAAAGAATTTGCAAGCTCATTTCTCTTAAGCTCAACATATCCACCATTGTCATTTAACATCTCTTTTAAAAAGTCTTCAATAACATCTGTAAGCCTTGCCAACTTAATCACTCCTTTGACTTTGACTTTCTTTAACTATTAATACCCACAGATAATTTTAATTAAACAACGCGCAAAATAAATTTAAATATTAAAAATAAATACTCTATAAATAAACGCTATATATGTACAAAAAAACCACCCTTGCGGGTGGTAAATCTTATATTATTCTGTGAATTTTGCTGGATTTAATTTAACGCCAGGTCCCATTGCAGGGCAAATTGTAAGTGATCTGATGTACTTACCTTTTGCTGCAGCTGGTTTAGCTTTTACAATTGCATCCATAAGTGCAGTCATGTTTTCTTTTAGTTTTGCTTCGCCAAAGCTTGCTTTGCCGATAACTGTGTGGATGATGTTTGATTTGTCAAGTCTGTATTCAACTTTACCAGCTTTAACATCTTGAACAGCTTTTGCAACATCCATTGTAACTGTTCCACTCTTTGGGTTTGGCATTAAGCCCTTAGGTCCTAAAACCTTACCAAGTCTACCAACAAGACCCATCATATCTGGTGTTGCGATTAATGTATCAAATTCAAACCAGTTTTCGTTTTGGATCTTTTCGATCATATCTTCTGCACCAACAAAATCTGCTCCAGCTTCTTTAGCTTCTGCTTCTTTTTCACCTTTTGCAATTACAAGTACGCGAACTGTTTGTCCTGTACCGTGTGGAAGTACGATAGCACCTCTAACTTGTTGGTCAGCGTGTCTGCTGTCTACACCTAGTCTTGCGTGTAATTCAATTGTTTCGTCAAATTTTGCTGTTGCAACTGCTAAAACATTTTTGATAGCTTCATCGATATCATATAATTCAAATCTATCGAATTTCTTAACAGCTTCTTGATATTTCTTTCCTCTTCTCATTTCTTACCCCCTACTGTTCTACTTCTACGCCCATGCTTCTTGCAGTACCTGCAACAAGTCTCATAGCAGCTTCAATTGATGCAGCATTCAAATCTGGCATTTTAGTTTCTGCGATTTCCTTAAGTTGAGCCTTTGAAAGTTTTCCAACTTTTTTCTTGTTTGGCTCACCTGATGCAGATTCAAGTTTAAGAGCTTTCTTAATTAGAACTGCTGCTGGTGGGGTCTTTGTAATAAATGTGAATGATCTGTCTTGATAAACAGTTAGAACAACAGGAATAATTAATCCTGCTTGATCAGCTGTCTTTGCGTTAAATTCTTTTGTAAATTGTACAATGTTAACACCGTGAGGTCCAAGTGCTGTACCTACTGGTGGTGCAGGTGTTGCCTTTCCTGCTGGGATTTGCAACTTAACTAATGCTAATACCTTCTTAGCCATAATTTCCTCCTTAATATATTGTGGTACGATAGGAGCGTATCTGCCACACTCTCAAATTAATTAAATCTTTTCAACGTGGTCAAAATCAATAAATACTTCATTTGTTTGACCAAACATGTCTACTAATACTTTTAATGTTCTTGCTTCTTTGTTAACTGATATAACATCAACAATTTTTTCCTTAAAAGGTCCAGTCATGACCAAAACTCTATCTCCTGCTTCTACATCAACTGGTTTTTTAGGAATGTCTTCTGTCATACCCAAGCTTTTTAGTTCACGATCGGTAAGCGGTATAGGATCTCCTGAAGGACCAACAAATCCTGTAACACCTCTTGTGTTTCTAACTAAATACCATGTCTCACTATTGTCGATCATATTCACCAAAACATATCCAGGAAAACTTTTTCTTGTCTTTGTTTTGCCAGGATTGTTTTTGTCGGCGTATGTCTCCATAGGGACTAAAACTTCGAATATGTCGTCTTTAAAGCCTCTGCTTGCGACCATTTTTTCGATAGTTGCCTTTACCTTATTTTCGTGACCGCTGTATGTGTGAACCACATACCATTTAGCGTCCTTCTTTCTTTCTTCGTTCATACCTAACAATTCAGTCATATTATTTCAACAACAGATTGTAACAATAACCGATACCAAGGTCCAGTAGATAGACTAAAATACTAAACATAATACTAAAAGCTAGTACAGTAACGGTATAGTTAAAAAGTTCCTTTTTTGTAGGCCAAGTAACTTTTTTCATCTCGGTGCGAACGCCTCTGAGATAAGTTGCTAACTTACTTTTCTTTTCTACTTTTACTTCGTTTGCCATTTCATTTCCTTTCTACTTTGTTTCCTTATGAACGGTGTGCTTTTGACAGAACTTGCAATATTTTTTTAGTTCTACCCTGTCAGTTGTGGTCTTTTTGTTTTTGTTAGACCTGTAATTTCTTTGTTTGCACTCTGTGCATTCCAAGGTAATTGCTTCTCTCACTATTCCACCTCCCAAATATTTTCGTCCGCAGAAACGGACAAAATAGAATTACACTTCATTATACATTAAAAAAACCAGCTTGTCAAACATTTTAGCCGGTTTTTAAAAAATTATAAAATTGGTACGGGCGAAGGGATTTGAACCCCCAAAGCCATGGACCTGAACCATGTGTGTATGCCAGTTCCACCACGCCCGCATA
>CAMYPV010000053.1 GCA_947293975.1 uncultured Ezakiella sp. | reverse complement strand
GATATAAACATATATTAATAATTAAATTATAATAATATTTATATTTTCTCTTGACTTTTAGTTAGCGGAGGTTTATAATATTCGTTGAGTGATATTGATAACGATTATCAAAATTTATCACAGGGAGGTTTTTATGAATAATTTAAAAAGATTTTTATTAGCAGGACTTATTGTTTTAACAGGATTAACAACTGCCTGCTCAAAGCCAGCAGAAAAAGCTGCTGAGCCAAAGGCTGAAGTAAAACAAGAAGCTAAAGCAGAAGAAAAACAAGAAGAAAAACAAGAAGAAAAACAGGAAGAAAAGAAAGACAATCACGAAGAAATCAAAAAAGAAGACGTTTCTCTTGATATGTGGAAAGGCGATTGGAACTCAATAGATGCTTACTATGATGATCCAGTTGTTAAAGAAGCTATCGAAAAGGCTGCAAAAGAACAAAATATTTCAGTTGAAGAATTCATCGCAAACATCGATGCACGTAGAAAGACAGAATACAAAGGTCTAACAATCGATGGCGACACAATTACTTTCTATGACGGTAAAGTTGGCGAAGGTAAAGAAATTGCATCTGCAAAATTCGTTTTAAAAGAAATTCTTGAAGTTCAACACGGAAGCAAGACTCTAAACTGGTTCGTATTCGAAACAGATTCAAAGGATGTTAAACCACTAGTTGCTCTTATGCAAATTCACGGTGAAGAACACCTTGCACACTATCACACAAGATTTGCTGATTCAATCGAAGAAATCAAAGATAAAGACAGCAAATTATATCCAACTTATATTCGTACTTCAACATCAAGCGAAGATGTTGCTGAAGAGTTAACAGAATAATTAGGCTTTAGATGAAAAGGGGAAAATTGTTTTTTATTGGTTTTTTCCTTGTACTTTTCACATTAGTTTCGTGTAGAAACATCGAAGAAGGAAGCGTCACCAAAGAAAAACCTTTAGTGTACGCTTCTTTTTTTCCTATATATGACCTTACAAAGATGATTGCGGAGGATGATGTCGAGTTAAAGAGCTTTATGCCGACAAGTGCGACTGTGCATGATTGGCAGCCGACGCCGCGCGATATCAAGCGTTTGTCCGAAGCGGATCTGCTCATTATTAATGGGGCGAATGCGGAGAGATGGGTTGATAAGGTTCATGAGAATTTGCCGGATTTAAAAATTGTAAGGCTCTCTGATAATGTCGACTTGATCAGTTATACGGGTGCGGCAAGTCTTGGCGATTTTCAGCTGATGACGCGCTACGACTTCAAGAACACGACGAACAATATTTTGTTTGGCCACACTCACGAGGAGTATTTGCGTTTGGTCTTCAAAAAAGACGACGGCACAATGACTCAAGATGAGCTTGTAAAGCTTGGCAAAAAGCTGATGGAAGACGTTGGAGTGGAAGTACATCAAGATACCAATTTAGATATTGAAGATGAAAAAGTTTATAGAGTAAAGATGCGTCACGAATCGGGCGAGCTTCATTACACATTGCCCGAGACGGGAAACTGGATTGTGTTTGCCGACAGATTGCCGGAGGATATTTTGTCGTACAAATTTGTCGATTTGGACGATAACGAACTCGAAGGCACTGAGCTTTTGAGGGGCAGCAGCCAAGGCGTTGACAAGATCACATACGATCCGCATTCGTGGCTGTCGCTTAACAACGCAAAGGCTTATCTAAACACAATTGCGCGTGAGATTATAAAGCTTGTACCGAACAAAAAACTCGCGATTGACATGAGACGTTTTAATGCGGTCGACACTTTGAATTTGATGCAAAATGAGTTTAGGGATAAGTTTAAGACGCTTAAAAAGCGTGAGTTTATTGTAATTCACTATGCGTTTCAATATTTGGCGAGGGATTTAAATCTCGTTCAATACCCACTTCAAGGCCTTACGAGCATCGACGACCCGAGCATTAGGTCGATGGTGCGTGCGATTGACTACGCAAAAAAAGCTGGCATCAAGACGATTTTTACAGAGTACGGCGCTCCAAAATCCGTTGCGCGTGTAATTGCCGAGGAGCTTGACGGCGGCAGAGTTAGTTCGCTTGCAAGTATGGAGTACGCTCTTCCGGGCGTTGGTATTGACTCGATGAGTTATATTGATTTGATGCGAATGAATCTTGAAAATTTATATGAGGAGCTAAGTGATGAATAGTATTGAGATAAAAGATTTAAATTTCAGTTATGGAGAAAATCATGTTTTAAAGGATGTAAATCTCGAGGTCAAAGAGGGCGAGTTTGTTGTAATTATCGGCAGCAACGGCAGCGGCAAGTCGACTTTTATAAAGAACTTGCTTGGCGAATTGAAGCCACAAACTGGATGCGTTGAGATTTTGGGCAAAAATATCACAGACTACAAGGACTATCACGACATTGGCTATGTGCCGCAGATGAGTGTTGCGCAAAAGATTGCGTTTCCAATTACTGTGCGCGAGATGGTCGTGCTTAACTTGTACAGCGAGTTTGGGTTTTTCAAATTTGCAAAGCACGCTCAATACAAGAAAGTTGACGAGATTTTGGAGTATTTGGGCTTATTGGACTACAAAAACAAGCCGATTAACGAACTGTCGGGCGGTTTGCAGCAGCGTACAATGATTGCGCGTGCAATGATCAACAATCCTCGGATTTTGATTTTGGACGAGCCTACAGCTGGCGTTGACGAGGCGAGTCGCCATGCGTTTTTAAAGTCGATTCAAAAATTAAACGACGACAAAAACCTCACGATAATTCTCGTCACGCACGAGCTTGATGAGGTTATGGAGTTTGCAAATGTCGATAACACTTATGAAATTCAAGACGGAGTGCTTGTTAAGAAGTTTAAGGGGGTAGAAAAATGTTAGAATATGCTTTTATGCGTAAGGCTCTTTTGGTTGGATTTTTTCTATCTATAATGGTGCCTGCAATTGGCGTTGTGATGGTTAATCGCAAAACGTCGATGATTGGCGATGCGCTTTCGCACGGTGCGCTTGCGGGCGTGGGCATGGGGCTGATACTTGGCTTTGACCCTTTGATTGGAATGGTTATTATATGTATTGTTGCGGCTTATTTGATTGAGATTATTCGTCACCGTTTTCCTCAGTATGGCGATATGGCAACGGCAATTATAATGAGCATTGGCCTTGGGGTTGCGTCGATTTTGTCAGACTTTGCACCAGGCGGCACGAGTTTTGAATCGTATTTGTTTGGAAGCATCGCATCGGTTACAACGACAGATGTGATAAATGTGGCGATTGTGTTTGTGCTTGTGCTTTTTGCAAGCATCAAAGAATACGCAGGGCTTCTTGCGATTGCAATCGACCACAACACTGCAAGACTTTCGGGCGTAAATGTAAAGTGGATTAACGCCGTCTTTACACTTCTAAGTGCGATTACAATTGCAATGGCTGTAAAGCTTGTGGGTGCGCTTATGGTAACGTCTTTGATTGTGTTGCCAGTTGCAACGACACTCATAGTTGCAAGGTCGTACAAGCAAACGCTCATCACAACGATTGTGCTTGGCGTGATTTATATGATGGCAGGGATTAGCGCGTCTTACTATTACGACATCAAGCCGGGCGGAGCAATTATAATTGCAGCGCTTGTGGGTATGTTTGTGTTTTTTGTATATGGAAAAATCAGAAAGAGATAAAGCGCCGCAAGGTGCTTTTTATTTGGCAAATTTTTATGAGTTTTATTAAGCTACTTTTTCTCACAACTTTGTGTTATAATAGATATGTTAGATATAATTTAATGACGATTTAGATTTCTCGTTAGATTTTAATATAATTTTAGGGGGATACTATGGATACAGAAAAAATTAAAAAGGCTGTCTCGATGATTATCGAGGCAGTTGGTGAAGACAAAACTCGCGAAGGGCTTTTGGAAACGCCAGATAGAATTTCACGAATGTACGAGGAGATTTTTGCAGGCATTGGCAAGGATGCTGAAGAACACTTAAGCAAAACTTTTGAGGTTGTTGACGACAATATGGTCGTTGTTAAGGATATTCCTTTCTATTCAATGTGCGAACATCACTTTTTGCCATTTTTCGGTAAGGCACATATTGCATACATTCCTAACAAAAGAGTTGCAGGGCTTTCAAAGCTTGCACGCACTGTTGAGGTTTATGCAAGACGTCCGCAACTTCAAGAAAGACTTAATATGCAAATTGCAGATGCGCTTATCAAATATCTAAACGCACGTGGATGCTTGGTTGTTGTTGAGGCAGAGCATTTATGCATGAATATGCGTGGCGTTAAAAAACCAGGCTCAACAACTGTTACATCAGTTGCGCGTGGTATTATCGACGAAAATATTGAGCTTAAAAACGAAGCTTTTAGGATGATGGGTTATTAATGAAAAACACAAATGTGATTTTGCATGACAAAGCGTATAGAGATATGGTTTTGGAACTTGAGGCTCTTGAACGCGATAGAAAATTTTGCAAACACGATTTGGATCATTTTATCAATGTGGCAAGAATTGCGTATATTTTAAATCTTGAGGAGGCTTGCGGCTTTTCAAAAGATCTTATATATACAACAGCACTTTTGCACGACATAGGGCGTGTGATGGAGTACAAGGACGGCACTCCGCACGATATTGGCTCTTATAATATTGCAAAAGACATGCTTTTAAAGACCGATTTTAACGAAGACGAACAGTCTTTAATCTTAGATGCGATTTTAAATCACCGACATCTTGACGAATCACCTTTTAACAGAGTTATTTTTAGAGCTGATAAACTCAGTCGTGATTGCTATAGATGCAAAATGTTTGGCGAATGTCATTGGGATGATGATTTGAAAAATGTAAACTTGAAATATTGAGGTGTATTATGAAAATTAGAGACAAATTTTTTGATTTAAAAAACGAAGCATATATTATGGGTATTTTAAATGTTACGCCGGATTCATTTTCTGACGGTGGAACGCACAACACTGTTGACGAGGCTTTAAAGCACACCGAGAGGATGATAAAAGAGGGCGCTTCGATTATAGACATTGGCGGTGAATCCACAAGACCGGGATACACTCCTGTGTCGTCAGACGAGGAATTGCACAGAATTTTGCCTGTGATTGAAAAAATCAGAGCAAATTTTGACGTTGTGATTTCGGTTGACACATTTAAGTCAAAGACCTATATAGAAGCGGTCAAGGCGGGTGCCGATATTTTAAACGATATTTGGGGTTTAAAAGCTGATGAAAATATGGCAAAGGCCGTCAAAGACACCGACACACATGTAATTATTATGCACAACAAAGACAATAACGAGTACGAAAACCTAATGGACGACTTGATCAAAGAGACGATGCAATCGGTCGACATCGCAATTAAGGCAGGCATCTCAAAGGACAAAATTATTTTGGATCCGGGCATTGGCTTTGCACTTTCGTACGAGAAGGATCTTACTGTGATTAATCAACTGGAAAAATTCGTAGAAATCGGCTATCCTGTATTACTCGGCACATCCAGAAAGAGAGTCATCAAAACCGCAACGGGCATTGAAGTCCCAAGCGAAAGGGGCGTTGCAACCGCAGCTACAACTGCAATCGGCGTAATGAAGGGCGCGTCGATTTTTAGAGTGCATGATGTAAAAGAAAATTATGAAGCGATGAAAATGGCTCTCGCCATCAGAAGAGAGGGCAAATAATGGATAAACTCATCATAAAAGATTTAGAGATTTACGCAAATCACGGCCTGTTTCAAGAAGAGAAGGTGCTTGGGCAAAAGTTTTTGATAAGCGTAGAGGTGCTTTACAATATGACCGAGGTTTCAATAAACAAAAACCTCGAGCATTCGATTGATTACGGCAAACTCTGTCATGAAATCGTTGAGCTTTTTAAAAACGAAACCGAAGACTTGATCGAAACCTGCGCGTACAAAATCGTGGAATTTATTTTTAAAAATCACGAAATCGCAAGGACGGTTACAGTCTCAATCAAAAAACCGTGGGCTCCCATAAACTTGCCTCTAAGTAGTGCAGAGGTCGTTGTTACACGCTCCAAGAAGAGATATTTTGTGGGGCTTGGCACAAATCTTGGTGACACAAGCGAAAACATCAAACGCGCAATCGAACTCATCACAAAAGAGTCAAAGCTCATCAAAGAGTCGAGCGCAATCACCACAAAAGCGTGGGGCAAAACCGATCAGCCGGACTTCTTAAACAAAGTAATCGAAGTCGAATCGTTTTACGAGCCGATAGATTTTTTGAAAATGCTTCTTAGAATCGAAAACGAAATGGGCAGAGTCCGTGAAGAAAAATGGGGACCAAGACTGATTGACCTTGATGTATTATTTGTAGATGATATGATAATTTACACAGATGATTTAAAAGTTCCGCACCCATATATCGAACAAAGAGATTTTGTGCTTGAACCTTTAAAAGAAATTGCACCGTTTTTTGTGCATCCAGTTTTAAATAAAAAAATATGCGATATAAAATAGCAAGCCCAAGCGCTTGCTATTTGTCTACGCACTTGACAAAAATATTAAAATAGTTTATGATATAAGTTGATAAGCCCACGTAGCTCAGTAGGTAGAGTACATGCATGGTAAGCATGAGGTCACCAGTTCAATCCTGGTCGTGGGCTCCACTTGTACTTAGTGGCAAAACCCGAATGGGACATCATATTAAAAGGAGATTTTAAAATGGCAAAAGAGAAATTTGAAAGAAAAAAACCGCACGTCAACGTCGGTACCATCGGACACGTTGACCACGGTAAAACAACAACAACAGCAGCAATCACACTCGTATTAAACAAGAGATTTGGATCAGGTGAATATGTAGACTATGCACACATCGACAAAGCACCAGAAGAAAGAGAAAGAGGAATCACAATCTCAACATCACACGTAGAATACGAAACAGAAAAAAGACACTACGCACACGTAGACTGTCCAGGCCACGCTGACTACGTAAAGAACATGATCACAGGTGCAGCACAAATGGACGGAGCAATCCTAATCGTAAGTGCAGCAGACGGACCAATGCCACAAACAAGAGAACACATCCTACTAGCAAGACAAGTAGGCGTACCAAAAATGGTAGTATTCTTAAACAAAGAAGACCAAGTAGATGACCCAGAACTAATCGAATTAGTAGAAATGGAAATCAGAGAAATGCTCTCAGAATATGACTTCGATGGCGACAACACACCAATCGTAGTAGGCAGTGCATTAAAAGCACTAGAAGATCCAGACGGACCATGGGGAGACAAAATCGTAAAACTAATGGAAGCAGTAGATGAATGGATCCCAACACCAGAAAGAGCAACAGACCAACCATTCCTAATGCCAGTAGAAGACGTATTCTCAATCACAGGAAGAGGAACAGTAGCAACAGGAAGAGTAGAAAGAGGAACAGTAAAAGTAGGCGACACAGTAGAACTAGTCGGCCTAACAGACGAACCAAGAGACGTAGTAGTAACAGGCGTAGAAATGTTTAGAAAACTCCTTGACCAAGCAGAAGCAGGAGACAACATCGGAGTGCTACTAAGAGGTGTACAAAGAGACGAAATCGAAAGAGGCCAAGTACTAGCAGCACCAAAAACAATCAAAGCACACACAAAATTCAAAGCAGAAGTATACGTACTAACAAAAGAAGAAGGTGGAAGACACACCCCATTCTTCAACGGCTACAGACCACAATTCTACTTTAGAACAACAGACGTAACAGGAAACATCGAATTAGAAGACGGCGTAGAAATGGTAATGCCAGGAGACAACGCAAGATTCACAATCGAACTAATCACACCAATCGCAATCGAAAAAGGATTAAAATTCGCTATTCGTGAAGGTGGAAGAACTGTAGGAGCAGGTGTTGTTACTGAGGTTATCGAATAAATTTAGAACGCTTTGTTGCTAAAATTGCGAATTTTTGCAGTGTTCGGTTTTTTGGAACTGCAGCCCTGCCCAAGAGAGCGAGTGGTAACGATGCTCGA
>CAMYPV010000052.1 GCA_947293975.1 uncultured Ezakiella sp. | reverse complement strand
TGATCGCCCTTGACGATTTTGTCGACTGATTTGTTGTCTTTAAAAATATTTGTAATCTTTGTATCGCCGTCGTTATTTTCGTAGCCAGAGAATGTGTTTGAAAGACCCAAGAACAATTCCTTGTTGTCGTCCTTTCTCCAACCTGAGTCTGATTTGTCGACAGCCTCTCTTGCACGAACTTTTTGGGCCTCCATAGCTTTTTCAAATTCGTGAGTATTGTATGTTAAATTGTTTTCCTTCAAGATTTCTTCGGTAATTTCTGCTGGGAATCCGTAAGTGTCGTAGAGTTCGAAAACATCTTCGCCATTCATCTCGGTCTTGTTTTCGGCCTTTAGCTCAGCCATTTTTTTGTCGAGAAGCTCTTGACCAGTAAAAATAGTACGCTTAAATCTTTCTTCTTCTGTTTCCAAAACCTCTAAGATGATGCGCTTGTTTTCTTCAAGCTCAGGATATGCGCCCTTCCAATCTTCGATAAATTTCTCAACAACTTTGATCAAGAAAATATCTTTGATTCCAAGAAGCATTCCGTGCCTTACTGCACGTCTGATTAGCTTTCTTAAAACATAGCCGCGTCCTTCGTTTGAAGGCACAACGCCGTCTGAAATCAAGAATGTCATCGCTCTTGTGTGGTCGGCAATAATTCTCATAGATGTGTTTGTCTTTTCTTCTACATCGTATTTTTTGCCCGACAATCTCTCAACTTCTGCAATGATTTTTCTGATTGTAGAAATATCGTAAACGCTTTCAACATTTTCCATAACGCATGCAATACGCTCAAGGCCCATGCCTGTGTCGATGTTTGGATGTGGAAGCGGATGATAATTACCGTCTTTATCCTTGTCAAATTGTGTAAACACAAGATTCCACACCTCTAAGAATCTGTCGCAGTCGCAGCCAGGCTTACAGTCTGGAGAGCCACAGCCAAATTCTACGCCCTTGTCGTAGTGAATTTCAGAGCAAGGACCACTTGGACCAACTTCAAGTTCCCAGAAGTTGTCCTCTTTGCCAAGACGCACAATGCGTTCTTCAGGCACGCCGATTTTGTCCTTCCAGATATTATATGCCTCGTCATCTTCGAGGTAAACGCTGACCCAAAGTCTTTCTTTAGGAAGCTTCATAACTTCTGTTAAAAATTCCCATGCCCATGAGATCGCTTCGTTTTTAAAATAGTCGCCGAATGAAAAGTTTCCGAGCATCTCGAAGAATGTAAGATGCCTTAAAGTCTTTCCGACGTTGTCAATGTCGCCTGTACGCACGCATTTTTGTGAAGTCGTCATGCGCTTTGCAGGCGGAGTTGCTTCGTTTGTAAAATATTTCTTTAAAGGTGCCATTCCTGCACCGATTAACAATAAGCTCTTGTCGTCTTTTGGTATTAGCGAATACGAAGGATGAACGAGATGCTCTTTAGATCTGAAAAATTCTAGAAATTGTCTTCTAATCTCGTGCATTCCAATTTTATTATTTGTCATTATTACTCCTCAATTCTTTGTTTTTATTTTCTCTATAAATTTTATACTCGTTGTATATAACTTCTCCTACAATAACAACCGGCAATGCGAAAATCATGCCCACAAAACCGAATGTAAATCCACCAATCAAGATGGAGACCAAAACCGCCATCGGATGAATGCCAAGCGTGTCTGCAAAAATCTTTGGCCCGACGATGTTGTTTTGAAGCCAGTTTGCAACTGGGAAAATAATCAAAACGCAAACCGCTTTGATGGGGCTGTCGATAAGTGCAAAGACAAATGCCGGAGTCAAGCTGATAAACGGCCCGATATATGGAATTATATCCGCAAAAATCGTGATAAGACCAATTATAAATGCAAAGTCCACACCACAAATCGCAAGCAGAACGCCCGTCAACACACCCACGAACACCGACGCAAGCGCCTTGCCCTTGATGTATTGATGCACCTGTGTGTCAATCTCTGCTAATAGATGCATGATCTTTTCGTTGTGTTTCTTTGGAATCAAACACTTAACTCTTTTTATAAACTCTTCCTTGTCGCTCAAGAAATAGAATGTAAAAACCGGAACCAAAATCGCCATCAACGTCTTTGAAATCGTCGACTTGATGCCCGTCATAAAGCCACCCATGTTGGACTCTATATTTGAAAAAATATTTGTAACAATATCCTTCCACTTGATGTTTTGAATTTCAAAAATATCCTTGCCAATGTATTTAACCGATAGATCGCTTATAATTCCCTGCGCTTGATCAACATAAGTCGGGAAGTTTGTAACGAGCTTTTTAAACTCGGAAATCGTCCTTGGCACAATGGTTATTAATAGTAGCGACACAATTAAAAACGCCAAAAAATAAATCAAAAGTATCGCCCAATTGCGCTTGATGTTTTTACTTTCAAAATATTTTACCGCTGGATTTAGCACATAGGCAAATATCAGCGAAATGATGGTAGTGTTTAATAAATAGCGCATGCTCTTATTGTTTTTAAAAATCAAATAAACAATAAAGCACAAGACTGCAATCAGAAAATATTTCGCAAGCTTTTTGATATTAAAGCTAATGCGTTTATCTTCAGGCACGTGAGCGTTTCCGATTTGGATAATATAATAGATTGCGCAAATCATAAGCGTTCCAAGAATAATCCATATCGCCCTATTTAAAAACACATCAAAAGTGATCTTTTCTAGAGAAAACTTAAGTGATTCTAAAGTGTTCATCGCTACCTCCTATACGAAAAATTATACCCCATTTTTCAAATAGTGTCAATAAAAAACAGCGTTCGCCACGCTGTTTTATTTCCATTTTATTGCACATGCCTTATTTAATTTTCGTATTTCTTCTGTGCGCCAATTTTCTTCGCCAATAAATGCATAGTCTGGGAAGCCCAAAAGATTTAGCTGAGTGATGAACCATTCGTGATTTGTAAATGGTACCATTCTGTTTAATGGCAACTTTGACGCTGCGATACTTCTTACTGTGCTAAATTGATTTGAGTCTGTACCAATTGCAATTCTTAGCTTTGGATTTTGATCCATCAATTCCTTCAACTCGGTTAGTGAGAATTCGCCGTCTTGTTTTTGTATGCCATCAGCCCATGCCTCACCGCTTAGCACTGAGTATTTAAAATCAATAAGCCTTGGGTCGTCGTCTTCAACTGCGAGCAGTTCTTCAACTGTCCACTTGCCTTTTTTGCAGACAAATTCTAAAGTCCTCTCGGCGTCGTCAAACTTGAAGTCTCTCTTCTTTGTCAAGTCGATTTCGCTAAAGATATAGATTGTGTTTTGATGTGGGAAATCCTTGTTGTAGCTCTTGTAAGTTTTTGATTGAAGCTCTTGATATGGATTTCCGTAGAAAATCAATTCACTGTTTAACTCGCTCATGCTTATCATTTCATTTGGTGGGAGCTTGCTGTTTGAGAACATAATTCTAAAACCGTTTTGCTTGTTTGAAACTCCCGCATAATCAGAAATGGTTTGCGTGTCGATGATTAAGTTTGTTTGAAGACCAGGGATTAAACGCACTTGCTTTGCAAGCTCTTGTGAATTTGGCGTTGAAACGATGAAGTTTAACTCTTTGTATTTTGTTACAAGATCTCCAAGCGTAATAAAATCTCCCGTCATTTCGCTAATCGTCTTGCCCTTTGAGTCGCCCGTTACAAAATATCCGTCAGTTGTCATATTCATTCTAACTCTAAATGTGTTAAAGCCAGCTTCGTACGCCTGCCTCAACTGGTCGGAGTCCTTTACCTCAACTGCAGGGTCGAGCCTTAGCTCATCGTCTTTTACACTGTCCAAAGTTTCTCCCGCCATCAAAGACTTGATCAAGTCATGCTCCAATATGCTCTTTGATAAATTGATGCGCTTGATTCCCTCTTCATAAATCGGTCTTACCTTTGCGATGTCCTCTTCTTCTCTCGTTTTACGATTTTTTAGCACACCATTTTCAAATATGCCGTCTCTTTTAATTTTAAAAATATAATCGTCGTTAATAAACGAACCCTTTGTCATATAGGCCTGTGGATATAGTGTTGCGTAATGGTTTTCGCTCAAAATATCTTGGCCCATAAAAATATATTTGTTGTAGTCAATGCCTAGCAAGTTTAAAACTGTCGGCGCAAAGTCGAGTTGCGAACGAACGCCATCAATTTTTTTATTGATTCCGCTGTTTGGAATGTTTATTATTAAAGGAATGTTTAAAAGCGTATCATAATCGAAGTCGAGTCCTGTAAACTCTTGAATTCTATCGTTTACTTCTTTATCAAAGCCGGTAAAGCCATGATGGTCGCCGTAAATTGCGATGACTGAATTTTCATAAAGGCCTTTGTCTTTTAAATCTTGTACAAACTGTCCAATAGCTTCGTCTGTGTAATGGACTGCTTGTAGATAATTTCCAAATAGCGTTCCCTTGTCGCGATCTTCAAGATTAATTTTTTGGGTTTCAGCTGGCATCTCATAAGGCACGTGGCTTGTAAGCGTTACCATAAATGCGTAAAAAGGCGATTGTTCGTTTTCAAGCATAGGCACAGATTGTTTGAAGAAACTCTTGTCGCCAAGACCCATTCCAATCATCTCGTCCTCTTTGTAATTGTCCGCTGCGTAGAATTTTTCAAATCCAATATGCGGATATGCTCTGTCTCTGATCCAAAAGTCACGTCTGTAACCATGAAGTGCAATTGGATTGTAGCCGTTTTCCTTCATGATTTTTGGCAAGCCATGCAGATATTTGTCAATATAAACTTCGTACGAAGGGTTTTTCATCGAAGGATACATCGAGTGCATAGTTACAAACTCTGCGTCTGAAGTGTTGCCAGCGCCAAGCATTTCGTAATAGTCACTTGCATAAATCGAGTCGCTGCCATTTACGAGCGCGTTCAAGTTTGGCGTAACCTCCTGATCGCCGTATTTTCTGTTGATGACGAAATTGTTTAAGCTCTCGACCTGAATTACGATCAAGTTCTTGCCCTTTGCAATTCCGGTGTATTCGTTTTCACTATTTTTTTCTTCAGGAATAATATCCGTAATGTCTTCGTCAGTAACTGCGTCGGGTGCTTCAGTCTTTGCAATGTCGATGCCGTGATACAAGAACAGCGATTGATTTTTGACGCCGTCCATAAATGGTGCGCCAATCAAAATCAATATCAAAAATATTGCAAGGCTCACCATTGGAAGTGTAAATCTCGACTTGCCGTCGATTTTTATAAATTGAAACTTCCTTGTAAATAGCTTTAAATTTGCAATAAGATAAGTCCACTGAGTTTTAACCCACAAGACTGCGTTTCTAAATCCGTTTTTTATTCCCTTCCAACTTATTCTAAATACTTTTACAAATAAAAACGGAAGGTCAAACACATACAGTAACAAAACAGGTCTTAACACGAGTGACAATGCGTCTGTAACGTCGCCCACATTTTGTGCGTGCGACAGCTCTCTAATTGCAGGAAGCCTGTTAAAGTACGAGAAGTACGCGGTGTCCACAGTTAAGATCAATGAAATAATTGTGTAAACGATTAAGCTTGTAATCTGTGCCCAGCGTTCTTTTTTGAAAAATAAAAACGATAACGCACTCACAACGACCATGTCCACAGAGAACACGAGCCATGGCGAGTAAGACACTTTTGTGCTTAATATAAATACCAATAGTTTAAAAATTAAAAGTAAATAATAATACATAATTCCTCCACACGCCAATTATAGCACTCTATTTAAATAAAAACAAGCGGATATTCTGTTCGTGCGTGCAGTTTTATGTTATAATTAAAATAATTGAGGTGTAAAATGGTTTTTAGTTCAACAATATTTTTATTTTATTTTCTACCAACGGTATTAATTGTAAATTTACTGCTGCCGCGACGTTTTAAAAACTCGTGGCTACTTTTGATGAGCATGCTGTTTTACGCATGGGGCGAGCCGAAGTATCTACTTATAATGATTGTAAACATCCTGTTAAACTACAGCATTTCAAGGTTGATGGCAAACAAAGCTCGAGGCACACAAAAACTTTTGCTATTAATCTCAATCGCATTTAGCGTTGGAAATTTATTCGTGTTTAAATACGCGGGATTTTTTTCGGATGTTTTTAATCTGAATCTACCTAGGCTTGCGCTGCCGCTTGGCATAAGTTTTTACACATTTCAAACCATGAGTTACACAATAGACGTCTACAATAAGAAGACCGCCCCTCAAAAAAATCTAATCAACTTTGCATTATATGTTGTAAGTTTTCCGCAGTTAATCGCGGGGCCAATCGTTAAGTATACCGACATCGAGTGCGAGCTATCTAATCGAGACGACGGACTCGAAGCGGTGTACGACGGCATGATGATTTTCTTGCAAGGTTTGTTTTTAAAGGTACTTCTTGCAAATAATTTTGGCGTGGTATTTAATCTGTACGATTTTAAAACCGCCGGCACATCGCTTGCGCTGATTTTAAAGCTCGTGGCTTATTCATTTCAGATTTACTTTGACTTTGCCGGCTACTCGCTGATGGCAATTGGGCTTGGAAAGTCGCTTGGATTTAATTTCCCGACAAACTTCAATCATCCATATCTTGCAACAAGCATCACCGACTTTTGGACACGCTGGCATATCACGCTCTCGTCGTGGTTTAAAGAATATGTATATATACCGCTTGGTGGCAACCGCGTCAAACCGCTTCGCCACATTTTTAATCTTCTAATCACGTGGGCGCTCACTGGTTTTTGGCATGGTGCGAACTTCAATTTTATACTCTGGGGAATTTTCTATTTTCTGATACTGATTGTCGAGAAATATCTTTTGAAAAATTTCTTAGAAAAACTTCCCACATTTTTAAGACGCATCTACTCGCTTGCCATCATAAATATTGGCTGGCTATTATTCATAGCAGAAGATTTGACGATTGTTCCGGAGTTTTTCTCGGGATTGTTTAGTCTACCATTTTTTAACAGCCAAATCTTTGCAGTCATAACACAGTACGGCTGGCTCTACGTGCTTGGCGTTGTCTTTTCAACCGCAATCCCTCAGTGCATTTACAAGAAGATGCCTGATTTTATAAAACATATTTTGTTTTTAATACTGTTTTTGATTGCGGCGGCATTTGTTGTTAGTGGAAGCTTTAATCCGTTTTTGTATTTTAGATTTTAGGTGAATTATGAAAAAGAAAATTGCAATCACAATGTTAATTATACTGGTGTTTTTTCCGTTGGTGTCGGTGATTTTTCCGCGCGACTACTCGGATTATTTGCAGCGCCCACTAAAAACGGCACCCACACTGACACTCACCAATTTAAAAGACGGAGCGTACACAAGCGCACTCGAGGATTTCCTGTCGGATAGATTTGCGTTTAAGCCAGAGTTTTTGAGCTTAAAAGCGTATGCAAATTTGGTTTTTGGAGTGAGCGAGTTTGACAATATAATAATAAAAAGCAATGTATTATTTCAGACGCCATTAAAAAATCCGCGTGCAGAAAAATTTGCAAGTAATCCTTCAGAGTTGGTGGCAATTCCATATAAAATCGTCTATGATTCAGATTTGCCACACGCCGCAAGATTAAAAGGCACGCGTGAAAAAATCATCAAAAATTATATAAATTTAACCGACAATCACAGTGCAGAAAACTATATGAAGCTTTTTGATTCGAGTTATTATTACAAGGGCGATCACCATTTAAACGACAAAGGCGTTTTGAAACTCATCGAGCATTTGGACTTGATGAGCGACTTTAAAACCACTGATGAATACAGCTTTCGCGGTGGACTCAGTAGAAAGACCGGCATAGTTGTAAAAGATGTTTTTAAAGGCATATATCTTGACGAGTTTAAAAATTTAACCGCCATTGCTGACGGCAAAAAAATAAACATATACAATTTTGACAAACTAAAATCTCAAGACCCGTATTTGTTTTATATCGGCGGAAACTACGGAATCCTCGACATCAAAGGCAGCGGCAAAGGCAGTGTCACCATCGTCAAAGACTCGTTTGCAAATCCACTTTTGCCGTTTTTTGCAAAAAAATACGCGCATGTGCGAGCAATTGACGCGAGATTTCTGCGTGAAAAAATCGAGCAAAACGTTCTGGAAAATTCCGACGTCTATATAATAGGAGGATTTTAATGGAAAAATTAGAAAAGCTTTTAAACAACATCTACATCGTCGGTGGCGTCATCGTCGTGGCGTCACTTGCGCTTTATACTTTCAAAATCATAGAGACTATGCATCTAAAGGCAATTATCTTTACACTTGTGTTTATAAGTAAGTCGCTCGAGGCTTTTATATTGCACAAGTCAAAAAGAAAAATCGGTGCCGGCTTGATATTGATGATTGTTGGTTCACTTATACTTAGCGTGGCAAATCTCGTGGAAATTTTTTCAAAACAATT